>NZ_JAEMTF010000060.1:0-2128 GCF_016462415.1 Williamsia sp. | reverse complement strand
CCGGTGGCGACACCCCGCAGCCGGGAGGACTCCGGACGCAACAGGTCCCACAGCACCAGCGCCATCAGGAAGATGTTCACCTGGCCGAACCAGATGGTGCTGCGCACCGGCTCGAGCAACGCGGAGATCACGACGAGCGACGCGGAGACGGCGCGCAGCTGCCAGGTGATGCGGTAGCCCAGATTTCGAAAGCTGAGCGTGACCACGAGGTAGAGCACGACGAAGATCAGCAGCGACCAGACGACGCGGGCCGCGGCGAACGGCATCCACGCGAACGGGGTGAACAGCAGCACCGAGATGGGTGCGTAGGTGTAGTCGAGGTGCCCCAACAGCTTTGCGTCGTAGAGGCGGTCACCGTCGAGGACCGTCTGGGCACCCGCGCGGTAGACGTCGAGATCGAGCTGGTTGTCGAAGAGTCCCCAGAAAGGTTCGTCGAACGCGACCACGAGGTGTTGCAGCCAGATCGCGAGAAGTCCCAGCGCGACGGCGATCGTGGTGACGAGTACCGGCCGCGGAACCCGGAGGTCCGGCACCGATCAGGACTTCTGGTCGGCGAGCAGCTTGTCCGCTGCTGCCAGGAGAACACAGGTCGCCACGCCGTCCATGGCGGTGCCCAGCTCGTCGAGGCCGGGGAAGGTCGGGGCGAGACGGATGTTGCGATCGTAGGGATCGCGCTTGTACGGGTAGGTCGAACCGGCTGCGGTCAGGGCGATCCCGGCGTCCTTGGCCAGTTCGATGACCCGCGCGGCAGTGCCGTCGATGACGTCGAGGCTGACGAAATAGCCGCCCTCGGGATCGGTCCAGGATGCGACCTTGGACGCGCCGAGGCGGTCGTTGAGGATCTGCGACACGAGCTTGAACTTCGGGGCCAGCAGTTCACGGTGCCGCGCCATGTGCGCGCGCACCCCGTCGGCGTCGCCGAAGAACTTCAGGTGCCGCAGCTGGTTGACCTTGTCGGGTCCGATGCTGCTGAACGCCGCGTACTTCTGCTGCCAGGCCACGTTCGCCTCCGACGACCCGAAGAACGAGACGCCGCTGCCCGCGAACGTGATCTTCGACGTCGACGCGAACACGTAGGGACGGTTGGGGTTTCCGGCCGCGGCCGCCATCTCCAGGATCGGGTAGGGCGTCGGCGCGGTGTCGGCCAGGGTGTGGACGGCGTAGGCGTTGTCCCAGTAGATCCGGAAGTCGGCGGGCGCATCCATCTCGACGAGCGCCTTCACGACGTCCTCGCTGAACGTGACGCCGGTGGGGTTGGAGTAGGTCGGGACCGCCCACAAACCCTTGATCGACGGATCCTCTGCGATGAGCGCGGCGCAGGCGTCGACGTCCGGTCCGTTGGGCAGCATCTCGACCGCGATCATCTCGATGCCGAGCGCCTCACAGACGGAGAAGTGCCGGTCGTATCCCGGTGCAGGACAGAGAAACTTGATCGTCTGCTGTCCCCACGGGCCGTCGGAGTCGGGGGTGCCGTGCAGGATCGCGTACGAGGTCAGGTCGTACATCAACTGCAGGCTGGAGTTGTTGGCCGCGACCAGTTGCGACGCGGGCACGGCGATCAGCTCGCCGAAGATCTCGCGGAGTTCGGGCAGACCGGCCAGGCCGCCGTAGTTGCGGGTGTCGGTCCCGGCGCCGTCGCGGTAGTCGTCACCCGGCAGCGACAACAGTCCGTTGGACAGGTCGAGCTGGTCGGGTGCGGGTTTTCCACGGGTGAGGTCGAGCTTCAGACCGGCTGCCTGGAGATCCGAGTACAGCGTGGTCAGCTCGTCGCGGGTGGTACCGAGTTCGGTCGCACTCATCGAGTGGAAGTTCACGCTGGCCTTTCGCTCCGAACCCGGGCGTCGAGGATAGATAAGAGGATCCCGCGCACCCGAGAGAGCCCGTTGACCCTTGCTGCCTTCCGGCCCTGGGGGAGTTCACAGGATGCACGCCGCGCGGGATCCGTCGTCAAGTGTAGACGGTGCCGAGCCGGTCGCACAGCGGGGCGTTGACCAGGCCATTTTTGGCGCCTGTCACCTGCGCGGCTATCATTCCCGACGGAGGATTCGCCTAGTGGCCTATGGCGCTCGCCTGGAACGCGGGTTGGGTTAATAGCCCTCAGGGGTTCGAATCCCCTATCCTCCGCCAC
>NZ_JAEMTF010000156.1 GCF_016462415.1 Williamsia sp. | reverse complement strand
GCTTCTCGATCAGGCCCGTGATCAGTGACTCGCACGCTGTCGACGCACGATCACCGCCAACGCGATGGCGCACGCGGTGATCGCGATGACCATCGGAATTGCTCGCTCCGCCGCGGCGGACATCGTCTGTGGCCCGAAGGAGCTGTTGAACGTTCGTTCATCGCCTGCAGATCCGGCGAACACGACGAAGACCAGTTGAGGAGCGATCACCCAGATCGCGGGCCCGGACAGAGCCGTCACGGTGACCGGTGCCGACGGTGGATTCTCAGCGATGACACCCATGACCGCGAATGCCGCGGCGGCCGGTGCAACGAACACTGTGGTCATCGAATAGATGTCTCCCAGCGGCGATCCGTAGACCAGATAGGTCGCGGCGCAGAACGCGAGGACGACGACACCCAGGATGGGCCTGCGAACCCGGTAGCCGACGACCGAGGCCGCGACGACCAGGACGACCGCGAGCAGCAACCACACGGAATGCTTCGGAGCCCAGGTGATCTCGCCGACCTTGGACACCGCCCACGCGGCCGCCACCACCACGATCGCGCCACCGACGCGGCGGAGTGCCAACCCGGTGATGATCATCGCCACCACCGGGAGCCAACCCCACCACCACACGTCGGTCGACTGCGACTTCATCACCGAGGCGGTGAACGCCCAATCGGTCACGACCGCCACGACCACGAGCGCGATGCCACCCGCCGCGACCCGACGGTCAGAAGTCCACGCAGGTGTTACCGGCGCGGCGCCGTCGGAGCGCGACCGTGCCGATGCGATCGCTTCCACCAACAGGGCTCCGGCCATCACGGTGGTGAGTCCGATCAGGACCACTGCTGTTGTCTCGAAGCGGTCTCCCACGGCGTTGAAGGCGATCGGCCGCAACCCTCGGTAGACCGTCACGCCGCAGATCGCGCCGATGATGAGGGCGATCACCGAGCGGCGGTCGGCATGTGTCACCGAGTGGGCGGCGAGACAACCCAGCGCCAGGCCAGCGCCGATACTGGCGATGAAACCAGCACCCAGGGAATCACTTGCGAGGATCGCGATGGTTGCGATCGACAGACCGAGAACTGTTGTCGCCAAGCGAGCGATGGTGGGCAGCGACCACGTCGACACGAGTACAGCGACTATTGCACCGGCGGCCTGCACCGCGGTTGATCCGCTGTAGAGAACGTGCCACGACGACTGCGGTCCGAAGCCCGATCGTCCGGTCACCGCGACCGCCAAGAGCACCATGAGCGCGGCGCCGCCGCCGGCCGCGGCCGCGACCTGCGTGGTTGTCGGCGGTGTCCGGGACGCTTCAGTCGATGTCATCGTGCCTCTTCGTCGTTGGCTGTGCCGGGCTCGAGGTCAGGTCGCCGCGTAATCAGGAGCGTGACCACCGCGCACGCGAGAAGGCTGATGCCGGAAAGGATCACCGCTGTGGTGACCGTGAGGTCGGTGTCGATGTCGACGTAGCCCGCACCTGTCGAGAAGCTCCCTGCACCTGTGAGCGGCAGATACGAGACCCACCCGTGATCGGACTTCGCAATCCCACCGCTCAGAGCGGCAAGGGAGGCGAGCGCGGCCAGGGCAGGTGCCGCTGTTCGGGTGTGCTGCACGTTGCGTCCTGGCATCAGCGACGCCATCGTGTAGGCCGATGCCAGGGGAAGGCCGAACACCGATGCTGCCACCGCCCAGAGTTCGGTGTCGTACGCGTCGAACCCTCGCGCGAGGAGCACGACGAGCAGTACCGCGAACCCCACCAGCGGCACCGGTCGCCAGTGGCCCAGGAGTGCACCGGCCACGACCATGGCGGCAATCACGAGCAGAGAGACCGTCGTATCGCCACCATCGACGTGCGCCGCCGCGACTGAGGCGACAACCGCTACGACGCCCACCCAGGCGAGCCCACTACGTCCGGGCAGGACCAGCGCACCCACGAGGGCGAGTGCGAGCACGACGTATCCGATGGCCCAACTGCGTGACGCCAGGTCGTCGATGCTCGTGACGGACTCTCGGAAAATCCAGTACGCGACAACGGCCGCGACCGGAACGACGAGTCCGACAACAATGGCCGGCACCGACCACGTTCGGGCGATCCGACGCGACTCGCCCCGTGTCGCGGTGGCCAGTGCTGCCAGCGCGATGATCGCCAGCACGGCGCCGGCGATCAGCACCCAGTCGGTTGGCGGGCCCGAGGTGTGCGGAAGATAGTCGGCGTACCGCCGGGGTGTGCTGAATTCACCACGCCACCACTGGCGTAGAGGCTGCCCGGCCAGATACCCGAGCACAGCGCCCGCGGCCAGCGACGTGGACCGCAGTCGTCCGTGCTGCTGCGCGCCGGCAACGATCATCACGCACAACCCACCCAGCGCCACACCGGCGGCGACCGTCGTGGTGTACCTCGCCAGCAAGGCCCCGCTCGGGGTTGCCCCGACGACGACGAGGGTCACCAAGCCCGCCACGGCAGCGGCCACCCCGTCGACGCGCCGCACCAACAGTGCCGCGACCACCACTGCCGCAATTGCTCCCGCCGCTGCGGTCGCCGCCGGGCTGTCGTAGAGCACGTGCCACCGGGCGCCGACGATCTGCACCGACTCGGACGACGAGGGGGTAGGGGTGGTGAGCGCCAGCGTCGCCACGGCGCCACCGAGCGCGAACGCGACGAGACCGAGGAAGCGGTGCATCCGGACACCATCTCATCGAGGCCACCGCACCGCAGTCGATGGGTAGTTCCGCGTACGACACGTACTCGACCGCCTCACCCGATTCCTCGGCCCGCGGGCGCGCATGTCTTCGAGAGCGGTCAGAGCTGTTGGGCATCAGCCCAGATCGCTACCGAGCCCTCACACGCGTGGTTTCATGGCGGCCATGGGTGGTGTCGGGACCGGGACCCATTCCGCGGCAACGTCGCGCATGACCAGCACGCTGTCGAGTTCGGCGACACCATCGGCCAGGTCGTCGAACAGACTGGATCGCACCCGTATGGGAGTGGTGGGGTCGAGACTCCACTCCGCGGCGTCAAGGCGCAATCCATCGAGTCTGTCGGCGGTGCGGGCCGGTGACCATTCCGTCGCGGCAGCGCTGAAAAACTCTGCTGCATCGGACACGGTCGGAAAGACGCTGCCGCGCAGCCGTGTGGTGAACGCGACGTCTGCATCGACGGTCACCGTGGGAGCATCCGAGGTGCGCAGTTCCACCGTGATCCGGTGCGGGGCTTCGGTGCTGGTGATCGTCGCTTTGTCGTGCACACCTGGGAACAGCCGACCACCTACGGCCACGACTGCCGCGGATGCGCTGAAACGGCGCAGAATGAAAGTCCCGCGGTGGGTGACGTCGTTCTCGACCCACTCCACCGCTACCCGCGCAGCCGCGTTCTCGCCGCGCCACCCGAGCGGCCCCGGCACACCCCGTGGCACCATGCGGGCCACGCGAGTCATACAGATGCCGGCCAGCGCGGACCCATCGACGATCTGAACCCGGAAGCCGTCGGGCACCCATCCCGAAGCCACCACCGGGTCCACCCGATAGTTGATGAGCATCCGCCGCTCGATCACCGAACGCATCCGCCCCACCGCAGCCATCACGGCAGTATGCCCCGACTCCGCGGTCCCCGAACCCGTCGCACCTCAGGTGTCATCTGATCGACCGACACCCAGCTCGTTGCGCAACGGTGGAGCGCTGGTACCCGTGACCTGCTCGGAGCTGGTACTGCACCGGAGCTCCGCCACCAGGACTCGAACCTGGAATACCTGAACCAAAATCAGGAGTGTTGCCGATTACACCATGGCGGAAAGTCGTCGTGTCGACGTAGGCGATTGTGCCATGTGGCTACGGACGCTGAGCAATCCAGTCGATGATTTCGGGGAGCGGCATCGGTCGGGCGATGTGATAGCCCTGGGCGAGATCGGCCTGCTTCTCGCCGGCGATCGCGAGCATCTCCTCGTCCTCGACACCCTCGAGAACAACCTTGGCGTCGAGGGCGTGCGCGAGCTGGACCGCGGCATCGAGGATGTTGACCCCCCGCTCGTCCTCCTGGGCGCGACGCAGCAGCGATCGATCGACCTTGATGATGCCGGGTTCGAGCCGGTCGAGGAGTTCGAGGTTGGAGTACCCGGTACCGAAGTCATCGATGCTGATGGTGGCACCGAGCCGCCGGAGCAGGCCGAGGGTGTCGAGCGCGCGACTGTCCGGACCCAACAGCACCGACTCGGTGACCTCGGCGACGATCTTGCCCAGTCCGCCCGCGGGCTCCCATGCCAGCAACCAGTCGGTGATGTCGCGCTCGTCTAGTTCGGTGACCGAGAGGTTCACCGCCACCGACGGCTGTCGATCACCCAGCGCGGCGTGCAGCGCGCTGATGTCGGCGTCGACCAGCTGCAGGACGATGCGTCCCAGCGCGCGCATCTGCCCCGTCTCGGCCGCGTAGTCGATGAACTCCGAAGCGGACACGACCTCGCCGTCACGACGCCACCGCACCAGCGCCTCGATCAAGGCGACCCCGCCGGTCCCGATGTCGACCACCGGTTGGTAGTGCATGACGAAGTCGTTGCGGCTCAAGGCGGCACCGAGCCGTTGTCTCATCGCGGCCCGGTCGTCGGCGGCGGCGTTCATCTCCTGGGCGAAGTAGGCGTGCCGGTCGCGTCCACGGTCCTTGGCCACGTACATCGCGGTGTCGGCATTGTGCAGCAGTTCGTCTGCGGTCGATGCGTCCTGGGGGTGCACCGCGATGCCCACCGACGCCGACACGTAGGCCATCGAATCGTGCAACGGGATCGGCTCCCGGATGGCCGCGAGCACACGCAATGCCAGAGAGTCGAGAGCGTGCAGATCCTGACTACGGGTCACGAGCAGCGCGAACTCGTCGCCACCGAGCCGACCGACGACGTCGTGCCGCCCGGCCGCCTGATGCAGCCGGGTGGCGATCGTGGCCAGGACGAGATCGCCAGCCCGGTGGCCGAATCGGTCGTTGACCTCCTTGAAACCGTCGAGGTCGATCCACAGCAGAGCGACGGAGTTCACCCCCGACACCATCAGCTCCGCGGTCTTCGATCGCAGGTAGGTGCGCGTGAGCAAACCGGTCTGCAGGTCGTACTGCTCTCGGTTGGCGAGTTCGGTGGTGATCTCTCGCATCCGCGTGATGTCGCGCACGAGGACGATCTTGCGGGGCGCGTCGCGCTGATGGTCGCCATCGAGGCTGACCGTCTGCACCTCGACGGTGACCGGCCGGGCCACGCCGTCGGCGGTGACCACACGACGCGGCACGTCCGCGTCTCCCTCTCGCTCGACGCGACCGTCCGGGTCCGGCTCGAGGAGCACGGTCATCGGCGTACCGATCAGGAACGACGAGGTGTACCCGGTCAGCGCGGAGATCCCGGCATTGGCAGAGAGCACGCGATCATCGGCGTCGAGGACCAGCACCCCGGTGGCCTCGGTACGCAACACGGCGTCGAGGACCCCGGAGCGACGATCGGCCAGGCGCCGCAACTCGTATTGTTCGGTCACGTCGAGCGAGCTACCGACCACATGATCGGGTTCGACTCCGTTGCCGGGTACGAACTGTGCCGATTCGGCAAGCCACCGCACCGACCCGTCCGGCCGGACGATCCGGTACTCGAGCTGCCACCGCCGGTCGGCCGAGGCCATGGCGGTCTGCAGGCGGTCTCGGTCGTCGGGGTGTACGGCGGCCAGCAACAGACCCGGGTCGTCGAGTACCGCCGCGCGATCGAGCCCGTAGAGCTCCTCCACCCGAGACGTCACCATCGTCAGCTCGCCGGAGAGTGTTCTCTGCCAGACGAGTTCGCGCACCGACTCGGCCACCTGGTTGAGGTTCGCCAACGCGGCCTCCCGACCACGGCGCTCGTCGGCGACCTCACCGACGTCGGTCACGATGACGATGGCGCCGCGGACCTCGTCGGCGGCGTCGACGTAGGGCTGGGTCTGGATGAGGAGATCCCGGTCGTCGCTCGTCAACTCCCGCAGCTTCGGATCACGGGATCGGATCGTCGCCTCGAGATCGCCTCGGAATCCCGGGATGGGGATGGTCGTCGGAACCGCGGGCAACGGACGACCGAGGTCCTCGTCGATCAGTGAGAACAGGCGCACCGCCAACGGCGTGTACCGCGTGACGCGCATCTCGCGGTCCACGATCACCAGACCACTGGTCATCGACGTCTGGATGTTCTCCAGATCGGCGTTGACGCGGATCAGCTCGTTGCTCCGGAGCTGCAGTTCCGAGTTGAGGGTCGTGAGCTCCTCGTTGGTGGCCTCGAGTTCCTCGTTCGACGCCTGCGCCTCCTCGGAGGTGGCCTGGAGCTCCTCCGACGACGCCTGGAGTTCCTCGTTGAGTGCCTGGAGCTCCTCGTTGGACGAACTGAGGTCCTCGATCGTGGACTGGAGCGCATCCTGGATGGCCTGGAGTTCGCTGCTCGGCACCAGTTCGTCGTCCGACGAGTGCTGCAACGGGTCCGTGGGCTCCGGGGGCGAGGGCGGCGCGTCGGCGAGACGTCGGAACGACAGGACCGAACCGCTTCCCTTCCCGATCAGTCGGGCG
>NZ_JAEMTF010000232.1 GCF_016462415.1 Williamsia sp. | reverse complement strand
TCATCGCGGTGGTGCTCAGCGCGCATCGGCTGGGGCGTGCGGTCCAGGAGCGTCGATCGTGACGCGCGAGCGGGAGCCACTGCTGGTGATCCGCGGGCTGCGGGTCGCCTACGACGAGACCGAGGTCGTACACGGCGTCGACCTCACTGTCGACCGGGGCGAGGTGGTGGCACTGGTCGGTGAATCCGGCTCGGGCAAGACGACTCTCGCGCACGCGGTGGTGGGACTCCTGCCATCGGGTGGTCAGGTCTCCTGCGGCGAGATCCGGTTCGACGGCGAGCGCATCGACTCAGCGCCCGTGCGCCGACTGGAGAAACTCCGCGGCTCACACATCGGTGTCGTGCCCCAGGATCCGACGTCGGCCCTCAACCCGGTGCGGCGCATCGGCGACCAGGTGGCCGAGATCCTGCGGATCCACGGCCGGGCCAACCGTCGTACCGCGGCCGCCGACGCGATCCGCATCCTGGACGAGGCGGGCATCGACCGCCCGGAGCTCCGCGCCCGCCAGCACCCGTCGGAGCTGTCCGGTGGGCAGCGGCAACGCGTGCTCATCGGCATCGCGCTGGCGTGCTCCCCGGAACTGGTGATCGCCGACGAGCCCACCAGCGCTCTCGACGTCACCGTGCAGAAACGGATCCTCGATCACCTCGACGAGCGCGTCGACTCCACCGGCGCCGCAGTCCTGTTCATCACCCACGACCTCGGGGTCGCGGCCGATCGGGCCGATCGCATCGTCGTCTTGCGGGACGGCGTCATCGTCGAGGACGGGCCGACAGCACGGATACTGGCCGCGCCCGAGCACGAGTACACCGCACACCTGCTGGCCGCGGCGCCGAGCCTCTCGCAGCCGCGAACCCGGCGGACGCCGCCGCGGTCGGACGGATCGCCGCTGCTGTCGCTGCAGGACGTGGGCAAGACCTTCCGGTCCGGCGGGGAAAAGCTCGTCGCGGTCGACGGTGTCTCGTTCGAGGTCCGGCGAGGACAGACGGTGTCGCTGGTGGGGGAGAGCGGTTCGGGCAAATCCACCACCGCCCGCATCGCCGCGCGACTCGAGACGCCGACCACGGGATCGGTCCGGTTCGACGACACCGACATCAGCTCCGCGCGCGGTAAGCAGTTGCGGGATTTCCGCCGCCGGGTCCAGTTCGTGCACCAGAACCCCTACCTGTCACTGGATCCGAGCCTGTCGGTCGGCGATATCGTCGCGGAACCGTTGCGAGCCTTCGGTATCGGCGACCGAGCCGGCCGTCGGACGCGGGTCGCCGAGCTGCTCGCGAGCGTGTCGCTGCCCGGCGACGTCGCCGACCGCCGGCCCGCCCGCCTGTCCGGAGGACAACGCCAGCGGGTCGCGATCGCGCGGGCACTGGCGCTCGAGCCCGATCTGGTGATCCTCGACGAACCCGTCTCCGCGCTCGATGTCTCGGTGCAGGCGACGATCTTGGAACTGCTCGACGACCTGCAGCGCGACCTCGGTCTGACGTACCTGTTCATCTCACACGATCTGGCCGTCGTCCGGCAGATCAGCGATGAGGTCGCGGTCATGCGTGGCGGGCAGATCGTCGAGTACGGTGACGTGACAACGGTGTTCGATGCGCCGACGCACCCGTACACCCGCGAGTTGCGTGGTGCCGTCCCCGGACAGGCGGCGTCGACCGTCGGCTGAGTCTGCGACCTCAGACGGTCAGACGAGCTGCCGTCGCATGATCAGCCGCGGCATCTTCGAGGCGACGGCGTCGGTCTGGCCGATGACCTCGAAGCCGACGTTCTCGAACATCGACCGCGTGCCGACGAATGCCATGGTC
>NZ_JAEMTF010000231.1 GCF_016462415.1 Williamsia sp. | reverse complement strand
AGGGGGAATAGGGGATGTCCCCGCAATCCCCTGACGTGCGGTAACAGAACCAGGTTTGATATCGACAATGGAATGAAGTCACGTGAATGGGCTTTCCGCATGCCCGCGTCGCAGATAGAGGAGTCGACCCCATGGCCTCTGGCCTCGGTTTGAAGATCGGTAGTTCCGCTTCTGTGGCGGTCTCGACGACCCGATCGGGCACCTACGACGCACTGGTCCGGCAGACGGCCCTGGAGCTCGTCCCCGGTCGTGCACCCGTGCTCGCCGCCGCCGGCGCGGTCTCGGCGGGGTCGTCTGACCTGGCCGGATTCACCCAGCGGGTCGGCGACCCGGTCGCGCTGGTCGCCGACGACGGACGCCGGTTCAGCGGCGAGGAGCTGTACGCGACCGCGCTGGCCTGCCTTGCACGCGAGACCGGTTCGGAGGCGTCGAGCGTCGTCGTCGCGTGCCCGAACGGATGGCAGGCCTACACCGTCGACGCGTTGCGGGCCGCCGCCGCGACCCAGGGCCTGTCCGACGTCACGTTCGTCCCCGAGGCCATCGCCGCCGTCGCGGCAGCCGAGGCCACCCGTCCCGACGGGCTCGCCTCCGGCGGTGTCCCCCGCTCAGGCGGCTCCCACGCGGCGGTCACCGACACCGACACCGATCTCGTCGTGGTCTACGACCTCGGCGGCTCCGCCCTCGACATCGCCGTGGTCCGCACCGGCGAGGCGTCGCAGATCATCGGTCGCCCCGTCCGTAGCGAGGACATCAGCGGCGACGCGTTCGACCAGCTGATCCTCACCCACGTTCTCGAGTCGGTCTCCGCGCTCGACGACCTCGATCCGTTCGCACCCGACACCGTCGAGGCCCTCGCGACGCTGCGCCGTCGCTGCACCGCGGCCAAGGAGGCGCTCTCGTCGGACACCGACACGACGGTGTCGGTGGAGCTGCCCGACCTGCGGACCGAGACCCGACTGGTGCGCGCCGAGCTCGAAGACCTGCTGCACGAACCGATCGCCACGTCGCTGACCCTGCTGCGCGAGACCGTCGCCGGGACCGGCCACAGTCTCAGCGACGTCACCGCGATCGTCCTCACCGGCGGCGGGTCGGCGGTGCCGCTGGTCACCGAGATGATGTCGTCGATGCTGCGGGTGCCGGTCATCGTCGACGCCGACCCCGTCACCACCTCGGCCTTCGGAGCGGCCATCCTGGCCGGTGAGATCGAATCGGCCGCAGCCGCTCTCGACGCCATGCCGGCGAACGCGGCAGCCGCGGTCGCCGATCTCGCCGCCGCACGCAAAGCCGATCTCGTGCCCGCGCAGACCCGCGCGGTCGAGCCGGCCCCCCGCACGACCGTCGTCGAGAAGATCCCCATGGGGCGCAACAAGCGTCTCGCGATCATCGGCGGCATCGCGGTGGCGATCGCGTTGGTGACCGCGGGCGGACTCTCGGTGGGCACGGCGCTCTCCGGCGACGAGGCACCCGCCGCGACCCCGACGCAGTCGGCACCCGCCACCACGGGCGCCCCGTCGGCGAGCGCCGGACGCACCCCGTCGTCCGCCGCCACCCCGGGCGCGGCCGACCCCGGCGCGTCGACGTCGCCGAACGCAGGCGCCGGCGGTGACGCCGGGACCGGCGGTGACGCTGCCCGGTCGCCCGGGGCCGGCTCCGGGTCGGGTTCAGGTTCGGGTTCGGGTTCGGGTTCACAGAACAACGGCGGCACCGGCTCCGGGTCGAACGGCTCCACCGGTGGCGGCACGGGCGGCAGCACCGGTGGGGGTGGCACCGGCGGCGGCAGCACCGGAGCCGACACCGGCGGGGGT
>NZ_JAEMTF010000010.1 GCF_016462415.1 Williamsia sp. | reverse complement strand
AGTGGGGCGGGCGGGGCTCGAACCCGCGACCAAGGGATTATGAGTCCCCGGCTCTGACCAACTGAGCTACCGCCCCGGGTCGAAGGGTGTTCTGGCTCCCCCAACTGGACTCGAACCAGTAACCGTCCGATTAACAGTCGGAAGCTCTGCCAATTGAGCTATGGGGGAATGCTGACGACCGTTGCCCGAGGATCGTGACCCTCCGTGCGCCGGACCGCGTCATGACTTTATCCCATCAGGTGCGCGGCACGCCAAATCGGTGTCCTCATCATCGCCGGACCCACGCCCGATGCGGTCTCGCCGAGCGGGATCGGGCAGGATGACAGACGATGATCATGGCCCTGTGATGACTTTCGATCACAGGCGGGAGGGTGCACAGCGATGGTTCGACTGCTCGCGTTTCTCGGCGTCGGGTACGTACTCGGCGCCAAGGCCGGCCGCCGCCGGTATGACCAGATCAGCGGCGCCTACCACGCGGTGACCGAGTCACCGGCGACCAAGAAGGCCGTCGACCTCGGCCGACAGAAGTTGTCGGAGAAGCTCAGTCCGCAGGCCCCGTTGACGCAGGTGCACCACATCGACGATTCCACGACGGTCTACGCGCCCCGCGACCCGCGGGACTGACCTCAGCCCGCCTGGGCGTTCGGGTCCACGGCCTGCTCGAGCAGGCTGCGCCGATACGCCTCCAGTGCGACCAGATCGCCGAACACCGCGTTGTAGGCCTCCGGGTCCTCCCCCGGTGACATGCGGCGCAGCCGAGACTTGATGTCGGCGATCTGTTCGCCGACCCACACCTCCTGCAGACGCGCGAGGACGCTGCCGATGTAGCGCGGGATGGCCTGCTCGGAGACGGGCATCGGCTCGACGGCGAGTTCGGTGAGCATCGAGGTGAGCACCGGGTTGTCCAACTCGCGTCCGATGACGTCGAGCCACTGCGCTCCCCCGAGGCCTGCTCCGGTACCACCCGCGGTCTGCATGGCCGTGCGGATCAGCGCGTACGCCGGCTCCGGGAAACACTCGACCGGTAGCGAGTCGAACACCGTGCCCGCGATCGCCGGGTACTGCAGCGCCGCCTTGAGCGCTTCGCGTTGCGGCCACAGTCGCGGATCGGTCGGTGACGGGCGCGCGGCCCCGGCCACACCCGCCGTCGGACTACTCGCGGCGGTGTTCCTGCGCGTACGCGCCTGCGCGCGTGCGCCCGCACCGGTGGTCATCGTCCCGGACGCCGACTCCTCACGGACGCGGGTGAGGACCTGTCGTTCGTCCTCCCAGCCGACCCACCCGGCCAGCTGCCGCGCGTACTCGTCGCGCAACGCGAAGTCCTTGATGCGCGCGACGACCGGGACGGTGTCGCGCAGCGCGTGCACCCGACCCTCGGCGGTCTCCAGATCGTGTCCGGCCAGCACCGCGCGAATGGCGAACTGGAACATCGGGATCCGCCGGGCGATGAGGTCGCGAACCGCGTTGTCGCCCCCGGACTGACGCAGCTCACACGGATCCATGCCCTCCGGGGCGATCGCGACGAAGGTCTGCCCGGCGATACTCTGCTCGCCCTCGAATGCCTTGAGCGCGGCGGCTTTACCCGCATCGTCACCGTCAAAGGTGTAGATCACCTCGCCGCGGAAGTACGAGTCATCCATCAGCAACCGGCGCAGCAGCGCCAGGTGGTCCTCACCGAACGCGGTACCGCACGAGGCGACAGCGGTGGTGACACCGGCGAGGTGCATCGCCATCACGTCGGTGTAGCCCTCGACGATGACGACCTGGTGCCCCTTGGCGATGTTCTTCTTCGCGTGGTCGAGACCGAACAGCACCTGAGACTTCTTGTACAGCATGGTGTCCGGGGTGTTCATGTACTTGCCCATGGTGTCGTCGTCGAAGATCTTGCGCGCGCCGAAACCGATGATGTCGTTGGCGAGGTTGCGGATCGGCCAGAGCAATCGACGCCGGAACCGATCCCGCGGCCCGCGCTGCCCCTGCTGCGAGAGACCGGCCGCCTCGAGTTCGGCGAACTCGAAACCCTGCGCCATCAACGTCTTCGTCATCGCGTCCCACGCCATCGGCGCGAACCCGCAGCCGAACTGTGTCGCGGCGGCCTGGTCGAAGTCGCGCTCGGTGAGGTAGTCGCGCGCCTTCTGGGCGTCCGGGGTCAGCAGTTGCTCGGCGTAGAACTTCTGCGCGGCGGCGTTGGCCGCGACCAGCCGGGCTCTCGTGCCGCGGTCGCGGGCGACGCTCGCTCCACCGCCCTCGTAGTTGATCTGGTAGCCGATGCGGTCGGCGAGCTGCTCCACGGCCTCGACGAACGGGATGTGCTCCAGCTTCTGCAGGAAGGTGTACACGTCGCCGCCCTCACCGCACCCGAAGCAGTGGAAGTGTCCGTGGTTGGGCCGGACGTGGAACGACGGCGACTTCTCGTCGTGGAACGGGCACAGCCCCTTGAGGCTGTCGGCACCGGCACGACGCAGCGCCACGTAGTCGCCGACGATCTCGTCGATGTGGGTGCGCTCGCGAATGGCCGTGATGTCGCGATCAGGGATTCGGCCGGGCACGGCTATGAGTGTATCGGTGGGCGCGACTACGGGGAGTCGCCGTGGCGGTCGGGGCTCGGGGCGCCGATCGTGCCGGGGTGACCGGCGACGACACCACAGATCGCCAGGGGCACCATCGTCGCGGTGAGAGCGATGAGCGGAACCGACCAGCCGTCGGTCGCCGAGTGCAGCACACCCATCGCCAGCGGTCCGGTGGCCGCGAGGAGGTAGCCCACCGTCTGTGCCGCCGCGGAGAGCGCGGTCGCCTCTGCCGCGGTCGCCGACCGCAGGTTCATCAGGACCAGAGCCAACGACAGCGCACCACCCTGACCGAACCCGATGACGATCGCCGACGGCCACGCACCCCACGTCCCGGTGCACAGGACGCCGAGCAGACCCAGCGTCGCCGTTGCGACCACGGCAAGGGACAGCAGGCGCTGCGACCGCATGCGGGTCGCGAGCACGGGCACTCCCAGGGCGGTGACGATGCTGGCCACACTGAGCGCGGCGAAGATCAGTCCGGCCTCGTCCGCCGACAGCCCGCGGTCACGATAGATGGTCGGCAGCCAGGCCACGGTGGCGTAGGCGAGCAACGATTGGATCCCCATGAAACCCGTGATCGCCCAGCGCATCCGCGCCGCACCCGGTCGGGACGCGACGGGTGTCGACGGCACCGGCACCGCGGGTGCGACCTCCCGGGCGCGACGCAGGCCCCGTCCGTGCGAGCCGGCGAGCAGGGCCACCGCGACGAAGGCGATGGCCGCGGGGATCGCCCACAGGCCGAGTGCGATCCGCCAGCTGTCGCCGACCGCCCGGGTGACCGGCGGGGTGATCCCCGACGCGATGCCCGCACTCACGCAGATGAGCGCCGTCAGCAGACCGGTCATCGCGCCGATGCGGTGCGGGAAGAGCAATCGGATCAGGACCGGCCCCAGCACATTGGCCACCGCGATGCCCAACCCACCGATCACCGTGCCCACCAACAGGATCGGCCAACCGGGTATGGCACGCAATGCCGAACCCAGTGCCAGCACCGCCATGCAGCCCGCTGCCACCGGCAGCGCGGAGAAGCGTCGGGCCAGTCGCGGGGCGACGCTCGCCCCCAGGCCGAGACACACCACCGGGCCGGTGGTCAGGAGGGCGACCTCGACCGACCCGAGCCCGTAGCTGTCGCGGATCTCGGAGATGACCGACGAGGCACTGCCGAACAGCAGGCGCAGGCTGACGCCGAGGGCGATCACGGCCAGCACGGCGAGAACACCCGCACGCCACGGCGCCGCCGATGGATCGGTCGGCGCGGTGTCGCCCGGCGCGGCCGGGGTCGATCGGGACATGCGCGGGCTCCTGCCGTAGTTCCTCGACGCGCAGTGTGCGCCGGATGATCGACCGACGTCAAACCCGGGAGGCAACACATCGACCCATGTGGTCACATACCTCCCGCGCAGGCGTTAATCTCGCGGGCATGACCGAACGGATCGACGAGCGGTGGATCGGACGTCGGGTCCGCACCCTGCGGCAGGCGCGCGGGGCGACCCTACGCGCGCTGGCGCAGGAGACCGGGCTGTCGGCCACCCAACTGTCCCGGATCGAGTCCGGGAGCCGCCAGGCGTCGGTCGGGACGCTGATCGAACTGTCCCGGATCTTCGGTATCACGCTGAGCGAGTTGGTCGCCGACACCACACCGGCTGCGGTGCACGTCATCCCCCGTGACCGACGCACCGTGCACCACACGGCCAGCGGCGACATCGCGGTGCTCAGCGGCGACCTCCCAGACCTGCACTCGATGCACCTCACGATCAGCCCCCACTGCTCCTCACCCACCGCACATCACGACGGCGAGGAGTGGATGTACGTGCTGTCGGGCACCGTCGAGTTGATCATCGGCGCCGATGGTGACGAACAGACCACGACGCTCGGGCCCGGCGACGCCGCGCACTTCCAGGCCCGCACCACCCACCGCGTCCGCAATGACGGCGACGCGAACACCGAGATCCTGCTGGTCGGTACCCGCGACCCGGTGCACGAGGCCCCTCGGACCGGCTCAGCCGAGGTGGGCCTGCGCCCCTGAGTTCTGTCGGTCGGTACGTTCGAGCCTGCCCTCGGTCATCGAGGCGATCTGGTCGACCACCACACGCATGCGCGCGGCGTCGTCGTCCGCGTTCTCCCACGCGGGCACGAACAAGGGGTCCAATCCGCCCGGCGCGGCCCGCAGCAACCACCCGGCGACGCGATGGATGCGGTCGCGCTGACGCTCCTGATGTGACTTGTGCCGGGCGTCGGAGAAGATGAACCGGAGCGCCACCGTCTTGAGGACCGCCACCTCCGCGGCGACCAGCGCGGGAACCGAGAGGTCCGCGCCGTAACGACACAGCGGCGCCTCCCCCGCCGACTCCCGGGTGCCGGCGATGGCCGCGGATGCGAACCGTCCGACCAGTTCGCTGGTGAGCGCCTTGAGCGCGACCGACTGCACGAGGGTTCCGTCGTAACCGTCGGCGGCGCGGACGATCTCCAGTCCGGCCAGACGCTGCGCGGCCTCGATGAGCTCGTTGGAGTCGAGACCGGCGAACTCGCGCACGCCGATCTCCGCGAGCACTCGTTGATCGTCGGGATCGCCGAGACTGCGCAGGTCGATGCGCCCGCCCATGATGCCGTCCTCCACGTCGTGCACGGAGTACGCGACGTCGTCCGACCAGTCCATGACCTGTGCCTCGAGGCACTGACGGGGGCCTGTCACCCCGTCACGGATCCATTCGAGCGCGGGCAGGTCGTCGGTGTAGGCGCCGAACTTGGTCCCCGGCTCGTCGCGTGCCCACGGGTACTTCAGGGTCGCGTCGAGCGAGGCGCGGGTGAGGTTGAGGCCGACACTGGCACCGTCGGCGTCGAGGAGTTTGGGCTCCAGACGCGTCAGGATGCGGAGGTTCTGGGCGTTGCCCTCGAATCCGCCGAAGTCCCCGGCGACCTCGTCGAGGGCCCGTTCACCGTTGTGTCCGTACGGCGGGTGGCCGATGTCGTGGGCCAGACCGGCCAGTTCGACCAGGTCCGGATCGCAGCCGAGCCCGATGGCGATACCCCGGCCGATCTGACCGACCTCCAACGAGTGGGTCAGACGGGTACGCGGCGTGTCGCCCTCACGGGGACCGACGACCTGCGTCTTGTCCGCGAGGCGGCGTAGCGCCGCCGAGTGCAGCACGCGCGCGCGATCGCGGGCGAACTCGCTGCGTTGTTCGCTCTGTGTTCCCGGGAGGATCGACGACTTGGGGCGCTCACCGACCGTCCTGCGCGTCGCGTGCTCGTCGTAGACGGCGACCCGATCCTGCGGGGATGTCACCGGTTCTCGGGCGCGGCTGCCGTCGCGGTCAGTCAACCACCCAGCCCCGCGCGATGGCGAAATCGGTGACACGGCTGCGGATCGCGATGATCTGCTCCGCGGTCAACGACCCCGAGGAGTCGAGCAGCAGCTCGGTCAACTCCTCGGTGAACACGGCCGAGTCGAGCACCGCCGAGTCGGATCCGCGCGATGCACGACGCGGCGCGGCGGCGCGATCACGGCCCTGGTCTCGCGAACCGTGATCGCGTGACCCGTGGTACGAACGCGCCCCGTGGTCCCGACCGTGATCGGAATCGTCGCGACGGCCGCCACGCGGCGGCGCGGCCGGGGCCGAACCGATGACCGAGACGTTGGTCGCCTTGGAACCGCGTTCGGTCTCCTCCACCTCGAACTCGACCTGGGCGCCCGGCTTGAGTTCCGACTCGTCGATGTCGATGTCGTTGATGTGCAGGAAGACATCAGCGCCTCCCGACTCCGGCGCGAGGAACCCGAACCCGCGATTCGCGTCGTAATGAACGACTTTGCCTGTCACTGCTTGCGCCACGACAACTCACTCTCCTCGTGCCGCCATCCACTCCGGACCCCTTGCCCGGCACGACGGCACCTGCCGTCGACTATGGCAGAGATCGACCCGAAGATCGATCCCGGAGACGAACGGGGTTCAGCAGCCGATCAACTCACCGGCGAGGTAGCCGGCCACCTTGTCGATGGCGATCCGCTGCTGGCTCATGGTGTCGCGCTCGCGGATGGTCACCGCATCGTCGTCGAGGCTGTCGAAATCGACGGTCACGCAGAACGGGGTACCGATCTCGTCCTGACGGCGATAGCGCTTGCCGATGCCCTGGGCGTCGTCGAACTCGACGTTCCAGTGTTGGCGGAGTTCGGCGGCGAGCGCCTTGGCCTTCGGCGAGAGCTGCTCGTTGCGGGAGAGCGGCAGCACCGCGACCTTGATCGGCGCGAGCCGGCGATCGAGTTTGAGCACGGTGCGGGTGTCGGTGCCGCCCTTGGCGTTCGGCACCTCCTCGTCGACCAGCGCGTCACACAGGAAGGCCATGAGCGAGCGGGTCAGTCCGGCTGCGGGCTCGATCACGTACGGGGTGAAACGCTCACCGGTCGTCTGGTCGAAGAACGACAGGTCCTCCCCCGAGTGCTTCGAGTGGGTGCTCAGATCGAAATCGGTGCGGTTGGCGACACCCTCGAGTTCACCCCACGGGCTGCCGGAGAAACCGAACTTGTACTCGACGTCGACCGTGCGCTTGGCGTAGTGCGAGAGCTTCTCGGCCGGGTGCTCGAACAGACGCAGGTTCTCCGGGTCGATGCCGAGATCGATGTACCACTGACGGCGGGTGTCGATCCAGTACTGGTGCCACTGCTCGTCCTCGCCGGGCTTGACGAAGAACTCCATCTCCATCTGCTCGAACTCGCGGGTGCGGAAGATGAAGTTTCCGGGCGTGATCTCGTTGCGGAAGCTCTTGCCGATCTGACCGATGCCGAACGGCGGCTTCTTGCGTGCCGTGGTCATCACGTTCTTGAAGTTGATGAAGATGCCCTGCGCGGTCTCCGGGCGCAGGTAGTGCAGGCCCTCCTCGGACTCCACCGGTCCGAGGTAGGTCTTGAGCATCATGTTGAAGTCGCGGGGCTCGGTCCACCGGCCGCGCGTGCCGCAGTCGGGGCACACGATCTCGGTCATCGGGACCGCGTCGGGATCGTCGAGTCCCTTCTTCTCCGCATACGCCTCCTGCAGATGATCCTGGCGGTGGCGCTTGTGGCAGTTCAGGCACTCGACCAGCGGGTCGTTGAACACGCTGACGTGCCCGGAGGCCTCCCACACCTGACGCGGCAGGATGACCGACGAGTCGAGCCCGACGACATCGTCGCGTGAGGTGACCATCGACCGCCACCACTGCTTCTTGATGTTGTCCTTGAGCTCGACACCGAGCGGACCGTAATCCCAGGCGGACTTCGTACCGCCGTAGATCTCGCCGCACTGGTACACCAACCCCCGGCGCTTGCACAGGTTGACGACGGCGTCGACTCGACTCGATGGTCCGGCCACGATGAACGCACACTCCACAGGGATCTCGGGATCAGGGTTGTGAACACCCGGCCGAGTGCGAACGCACAGGCCGCGGAGTTCCGATACAGCCTAGCCGCCGCCGGGGTCACCGATCGCGCGCCCGCTCCCCGCCATCGATCACCGCGGCCAGCCGTGGCGTTCGGGGCGCGAACACCTCGAGCACACCGATCGACCGCAGGTCGGGCACCGCACGACGCAGTTGCTCCTCGAGACGACGACTCTCCGGCGAGCCCTCGACCGCCCGCTCCAGAGCACGTGCGTTCGCGACGAACGCGGCGACGGTCCCCTTACGCACCTCGCGGCCCTCGAACACGGCGGTCTCCACCCCGTCGGCGAGGACATCAGCGGCCCCGACCGGGCGCGCCTGCGTGCTGTCCACCATGACAACTCCTAAAGTAGGTGTAATTTGTACGTTCAAATTACACGCAGATTGGCGACCATGGAACCCTCACTCGGCGATCGTGCGGCCAACGCACTGGCGACGCTGCTCAACCGACAGACCCGCGTCGGGCTGTATCGCAGCGTCACCGCAGGACTGGGAGACCTGGGGGTGACCCCGGCGACCTACACCGTGATCAGCGGCATCGCGCGACACGGCCCGATCAGCGCCGCCGGTCTCGCGCCGCTCGCCGGGGTGGAGCGCAGCGTGGCCAGTCGCTACGCCGCGCGCCTGGCCGAGGGTGGATTGGTGGTGCGCACCCCGGATCCGGCCGACGGCCGTTCGACCCTGTTGTCACTGACCGTCGACGGCGACCGGGTCATCGCCCTGATGCGGGAGCGACTGGGCGAGGAATTGGACCGCCGCCTGTCGGACTGGCCCGACGGGCTCGCGGAGTCCTTCGTCGACGGATTCGAACGCTTCGTCGACGAGCGCTGACCGATCGAGGACCACCCGACCACCTTGACATGGCCCACCACGCATATGAAAATGATTGCAATTAACGAGGCGGGTTCTCCCCCGCCAAATGTTCGTCCAGGACGGGACCACCGATGACCGACATCTCCGACGAGCCGATCGGCGATCAGCTCGAACCGACCGTCGCGCTCGACCGCGCGGCGCTCGACGGTGCGAGCGAGTTGCTGCGCGCGCTGTCGGCGCCGGTCCGGATCGCCATCGTGTTGCAACTCCTCGAGCAGGAAAGGTGCGTCCACGAGCTGGTCGGCGCACTCGGCGTCACCCAACCCCTGATCAGCCAGCACCTGCGGGTGCTCAAGGCGGCGGGCGTCGTCTCCGGACAGCGCAACGGCCGCGAGATCCTCTACCACCTCGTCGACGACCACCTCGCCCACATCGTCACCGATGCGGTCGCCCACGCCACCGAGCGGACCGAATGAGCGGGCGCGCCACCGCGACCGACACGGTCCCGGCGACCGGGGTCCGTGCCACCCGGCAACGCCACGCCATCGCGTCTCTGCTCAACACCGTCGACGAGTTCCGTTCGGCCCAGGAACTCCACGACACCCTCAAGTCCGAGGGCGAATCCATCGGCCTCACCACCGTCTACCGCAACCTGCAGGCACTGGCCGACGCGGGCGAGATCGACGTCCTGCGAACGGATTCCGGTGAGTCCCGGTACCGGCGCTGCTCGGCCGGACATCACCATCATCTGGTCTGCCGCGACTGCGGGACCACCGTCGAGGTACAGGCCGACCCGGTCGAGGACTGGGCCGCCACGGTCGCCTCCGATCACGGCTACACCGACGTCAGCCACACGGTCGAGATCTTCGGGCGCTGCCCCGACTGTCACGTCTGATCGGGCGACCTCAGGGACCGGTGGTCACGGCGCGCTCCAGCGCCGCCAGCGATTCGTCGAGGAAATCCGCCGGGAACGGTGGGAGACCGCCGATCTCGTCGCGGATCGCCTGCGGTGTGCCCGACCAGTCATAGGTCAACGTCACCTCTGTTCCCGAGCCCTGCGGTCGGAGTTCATATCGCCACACCCAGCCACCAGGGTCGTGCTTGCCGTCATCGGTGAGCTGCCCCGGCATCCACGCGATCTTGCGTCCGGGGTCGAACTCGGTGACGAGATTGTGCATGACGTAGGACCCACCGACGGCCTCGAGATACATGTTGACCGCGAACACGTGCCCGGTCCCGCTGATCGGGCTCGGGTCCACCGCGTCGCGCACCCAGTCGCCCGGCTCGGTGTCCTGATGCCGATCGGGGTCGGCGAGCGCGGCGAAGATGTGGTCGGCGGTCGCCGGGAGAACGCGACGCACCACGAGACGCTCGTCGGTCGGCGCCGTCATCGCCGCACCGCCTCCGAGCCGGCGGCGTCGGTCCCGTAACGCTCGGCGACGTCGGGTGAGTCCAGCCAGCCGGCGTACGCCGGTCCCTGCGGCCAGCCGTCGGGTGAGTCTTGCCACTGCTCCTGCCGACCGAACGGCAGCAGGTCGACGAGCGGGAAGGTGTGCGCGGCCTGCTCGACTCCGCGCGATGTCGTCGAGTAGGTGCGGAACACCCGATCCCCGTCGCGCAGGAAGACGTTGAGCGCGAACCCGCCGCCCTCGGGGGCGTCGACCTCGGCGCCGAACGTGGTGCCCGCCGCCGAGAACCACGGCATGCGGTTGCCGACCCGGTCGCGGTAGGCCGACGCCTCCCCGATCTCGGCATTGGTTACCACGACGAATCTGGCATCGTAGTTCGCGAGGAAGTCCAGGCGGGTGAACTGTGCGGTGAACGAGGTGCACCCACCGCACTGCCACTGCTCCCCGGGCGACCACATGTGGTGATAGACGATCAGTTGTGCGGCGCCGTCGAAGATGTCGGCGAGGCGGACCGGTCCGTCCGCGCCGACGAGGGTGTGGTCGCCGACCTCGACCATGGGCAGGCGGCGGCGTTGGGCGGCGTTGGGCGGCGATGGCGTCGAGTTCGCGGGTGGCGGCCTTCTCGCGTCTGCGCAACTCGTCGAGTTTGGTGCGCCAGGTCGCCGGCTCGACGACCGGCGGTAGAGCCGTCTCGGACTGCGCCGACGGGGCGATCGACGACGGCGGGTGAACCAACCGGGGCATTTCGACCTCCAATGTGTACGTTGTCTACATCTCGGTGTGGACACCGTATACATTGAGCTCGGTACGCGTCACCGATTCGGGCGAATCCGGCGAGAGGAGCAGGATATGACCGTCGCGCACTCACCCGATCGGCCGCGCTACCACCACGGCAACCTGCGGGAGGAGCTGATCGCGGGCGCGCTGACGGCAACGCGTTCCGGTGGCCCGGACGCGCTGTCCATCCGGGACGCAACCCGTCGAGCCGGGGTGACCCCGAACGCCGCGTACCGGCATTTTCGTGGCCGTGACGATCTGTTGGTAGCAACAATCGACCGCATCCAGGCGTCGATGGCGGCCGAGATGGACACCAAGCCCGCCGACGCCGACCCGGTCGAGGTGTTGCGTGCGGTGGGTCTCGGCTACATCCGCTTCGCTCTCGCCGAGCCGGGCTGGTTCGGCGTCGCGTTCACCGCGGTCGGGTCGGGAGACGCGACCCCTCTGCCGGCCCCGCTTGCCCGCCTGGTGGCAGCGCTCGACGGGCTCGTGACCGCCGGCGTGCTCCCGGAAGATCACCGCGCCGGTGCCGAGTGGCCGTGCTGGTCCGCGGTGCACGGCTTCACCTTCCTCGCGCTGCACGGACCACTACGACACCGCACCACCGAGGAGGTGCTCGCCGCGGCTCGACGCACGGTCGACACCGCCATCGACGGACTGCTCGTCGCCCATCGCACCACCGACACGACAGGAGATCCACCGCATGCGTGACCTCGTCATCACACAGAACATCACCGTCGACGGAGTCGTCGAGGCGACCGACGACTGGTTCGGCCGGGCCGGCGGCGACCCGGAGGTCGACGCCGCCCTCGCCGCCCAGCGCGACGCGTCCGACGGTTTCCTCGTCGGACGCGAGACATTCGTCGGCATGCGCGACTATTGGGGATCCAAGACCGACGACACGACCGGGGTGACCGCGCACCTGAACAGCGTGGCCAAATACGTTGCCTCGCAGACGTTGGACGATCCTCGATGGCACAACACCGAGGTGCTCTCCGGCCCACTGGCCGACGACGTCACACAGATCAAGAACCGACCCGGCGGCGACATCGTCTGCACCGGGAGCATCGGTCTGTGTCACGCGTTGATCAGCGCGGGACTCGTCGACGAGTTCCGCCTGTTCGTCCACCCGTTCGCGCGCGGATCCGGGCGGCGACTCTTCGACGCCACCGCACCGGCGCGTCTGACGCTCGTGGAGTCGACGCGGTTCCCGTCCGGGGTCATGCTCGTGCGGTACCGCACGGCGTGACAGGTGGTCAGTCGGTGAGTTGTCGGGACAATTCGACACCCGACGACAGCACCAGGTGCACCATCGTCAGCAACGCCGCGTCGGCGAGGGTGCCCGCCGGAAAGGTGTAGTGCTGCAACACATCCGTGGTCACCTCGGCCGACGCGCGTTTGATCGAACCGAAGCTCAGGTTCGTCGACAGCCGCTCGATGTCGGTGCGCAGGGCGTCGGTGTTGGGCAGGTCCCAGGCCAGCACCTGGGTCACCGACAGCACGTCGAGGCCCTCGCTCAGTGTCATCGCCTGCACCGCGGCCCGGGTGCCCTCGAACGCCAGGGTCAGCGAGGTCCCGTCGTCGCCGAGGGTGACATCGGCGACCCCGTCGAGGAGACGGGCGGCCCTGTCGATGAGGTCGGTCGCCGGTGTGGCGGTCATCGGGTCGTCCCGGGTTCGCCGACGCCTCCGAAGCGGCGGTCGCGCGAGGCGTATTCGACACAGGCGGCCCACAGGTCACGTCGGTCGAAATCGGGGAACAGCTTGTCCTGGTACACCATCTCGGCGTACGCGGACTGCCACAGCAGGAAGTTCGAGATACGCCGCTCCCCCGACGGGCGCAGGAACAGGTCGACGTCGGGCATGTCCGGCTCGTCGAGGTAGCGCGCGAAGGACGCCTCGGTGACCCGCTCGGGGTCGAGCTGCCCGGCCGCGGCACGGCGGGCGATCTCGCGCGCGGCGTCGGCGATCTCGGCCCGGCCACCGTAGTTCACGCACATGGTCAGGTTCATCACCGTGTTGTCCTTCGTCAGCTCCTCGGCGATCTCGAGCTCCTTGATGACGCTGCGCCACAGGCGAGGTCGGCGACCGGCCCATCGCACACGGACACCCATCTCGTGCATCTCGTCGCGGCGTCGGCGGATGACGTCGCGGTTGAAGCCCATCAGGAAGCGGACCTCGTCGGGGCTGCGCGACCAGTTCTCGGTCGAGAACGCGTAGGCCGACAGCCACGTGACACCGAGCTCGATACAGCCGCACACCGAGTCCATCAGGACGGCCTCACCGCGCTTGTGGCCCTCGGTACGGGGCAGGCCGCGGTCGGTGGCCCACCGGCCGTTGCCGTCCATCACCAGCGCCACATGACGCGGGATCAGCTCGGTCTGCAGCAGCGGCGGACGGGCGCCGGACGGGTGCGGGTCGGGCGGACGGATCACCCTGTCGGCGGCGGACTCAGCGAGCCGCTTCGCGGGGCGACGTAGAGCCATCACGGATTTCCTCTCCCACTCGGTGCGGCGCCTCGCGCTCGATCAGGGGCAGCGTCCGCAGCTGCCGTTCGAGATGCCACTGCAGATGTGCGGCGGTGAGCCCGCTGCACTGACGTCGCAGCGAATCACTCGCGTCGACCGTGTGCTCCCACTGGCCGCGGTAGAGCGCATCCATCAGGTCGAGCACGCCCGGTGACGGTGTCGCCGATCCGGGCGGACGGCAGTGCACGCACACCGAACCGCCCGCGGCGACGTGGAAGGCGCGGTGCGGGCCGGCGGCGCCGCAGCGCGCGCACGAGGTGAGCGCGGGCATCCAGCCGGCGAAGTCCATGGCGCGCAACAGGAACGCGTCGAGCACCAACTCGCGGGGCCGGGCGGCGTCGGCGATGGCGCGCAGTCCCCCGACGGTCAGCTTGTGCAGCCGATCGGCGGGTGCGCGCTCCTCGCCGGCGAGCCGCTCGGCCGTCTCGAGGATGGCGCAGGCACTGGTGTAGCGGCCGTAGTCGGCGACGATGGGTGAGGCGAACGCGTCGAGGCTCTCGACCTGGGTGACCACGTCGAGGTTGCGTCCGGGATAGAGCAGCACGTCGACATGGGCGAACGGCTCGAGACGGGCGCCGAACTTCGACCGGGTCCGGCGCACCCCCTTGGCGACCGCGCGGACCAGACCGTGCTGATAGGTCAGGAGCGTGACGATGCGATCGGCCTCGCCCAGCTTGTGCTGGCGAACCACCACTGCCTGGTCCCGATACAACCTCACCTGGTCATTCTTCCACCCGCGAGGTCATCCGGGCGGCACCGACCCGCGATCGCAGGCGCTCAACCGACCGACTCGACGGCCGCGGACGCCGGCGGTCGCGGAGCCCGCTGCCAGCCCTTCGCGTCATAGAACCGCACCGCGATCGACCCCAGTATCAGTCCCACCAGCAGCCCGACCGACGTCATGACCAGCGAATGACCCAGTCCGGCCGAGAAATCCCCACCGAAGTACAGGATCGAGCGAACGCCCAGATAGATCTGCCGCATCGGTTCCACCTCGGCCAGCCACGCGAACACCCGCGGACTGGCCTCCAGCGGGACCGCGCCGCCCGAGGACGGCAGCCCGAGGATGACGAAGAAGATGAGGTTCACGATCATGCCTGCGGTGCCGAACAACGCCATGATCGACGACGCCGTCACCCCTACCGCGGTGATCGCCAACGTCGAGTACATCCACAACGTGAACGGCGCAGGGTTGTCCATGCCCACCGCCGCACACACTCCGATGTACAGCGCGGACTGCACCATCGCGATGACGAACATGATCCACCACTTGGCCACGAGCGTCCCGCGGCGCGAGATGGGCAGCCGTTCCCGCAGCCGGTAGAGAGGGCCGATCTCGATGGGGATGAAGCCCAGCATGCCGTCGACGAGGGAGTGGACGATGAGTGCACCGGTGAACCCGGCGAGGACCAGCAGGATCGTGAAGTAGAACGCCGACAGGCCGTTCGCGGCGCCGCCCGGCAGCGGTTCTGCGTCGGACACCGAGAACACGACGGGTGCGGCGAAGGCGTAGGACGCCAAGCCGACGAACGGGACGTCGTTCTGGGCCAACCGGTCTCGGACCGTCTTGGTGAGCTGGGCGCCGAACTGTTCGTTGACCGACGTCTTGATCCGATCCACGGCGGTGGTCAGCACCGACGAGGCGAACGTGCCGGAGCGTCGGTTGGTCAGCACCTCGACCGTCGGCGGTGACGGGGTGGCGTTGCCGACCACGGACCCGGCGAGGTCGATGGCCGACTGGGAGAAGTCGGCCGGGATGATGATCACGCCGAACGTCTGCGCCGACGCGAGGCGATCCAACGCCGTCCCGCGATCGGTGACGCGCATGTCCAGTCCGGTGCCCTTCGTACCGGCGACGATGCCGTCCCCGACCTGCTTGCCGAAATCGGCCCGCGGGGCGTTCGCCCCCTGCGAGGCACCCGCGTCCTCCACGACGAGGTCGACCGAGAAGTCGTGCAGATGTTTCTCGGTGTCGACGATCGCGCCCATGTACATCGCGGCGAGCAGACACATGATGCCGACCACGGCCGCGATCGGGGCGACCCAGAAACGCGGGGTCCGCAGAAGTGCCATCACCGCGTGGGCGGACGTACCCTCATCGGGCTTCTCGTGCGCGCCGGGCACCGCCCTAGAACCCCATCTTCCGAAGCTGTTTGGGGTCGCGCTGCCAGTCCTTGGCCACCTTGACGTGCAACTCGAGGTAGACCCGCATGCCGAGCAGCCGCTCGATCTGGCCGCGGGCGGCGATGCCGACCTCCTTGAGCCGGGCGCCCTTCTTGCCGATGATGATGCCCTTCTGGCTGTCACGTTCGACGTAGAGGATCGCGTGCACGTCGACCATCGGCGCCTGGCTCTCCGGACGTCCCTCGCGCGGGATGACCTCCTCGATGACCACGGCGAGCGAGTGCGGGAGCTCGTCGCGGACACCCTCGAGCGCGGCCTCCCGGATGAACTCGGCCATCAGGACCTGCTCAGGTTCGTCGGTGAGTTCGCCGTCGGGGTAGAACGCGGGACCGGTCTCCATCAGCCCGACCAACACATCGGTGAGCACGTCGAGCTGCTGCCCGGAGGTCGCCGAGACGGGGATGACCTCGCGCTCGCCGCCGAGCAGCGCCGAGAGCGCCAGCAGCTGCTTGGCCACCCGGTCGGGGGTGACCCGGTCGATCTTGGTGACGACGCCGAACAGGGTCGTCTTGGGCGCCATCCGGGTCACCTGGTCGACGATCCACCGGTCACCGGGGCCGATCGCCTCGTCGGCCGGGATGCAGATGCCGATGGCGTCGACCTCGGAGTAGGTGTCGCGGACCAGGTCGTTGAGCCGCTGTCCCAACAACGTCCGGGGCCGGTGCAGCCCGGGGGTGTCGACCAGGATGAGTTGCGCGTCATCGCGATTGACGATGCCGCGGATGGTGTGGCGGGTCGTCTGCGGACGGTTCGAGGTGATCGCGATCTTCTCGCCGACCAGCGCGTTGGTCAGCGTCGACTTACCCGTGTTGGGTCGGCCCACGAAGCACACGAAACCCGAACGGAACGTGTCTGATCCGGTGTTGTTCAGTCGATCGGTCATGTGCGGTCTCCGCTGTGCGCGAGTCGCACGGACTCGCGGCCGGCACGGTCGGTGATGATCACCGTGACATCGACGCCGAGATCGGCGGCCGCGGGCAGGCCCGGGTCGTCGGCCTCGCCTCCGAGCAGCACCGCCGCCTCGAGTCCGGTCGCACCGCTCGACGCGGCGACGGCCACTGCGACCTGCAGGGCCGAGAGCGACAACGTCGGCAACGACACGGGTGCCGCGGCGTATGTGCGGCCGTCGGTGTCGCGGACCGCAGCCCCCTGCGTCGCCTCGACGCGGCCCATCGCTCCGCGGGCGAGCACGGCGAGCTTTGCGTCCTCGGCGTCGAGGCCGCCCGGACCGGTGACCGCGGTCCAGCCATCGGGCACGATCAGCTGGTCGGGTGGGGTGCTCACGAGATTCCTTCCGTCGCACGTCGCGATCCCGACCTGGTGTCGGTGTCGGTGTCGTCGGGCTCGACGACATCGGGTGCGGACTGATCCTCCTCCAGGTCGTCGACATGCTCGCGCTCGACCACCACCGAGGTGATGCGCAGACGGCCCTGACGGTTCGGTCCCCCCTCGGCGACGAACTGCAGTCCGTGGGAGACGACATGTGATCCCGGGAGCGGGACGCGGCCGAGTCCGAGCCCGACCAACCCGCCGACGGTGTCGACGTCGTCCTCGTCGATCTCGATGTCGAACAGCTCGCCGAGGTCCTCGATCGGCAGCCGGGACGACACCCGGTAGCGACCGTCCCCGAGGTCCTCGATCGGCGACCCCTCGTCGGTGTCGTACTCGTCGTTGATCTCGCCGACGATCTCCTCGAGCACGTCCTCGATGGTCACCAGTCCGGCGATGCCGCCGTACTCGTCGACCAACAACGCCATGTGGTTACGGATGCGCTGCATGTCGGCCAGCACCCGGTCGAGGGGTTTGGAGTCGGGGATGAACTCGGCGGGGCGCATCAACTCGTCGACCCCGACGCGCCGGGCCGCGGAGTCGGAGTCGGGTGCCGAGGTCGGCAGGGTGCGCTGCACCAGGTCCTTGAGATAGACGACGCCGACGATGTCGTCGGGGTTCTCGCCGATCACCGGAATACGCGAATGGCCGGACCGCACGGCCAGGCTCGTCGCCTGCGCCACGGTCTTGTCCGATTCGATCCAGATCATCTCCGGGCGCGGCACCATCACCTCGCGAGCAGCGGTGTCGCCGAGGTCGAACACGGATTGGATCATCCGGCGCTCGTCGGCGTCGACCACGCCCCGCGCCTCGGCCATGTCGACGAGTTCGCGCAGCTCCACCTCGGTCGCGAAGGGACCGTTGCGATAGCCCTTACCGGGCGTGATCGCGTTGCCGAGCAGGATCAGCAGACGGGTGATCGGGCGGATCAGGAACCCGAGCGCCTGCAGCAGCACCGCCGAGGTCAGGGCGATCGAGTACGCGTTCTGGCGGCCCAGTGTCCGCGGGCCGACGCCGACCATCACGTAGCTGACGAAGGCCATCACGACGACCACGAGGACGACCGCCGAGAACGTGCTCAACACGTCGAGGGTCACCACGGCGACCAGCGCGGTCGCGGTGATCTCGCAGACGATGCGCATGAGGACGGTCAGGCCGACGTACGTGGCGCGGTCGACGAGGACGGCGCGCAGACGCACCGCACCGGCGCGGTCCTCGCGGATCATGTCGTCGACACGGGCGGCCGACACGGTCAGCAACGCGGTGTCGATGGCGGCGAACAGTCCTCCGAGCGGGATCAGAGCGATCGCGAGGAGGAGGAGCCACACCTGGGCAGGCACCGGTGCTCAGCGCTCCCGGGGCTCGGGGGTGAAACCGATCCGGTCCAGCAGCGTCGCGTCTCGCGCCTCCTGGCGCATCCGACGTTCCTGCTCGCGGCGCCGGGCGTACCAGGAGTCGATGATCTGGCCCTGTAGCCCGAACATCTCCTTCTCCTCGTCCGGCTCGGCGTGGTCGTATCCGAGCAGGTGCAGCACACCGTGCACGGTGAGCACCGCGAGTTCGTGTTCCACCGAATGACGCGCGGTCGCGGCCTGGGCGGCGGCGAACTCCGGGCACAGCACGATGTCGCCGAGCATCGCCGGTCCCGGGTCAGGGGTGTCCGGACGTCCACCCGGGGTGAGCTCGTCCATCGGAAAGCTCATCACGTCGGTGGGGCCGGGAAGGTCCATCCACCGCAGGTGCAGTTCGGCCATCGTCTCGTTGTCGACGAGGACCATCGACAACTCTGCGCCGGGGTGCACATCCATCTCCCCGAGGGCGAAGTCGGCGACATCGACCAACATGTCCTCGGGGACGTCGACACCCGATTCGTTGGAGACCTCGATGCTCACGAGCGCCGTCCACCACCGGCCGAGCGACGCGCCGAACCGGCGACCCGGTCGATCGCCTGCGATTCTTCGAACTTGCCGTAGGCGTCGACGATGTCGGCGACCAGCCGGTGTCGGACGACGTCCGCGCTGGTCAGGGTCGCGAAGTGGATGTCGTCGATCCCGGTCAGGATGCGGCTCGCCGCACGCAGGCCGCTCTCCGAGCCGCCGGGCAGGTCGACCTGGGTGACGTCGCCAGTGACGACGACCTGCGACCCGAACCCGAGCCGGGTCAGGAACATCTTCATCTGCTCACCGGTGGTGTTCTGGGCCTCGTCGAGGATGATGAACGCGTCGTTGAGGGTGCGACCGCGCATGTACGCCAGCGGGGCCACCTCGATGACGCCCGCAGCCATCAGTTTCGGGATCGAGTCGGGGTCCATCATGTCGTGCAGCGCGTCGTGCAGCGGCCGGAGGTAGGGGTCGATCTTCTCGTGCAGCGTGCCCGGCAGGAAGCCCAACCGTTCGCCGGCCTCGACCGCCGGCCGGGTCAGGATGATCCGGCTCACGGCCTTGGCCTGCAGCGCCTGGACGGCCTTGGCCATGGCCAGGTAGGTCTTGCCGGTACCCGCAGGCCCCATCCCGAAGACGATGGTGTTGGCGTCGATGGCGTCGACGTAGTGCTTCTGGTTCAGCGTCTTGGGACGGATCGTCTTGCCGCGACGGGAGATGATGTCGAGGCTGAGCACCTCGGCCGGCGACTCCTTCGAGCCGTTGGTCAGCATCGACACACTCTGCCGGACGAGATCCGGGGTCAGCGGGGTGCCGGCCCGGACGACCGAGACCAGCTCGGCGAGAACGCGTTCGGCCGTCGCCACATCGGGCGGCGTGCCGGTGAGCGTGACCATGTTGCCGCGGACGTGGATGTCGGCGGTGAGCAGGGACTCCAGGGTGCGCAGATTCGCGTCACGGGCACCGAGGAGGCCGAAGATGACGTCCGGGGAGACCTCCATGCCCGATTCCACCCGACCCGGCCCCCGGGCGGTACCGGCACCGGGGTCGCCGGCAGTGCTCGCGTCAGTCACCAAGCGTTTGTCTCCCACATCGTCGATGGCGGCCGTGTCAGCTCCTGAGCACGGCGTAGACCACGAGTCTACTGCCATCGGCCATCAGAACTCGATGTGATATCCCTGCCGGAGGCCTCAGATGCCGAGGCGGCGCAGTGTCTCGCGGTGACAGCGGCTGGTCGGGTCGACGAACGCCTCGTGCCCCTCACCGACCACCGTGACGAGCTCGACCGACTGCCCGTTGGCGCGGACCCGGTCGACATAGGACCTGCTCATCTCGAGCGGGACCGAGACGTCGAGGTCACCCTGGACCACGACGACGTGGGCGGGGATCACCGGCAGGTACACCGGTGAGGCGTCGCGGTAGCGATGCGGGGTCTCGGCATAGCTCGCGCCGATGAATGCCGCGAGCGCGACGTGGCCGTTCTGTCCCACCCGGACGAGGTCGGTCGCGGGCGCCTGGACCACGATCGTGGTGATGGTCGCCTTCGGGGTCTTCGCACCCAGCCGGCCGACGGCCCACAGTGCGAGCTGACCACCCGCGGAGTGGCCGATCACCGACACGTGCGAGAAATCGGCACGCCGGGCGATCTCGGGGGGAAGGGCGGCGCGGACGGGGCCGTCGAGCGCCAGGATGCCGTTCGCGACGTCGTATCCGGTGCGCGGCCATCCGCCGCCCTCCTCGCCGACCCGGCGGTACTCGACGTTCCAGACGATGGCGCCACGTTCGGCGAGGTTGCGGGCGATCGGCGTCTCGACGATGAGCTCGAAGTCGGTGGACCAGTAGCCGCCGTGGATGATGACCACGACCGGGATGGGGTGCGGGTCGTCGTCGGGTCGTGCGGGCGGCAGCACCGGCAGATACAGGTGCCCGAACTGCGAGTTGGCCTCGCCGTAGTCGACCTTGAGTCGTTTCACCGCTGCTCTCGTACCGACGCTGTCCGCGGTCACCGCACGGCCCACCGGGGAGTCAGCGCACCGATCGCCCCCAGTGCGACCGCGGCCGCGGTCGAGGTGCGCAACACCTCGGGGCCCAGCACCACCGGGCGAGCGCCGAGCGCTCCGAAATCCTCGATCTCTCCCGGGTCGACGCCGCCCTCGGGGCCGACGACGAGCAGCACCTCCGGCGCGTCGCGCAGCGGCAGGTCCGCGAGTGATTCCCGGCCGTCCTCGTGCAACACCGCCACCACACCTCCACGCTCGATCACATCAGTGATCATCAATCGCACAGACGCTGTGCTCGCCAATCCTTCGACGACTGGAACATACGCCCGGCGGCTCTGCTTCGCAGCGGTGGCGGCGGCCGAGCGCCATTTGCGCAGGCCCTTCTCCTCGCGGGGGCCGACCCACCGGGTCACGCACCGCGCGCTCTGCCAGGCGACGATGCGGTCGGCACCGGCCTCGGTGGCCAGTTCGACGGCGAGTTCGGAACGGTCGGACTTCGGGACCGCCTGGACCACGGTCACCGTCGGCGTCGGGCGGTCGTGGGTGCGGCGCTCGACGACGGTGGCGCGGAGTCGGTCCTTGGACAGGGTCGCGGCGACCTCGCAGGTCGCCACGGTGCCCGCGCCGTCACCGAGCATGATGCGGTCACCGGCGGCGATACGCGTGACGGTCACCGCGTGGTGTCCCTCGGTGCCGGCCAGTTCGGCGAGCCCACCCACCGGCGGCACCTCGTCGATCCAGAACAGCGGCGGGGTCATCGGCGACGAGGTGACATGGGCGTGGGGCTCAGCGTCCGGCGAAGGCGTTCCGCAGCCGGGAGAACAATCCCCCGCTGGCCGCGGACGCGGTGTCGACCAACTCGAGATGCTCCGACGTCGCGACCTGTCGGTACTCCTTGAGCTTCTGGGCCTGCTTGCCGTCGAGCTTCGTGGGGACGACGACGTCGAGGTGGACGTGGACGGTCCCACGCACCCCGGTGTGCAGGTGCGGCATGCCCTGACCGCGGATCTTGGTGACCTGGCCGGGCTGGGTTCCCGGCTCGACAGTCACCATGGCGTGCCCGCCGAGGACGGTGTCGATCTCCAGCGAGGCCCCCAGCGCGGCGTCGACCATCGGCACCCGAACGGTGCAGTGCAGGTCGTCGCCGTCCCGGACGAACACGTCGTGCGGCTTCTGGACGACCTCGACGTAGAGGTCACCCGCGGGTCCGCCACCGGGGCCGACCTCGCCCTGTCCCTGCAGACGCACGCGCATCCCCTCGCCGACACCGGCGGGGATCTTCACGGTCATGGTGCGACGCGACCGGACGCGTCCGTCGCCCGCGCACTTGCGACAGGGGTCGGGGATGGTCTGGCCGGTGCCACCACAGGTGGGGCACGGACGCGAGGTCATCACCTGACCGAGGAACGAACGCTGCACCGACTGGATCTCGCCCGCGCCCTTGCAGGTGTCACAGTTGACCGGCTTGCTGCCGTCGTGGCCGCCGGACCCCTTGCAGACGTCGCACAGGACGGCGGTGTCGACGGTGACCTCGTTGGAGACCCCGGCCGCGCATTCGTCCAGGTCGAGCTGCATGCGCAGCAACGCGTCGGAACCGGGCTGGACGCGGCCGCGCGGACCACGTCCGCCGCCGGCGCCACCGCCGAAGAAGGCCTCGAACACGTCGCCCAGACCGCCGCTGCCGCCGAACCCGCCGCCGCCGAAGCCACCCGACCCCGCCGACGCCAGCGGGTCTCCCCCGGCATCGACGATGCGGCGCTTCTCCGGGTCGGAGAGCACCTCGTAGGCGGTCGACACCTCGGCGAACCGCTGTTGGGCGGCCTCGTCGGGGTTGACGTCCGGGTGCAGCTCGCGGGCCAACTTGCGGTAGGCGCGCTTGATCTCCGAGTCACTGGATCCAGGGGCGACGCCCAGGATTCCGTAATAGTCACGTGCCACTGCGCAGCAATGTCCTTCACTAGATCGAGATGTGGTGGGGGCACCGGGTCGTCGGGGACCGGGGGTGCCGGGTCGGCGCGAGGCGCCGCGAACGCAGATCAGCGTTCGGCGAGCACCTCACCGACGTATCTGGCAACGGCTGCGACCGACGCGATGGTTCCCGGATAGTCCATCCGAGTGGGCCCCAACACGCCCAGACCACCGAAAACAGTGCCCGGGGCACCGTACCCCGTGGACACGACGGCCGCGCCACGCAGGTTCTCGGTCCGGGTCTCCTCACCGATCTGGACCGTGACGGTGCCGGGGAGCTGGGTCGCGGCGAGGAGTTTGAGAACGACCACCTGCTCCTCGAGGGCCTCGAGAACGGAGTCCATCGAACCCGAGATGGGCGCGAAGTCGGCCGCCGCCCGGGCGAGGTTCGACGTGCCGCCGAGCACGAGCCGGTCGTCGGTGCGTTCGACGAGCGTCTCGACCAGCACGGTCGCGATGCGGATGACCGCCTGGCGCAGGTCGTCGGGCGCCGCGTTGGCGATCTCGGCGACCGCGTGCGACGCGATCTCCATCCGCTGGCCGTGCAACGCGGCGGAGAACATGTCGCGCAGCCGCATGATGTCGTCGTCGTCGAGTTCCTGGCTGGCGTCGACCATCCGCTGTTCGACACGACCGGTGTCGGTGATCACCACGAGGAGCAGCCGGGCCGGGGCGAGCGCGACGATCTCGAGGTGCCGAACGGTGGCCGACGACAGCACCGGGTACTGGATGACGGCGACCTGACGGGTGAGCTGCGCCAGGAGTCGCACCGACCGCCTCAGCACGTCGTCCAGGTCGACACCGGAGTCGAGAAAGCTCAGGATTGCGCGTCGCTCCACCGACGACAGCGGTTTGACCTCGGAGATCCGGTCGACGAACAGTCGGTAGCCCTTGTCGGTGGGCACGCGTCCGGAGCTGGTGTGCGGCTGCGCGATGTACCCCTCCGCCTCGAGGACGGCCATGTCGTTGCGAATGGTGGCACTGGACACGCCGAGGTGGTGGCGGTCGACGAGCGCCTTCGACCCGATCGGCTCCTGGGTGGCGACGTAATCGGTGACGATGGCGCGCAGGACCTCGAACCGCCTCTCGTCGGTACTCGACACGTTGCGTTCACCTCCTCCGGCGTGGCATCGGACCCGCGCGGCCCGGATCTGTGGTCTGTCCGTCGAGTTTACGTAGCCGACACCGCCGACGTCGCCGACGTGGCCGCGGCCGCGGCCGCCGAGACCCCCGCGCGGCCCGGTGGGGCGGCTACGGTGGACCGAGCCCGGCCGCGGAGGATCTTCGCCGGCGCCGTCTGAGCCAACAGGGGGGCAAGTGATCTTCAAAGGTGTCCGGAACGGGAAGCCCTATCCCGACCACGGTCTGTCGATGCGCGACTGGGCGCAGATCCCGCCCCGTCAGTTCCGGCTCGACCAACTCACGACGGTCACGACGGCGCTGGCGTTGGACAAGCTGCTGTCGGAGGACTCCACGTTCTACGGCGACCTGTTCGCCCACGCCGTGCGCTGGCAGGGCGAGATGTACCTCGAGGACGGTCTGCACCGCGCGGTCCGCTCGGCACTGCGCAACCGGCACATCATCCACGCCCGTCTGCTCGACCTCGACGCGATGGCCGGGTCGATCGTCGAGGCCGCCCCGTCGGACTCGGTGACGACCGCGCCGATCCCGGCTAGTCCACCAGCAGCTGACGAATCACCCCGTCAGCGAGCAGACGCCCACGGTTGGACAGAACCACCCGATCGTCGCGCAGCACGGTGAGTCCGGCGTCGGTGGTGGCCACGGCCTGGACTCGCTCGTCCGAATCCAGTTCGCTCAGCGGCAATCCCACGCTGCGCCGCAGTCCGAGCATCACCCGTTCGGTGTGCTGATCGGCCGGCGTCAACTCCTCCACCATCGCGACCGGTAGTTCGCCGTCGCGCAACGAGACCGCGTAGCGCCCCGGGTGTTTCACGTTCGACCACCGCACACCGGCGACGTGGGAATGCGCGCCCGGGCCCGCACCCCACCAGTCCGAGCTGTCCCAGTAGGCGAGGTTGTGTCGGCACTGGGCGGTCAGATCTCCGGCGCGCGCCCAGTTCGACACCTCGTACCAGTCCAGTCCCGCGGCCGTGAGCCGTTCGTCGATCATCTCGTAGCGGTCGGCGAGGACGTCGTCGTCGGGCGCGGGGAGTTCGCCGCGCCGGACCCGACGGGCCAGTGCCGTGCCGTCCTCGACGATCAACGCGTACGCCGAGACGTGGTCGACCCCCGCAGCGAGGACGGCGTCGAGGGTCCGAGCCAGGTCGTCGTCGCTCTCCCCCGGCGTGCCGTAGATGAGGTCGAGGTTGACGTGGCCGAACCCGGCGGCCGTCGCCTCCTGTGCAGCGGCGACGGCCCGGCCGGGCGTGTGCGTCCGGTCGAGCGTCGCGAGCACGTGCGGGGCGGCCGACTGCATCCCCAACGACACCCGCGTGAACCCCGCCGCCAGCAGTCCCTCGAAGAACTCCGGCGACGTGGACTCCGGATTGGACTCGGTGGTGATCTCCACGTCCGCGGTGAGGTCGAAGTACCTGCGGACCACGTCGAGGACGCCGGCGAGCCCGTCGGCCCCGAGCAGCGACGGGGTGCCCCCACCGACGAACACCGTCGACACCGGCCGCACCGGGGCCAGACGGTCTGCGGCGATCGCGAGCTCGACGTCCAGCGCGACGTGCCACTGCTCGGGCGAGGAGTCAGCTCCGAGTTCACCGGCGGTGTAGGTGTTGAAGTCGCAGTATCCGCAGCGGGTCGCGCAGAACGGTACGTGGACGTAGAGCCCCAACGGGGTCGTCGGGTCGCAGCTCGGGAGCACGAGAGGCTGCTGCTGCGTGACGGTCATCCCCCGATCATCCATCGTGGGCCTCCGGGAGCGGATATCGCCGGGGAATGATCGTCGCCACCACGCGGTTGGTCAGGGGTACGACACCGGGCGCGGGATCGTCAGAACGTGATTGCGCTCACGATGATCCAAAGTTATCGCAAGTAGACGCAGTGAGGGAGGCCGTGGCACTATGGGCGACGTGATTTTCCCCGGGGTGTGGCTTGCCGAACGGCGCCACATAGACCTCAAGCGCGTCTGCAGCGCTTTCTGTCTCTTCTGACCGCGCTCCGCAGCAGAAGAGTCTCTTTTTCCACCTCCTCCGGCGCTGCCTGCGCGGTCGTCTCGTGCCCGCATCTCGATCGCACCGTGAGCCGCCAGCCCCGGCTCGCCCGACCGGATCGCACCAAGCGAACCGGCACCAGCCCGTAGGAGCACCACCCATGACCTCGACGCCCGACACGGAGGCACTCGACACGGGGGCACCGCCCGCGGAGGCGACGACCCGCCCCGCTCGCCGCCCACGGCCCGCCAAGCGCCGCGCGGAGGGGCAGTGGAAGCTCGGTTACCGCGAGCCGCTGAACCCCAACGAGCAGGCGAAGAAGGACGACAACCCGCTCAACGTCCGCGCGCGGATCGAGAACATCTACTCCAAGCGCGGTTTCGACTCGATCGACAAGCAGGATCTGCGTGGCCGGATGCGGTGGTGGGGGCTCTACACCCAGCGCGCACAGGGCTACGACGGCACGTGGACCGGCGACGAGAACCTCGACCTGCTCGAGGACAGCCACTTCATGATGCGTGTCCGCTGCGACAAGGGCGCGTTGACCGCGCAGCAGCTGCGCACGATCGGCGAGATCTCCACCGAGTTCGCCCGCGACACCGCCGATCTGTCCGACCGCGAGAACGTGCAGTACCACTGGATCCGCATCGAGGACGTTCCCACCATCTGGGAGCGGCTCGAAGGGGTCGGACTCAAGACCACCGAGGCCTGCGGTGACTGCCCCCGCGTCGTGCTGGGCTCCCCGCTGGCCGGCGAGGCGATCGACGAGGTCCTCGACCCGACGCCCGCGATCGACGAGATCGTGCGCCGGTACGTCGGCGACCCGTCGCTGTCCAACCTGCCCCGCAAGTTCAAGACGGCGATCTCCGGACTCCAGGACGTCGCCCACGAGGTCAATGACATCGCGTTCATCGGCGTCGAACACCCCGAGCACGGCCCCGGACTGGACCTGTGGGTCGGCGGTGGCCTGTCGACGAACCCGATGCTGGCCCAACGCGTCGGCGCGTGGATCCCGCTCGACGAGGTCCCCGACGTCTGGGAGGCCGTCTGCACGCTGTTCCGCGATTACGGCTACCGGCGTCTGCGCGCCAAGGCGCGGCTGAAGTTCCTGCTCAAGGACTGGGGCATGGAGAAGTTCCGTCAGGTCCTCGAGGACGAGTACCTGGGCCGGAAGTTCATCGACGGTCCCGCGCCCACCCCGCTCACCGAACCGCGTGATCACGTGGGCGTGCAGCGGTTGAAGAACGGACTCAACTCGGTCGGCTTCGCCGCCATCGCCGGCCGCGTCTCCGGGACCGCTCTGACCGCGGTTGCCGCCGCGGCGGAGCGTGCCGGGTCCGATCGCATCCGGTTCACCCCGTACCAGAAGCTGGTCATCCTCGACGTCGCCGACGACAAGATCGACACCTTGATCGCCGAGCTGGCGCCGCACGGTCTCGACGGTCGCCCGTCGCGGTGGCGGCGCAACCTGATCGCCTGCTCGGGCATCGAGTTCTGCAAGCTCTCGTTCACCGAGACCCGCAAGCGCTCACAGCGTTTGGTGCCCGAGCTCGAGGAGCGTCTGGCCGACATCAACGCTCAGCTCGACGTGCCCATCACCATCAACATCAACGGCTGCCCCAACTCGTGCGCTCGCGCACAGATCGCCGACATCGGCTTCAAGGGACAGCTGATCGAGGACGAGAACGGCAACCACGTCGAGGGATTCCAGGTGCATCTCGGCGGAACCCTGGGTCAGGATGCCGCATTCGGTCGTAAGCTCCGTCAACACAAGGTCGGTACCGAGGAACTCGGCGACTACATCGATCGGGTCGTCCGTAATTTCGTCAAGCATCGGGACGAGGGCGAGCGATTCGCACAGTGGACGCTTCGCGCACAGGAGGAGGATCTTCGGTGAGTACGGCAGTGCGCGTGGAAGCGCAGCTACGGGAACTGGTCGACGCGGGCAACCGTGATCTCGGCCCGGACGCGACGCCACAGCAGCTGCTCGCGTGGACCGCGGAGAACTTCGGCACCGACTTCGTCGTCGCGTCGAACATGCAGGACGCGGCCCTCGTCGACCTCGCCGTCGACACGATCGACCCGGCGCTGATCGACAACGAGAAACTGAAGGTCCTGTTCCTCGACACCGGCTACCACTTCGCCGAGACCCTCGGGACACGCGACGCGGTCGAGCAGGTCTACGGCGTCGAGATCGTCAACGTGACGCCCGAGCAGACCGTCGGTGAACAGGATCAGCTGTTGGGGCGCAACCTGTTCGCGTCGAACCCCGCCGAGTGCTGCCGCCTGCGCAAGGTGGTCCCGCTGCAGCGCGAGCTGAGCCGCTTCTCGGCCTGGGTCACCGGCATCCGCCGCGTCGAGTCCCCCACCCGCGCGAACGCGCCGCTGATCTCGTTCGACGAGGGCTTCGGTCTGGTGAAGATCAACCCGATCGCCGCCTGGACCGACGAGCAGATGCAGGACTACATCGACCGTCGTGGCGTCCTGGTCAACCCCCTCGTCGACGAGGGATATCCGTCCATCGGGTGCGAACCCTGCACCGTGAAGCCGGCACCGGGTGCCGATCCGCGCAGTGGCCGTTGGGCCGGACGCTCCAAGACAGAATGCGGGTTGCACGCCTCATGACCATCGAACAGTCGAACGCCGTCGGGACCACGCCCCCCGCGGGGGTGAGCGACAAGTCGGAGTACAGCACTCTCGACGCCCTGGAGTCCGAGGCCATCCACATCTTCCGTGAGGTGGCAGGCGAGTTCGAGCGTCCGGTCATCCTGTTCTCCGGCGGCAAGGACTCCACGGTCCTGCTGCACGTGGCGATCAAGGCGTTCTGGCCCGCACCGATCCCGTTCTCGCTCCTGCACGTCGACACCGGGCACAACCTGCCCGAGGTGTTGGCGTTCCGCGACGAGGTGGTCGCGCGGCACAACCTGCGCCTGCACGTCGCGAGTGTCGAGGACTATCTCGCCGATGGTCGGCTGACGGAGCGACCCGACGGTGTCCGCAACCCGTTGCAGACCGTTCCCCTGCTCGACGCGATCACCGCGAACCGCTTCGACGCGGTCTTCGGCGGCGGACGTCGCGACGAGGAGCGCTCCCGCGCCAAGGAGCGGATCTTCTCGCTGCGCAACGCCTTCGGGCAGTGGGACCCCAAGCGTCAGCGTCCCGAGCTGTGGAACCTGTACAACGGTCGCCACGCCCCGGGCGAGCACGTCCGCGTGTTCCCGCTCTCGAACTGGACCGAGCTCGACGTGTGGCGGTACATCGCCCGCGAGCAGGTCCTGCTGCCCGCGATCTACTACGCGCATCAGCGTGACGTCTACGAGCGCGACGGCATGTGGATGACGCCCGGACCGTGGGGCGGGCCCCGCGACGGCGAGCAGGTGCAACGACTCTCGGTGCGGTACCGCACCGTCGGCGACGGTTCGACGACCGGCGCGGTCCTGTCCGACGCCGCCGACAACGACGCGGTCCTCGCCGAGGTCGCCGCGTCGCGTCTGACCGAGCGCGGCGCCACCCGCGGCGACGACCGGGTGTCGGAGGCGGCGATGGAGGACCGCAAGCGCGAGGGGTACTTCTGATGAGCGCCCGCACCCCGATGAACGCCACTGGTGAGATGAACGGACGCAACCGATGACCGCAGGACCCGACCTTCTCCGCATCGCCACCGCGGGCAGCGTCGACGACGGCAAGTCGACCCTGGTCGGACGACTGTTGTTCGACACCAAATCCGTTCTCGCCGACCAGATCGACGCGGTCACCCGCGCCTCGGTGGACAAGGGACTCGACACCCCTGATCTGTCGCTGCTCGTCGACGGCCTGCGCGCCGAGCGCGAGCAGGGGATCACCATCGACGTCGCCTACCGGTACTTCGCGACCCCGCGCCGGTCGTTCGTCCTCGCCGACACCCCCGGCCACGTCCAGTACACCCGCAACACGGTCTCCGGCGCGTCGACGGCGTCGCTGGTCATCCTGCTCGTCGACGCACGCACCGGCGTGGTCGCCCAGACCCGTCGGCACGCCGCGGTGATGGCCCTGCTGGGTGTGCCGCAACTGGTGTTGGCGGTCAACAAGATCGACCTCGTCGACGACGCCGAGACGGTGTTCGCCGACATCAGCGCCACCTTCGCCGACCTGACCCGGACGCTGGGCTGGTCCGACGAGCAGGTGCAGGCCATCCCCGTCTCGGCGCTGCGCGGTGACAACGTGGCGACCCGCTCGGAGCTCACCGGGTTCTACGACGGTCCCACGCTCATCGAGCACCTGGAGACGGCCCCCAACGTCGCTGATCGCGCGCCCGTCGGGTTCCGCTTCCCGGTGCAGTACGTGATCCGTCCGCGCACCGCCGAGTACCCGGACTACCGCGGCTACGCGGGGCAGGTCGCCGCCGGTCGTGTCGAGGTCGGTGACGACGTCGTGGTGCTCCCGTCCGGGATCCGCACGACGGTCGCGGGCATCGACACCGCCGACGGCTCGCTCGAGTCCGCACACACCGGCCGTAGCGTGACCGTGCTGCTCGCCGACGACATCGACATCTCGCGGGGCGACGTCATCGCCGCGGCCCACGATGCGCCGGAGCCGATCTCGAGCTTCACCGCGACCGTGTGCTGGCTCGGCGACAAGCCACTGCTGCCCGGCGCGCGACTCCTGCTCAAGCACGGCGCGTTCACCACGCCCGCCATCGTCGGTGGCGTCGACACGCTGTTCGACGAGCAGGAACTCTCTCTGCGAGACGCACCGGATCGGTTGGAGCTCAACCAGATCGGTCGGATCTCGGTCCAGACCGCGCAGCCGATCAGCGCGGACGACTACCTGGTCAGCCGCGAGTCCGGCAGCTTCCTGCTCATCGACCCTCAGGGCGGCAACACCCTCGGCGCCGGTCTCGTCGGCGACGCGCTCGCACCGCTGCACCTGTCCGAACTGGTGTGACCCCCACGCTGGTCCTCGCGGCGCACGGCAGCCGTGATCCCCGCTTCGCGGTCACCGCGGAGCGGGTGCGTGATGCCGTCGACACGGCGTTGCCCGGCGTTCCGGTTCAACTCGCCTACCTCGACCTCAACGAGCCCACCGTGGGCGACGCGTTGTCGGATGCGGTCGGCTCGCACGTCGTGGTGGTCCCGTTGCTGTTCTCCACCGCGTTCCACGCGACGGTCGACCTCCCGGCGATCATCGACGCGTTTCGCGCCGATCGCCCGGACACGGCGGTCACCCAGACGGCGACGCTCGGGGGCGACGGTCGACTGATCGATGCTCTGGCAGATCGTCTCGCGCACATCGGAACCCGCGACGACGACGGGGTGATCGTCTGCGCGGTCGGCAGTCGCGACCCGGCGTCCGACGGCGAGCTGGATGCCGTCGCGCGACGTCTCTCGCACAGGCTCGGCGGCACCGCTGTGCGCCCGCTGTTCGCGACGCGCCTGGGCACCGACGGGGTGCACCTGCGTTCCGCGATCGACGCGTTGACCGCCGACGGTGCGCGACGCATCGTGCTCAGCCCGTACTTCCTGTCCGCGGGCACGCTCACCGATCGGGTGGAGAGCGCGCTGGACGTGATGGCGCCCCACGCCGCGGTGGCCGGGCCGATCGGGCCGCATCCCGGACTCGTCGCGATCATCTGTGAGCGCTATCGCGTGGCTGCCGGGAGCGGCGTACGCGTCTGACATCGTTCCCCGATGTCCGCCGAACCACGCACCCGTCGCGCTCGGGTGTCGCCACCGACCATCACCGGCACACGGGAGAGTCATGAACAGGAATTCGGGCGTGGCACGGTACGTCGCACTCGGGAGCTCTTTCGCAGCCGGACCCGGAATCGAGCCGATCATCGATCGCCGCGCGGCCCGCTCCGGCAACAACTACGCGCATCTGGTGGCGGCCCATCTGGGGGCCACCGTGACGGATGCGACGGTCTCGGGTGCCACGACGACGACGATTCTGACCGAGTCGCAGCGAGCCGTCGGCCGTCGGTTCCCACCACAGATCGAGGCCGTCGACTCCGCGACGGACCTGGTGACGATCACGGCAGGCGGTAATGATCTGGGGTATCTCGGCGGACTGCTCCTGAGGTCCGCTGTCAATCGGCTCGACGAGCATCGGATCACATCGCTGCTGGCGGCGCCGCTGCATAAACGAACCGCGACACGTCCGATGTCAGATGACCAGATCACGACGACCGTGCGCGGCCTCACTCGCATCGTCGGCGAGACACGACGGCGCGCTCCGCGCGCACGAGTCGTCCTGGTCGACTACCTACCCATCCTCGACGCCGGCACGGCGATGAGCGCCACGGTCCCGCTGAGAGCCGAGGAGGTCGACCATGCGCGCGCAGTGGCCACGACGCTGTCTGAGATCTACCTGGCAGCCGCGCGCGAATCGGGCGCCGAGATCGTGCCGGCGTCGTCGTACGGCAGCGGACACGGGGCGGGATCGCCCGATCCCTGGGTCAACGGGTTCTCGGCCCGGAGGCTCTCCTCGTCGTTCCACCCGACTGCCGCGGGTATGCGCATCGTCGCCGATCGTGTCATCGACCTGCTGCTCGCCTGAGCGACACCGCCCAGGTCCGTCCTAACTCGCGATGGCCGGTACGCGCGTGGCGCGCACGTAGACCTCGTCGCCCTCGGACAGCGCCAGCGCCTCGGCGTCACCGCGGGTGATCTGGGCGTGGAACTCGTCGCCGGTGGCCACGTTCGACAACTCGACCCGGACCTCGAACCCGAGATGCACGACCCGGTGCACCCTGGCCTTGAGCACGCCGGTCTCGGCGCTGGCCTGATCGGCGCTCGACAGCGCCAGGTCGGGTGTGCGTCCGACGCGGATGTCGTGCGGACGGACCAACGATCCGTTGAGCTTGGCCACCGACCCCAGGAACGACATCACGAACTCGTTCTGCGGACGGTCGTACAGGTCGTCGGGACTGCCGACCTGCTCGATCCGCCCCTTGTTCAGGACCGCGATCCGGTCGGCGACGTCGAGGGCCTCCTGCTGGTCGTGGGTGACGAGCACCGTGGTCACGTGGACCTCGTCGTGCAGACGCCGCAACCACTTGCGGAGATCCTCGCGCACCTTGGCGTCGAGGGCACCGAACGGCTCGTCGAGCAGCAACACCTTCGGGTCGACCGCCAGCGCGCGGGCCAACGCCATGCGTTGGCGCTGCCCGCCGGACAGCTGCGCCGGGTAGCGCGTCTGGAACCCGGCCAGTCCGACGACGTCGAGCAGCTCGTCGACCTTCTTCGCGACCTCGGCCTTGGGGCGCTTGCGAATCTTGAGGCCGAACGCGACGTTCTCGCGCACGGTCATGTGCTTGAACGCGGCGTAGTGCTGGAAGACGAACCCGATGTCGCGGTTCTGCGGCGACACCCTGGTCACGTCGTCACCGTTGATGTAGACGGTGCCGGAGTCGAGTTGGTCCAGCCCGGCGATCGACCGCAGCAGCGTCGACTTGCCCGATCCCGACGGGCCGAGCAGGGCGGTCAGCGATCCGGACGGGATCTCCAGCGACACGTCGTCGAGGGCCGCGAAGTCGCCGTAGCGCTTGTTGGCACCGGAAACAGAAATCGTCATCGTGCGTACTCCTTGTCACCGGCTGTGGTGTCGATCGGAAGGGTCTCGTCGGTCGGGTCGGGGGTGTCGTTGCTCGTGCGACGTGCGCTGCGGGTGACCCGCCCCACCGCACCGCGTCGTTCGATGAGGGTCATCGCGAGCAGGACGAGCAGCGCGATGAACATCAGCAGGGTCGCCGCCGCGTAGGCGCCGAACTCGTTGTAGTCGTCGGTGTAGCGCGACGACACCAGCAGCGTCAGGGTCTGCGAGATACCGGGGAACCCGGACGAGACGATGATGACCGCGCCGTACTCGCCGAGGCTGCGCGCCACCGTGAGCACCACGCCGTAGGTCAGGCCCCACCGGATCGCCGGCAGGGTGATGCGTCGGAACGTCTGCCAGCCGCCGGCTCCGAGGGTGGCCGCGGCCTCCTCCTGTTCGGTCCCGATCTCCCGGAGCACCGGTTCGACCTCGCGGACGACGAACGGCAGGGTGACGAAGATGGTCGCGAGGACCATGCCCGGCAGCCCGAAGATCACGCGGAAGCCCAGGCTCTCGATGCCGCCGAACCAGCCGCCGTATCCCCACAGCAGGATCAGCGACACACCGACCACGACCGGGGAGACCGCGAACGGCAGGTCGATGATGGCCTGCACGATGCCGCGGCCGCGGAACCGGCCGCGGACCAGTGCGATCGCCGTCGCGACACCGAAGATGACGTTGAGCGGTACGACGATGATCACGATGAGCAGGCTCAGCTGCAGCGCCGAGATCGCCGCCGGGGTGGTGATCCAGTCCCAGAACTGCCCGAGTCCGTGTTCGAAGGAGCGCCAGAAGATCAGCGCCACCGGGACGACGAGCAGCACGAACAGGTAGAGCAGCGCGACGGTGCGCAGACCGTACTTCGACGCCGGTGACAGCTTCACGAGTCCGCTCCCTCACGCTTGGCCGACCGACGTCCGACGACGCGCAGCACCAGCAGGACGACGAAGGCGATGAGCAGCAGTACGACCGACACCGCGGAGGCGTCGATGGGCTTGTCGACCTCGAGCTGCTGCTGGATGTACTGCGACGCGACCTGGGTGTCGCCGGGGATGTTGCCGCCGATGAGCACGACCGAGCCGAACTCGCCGATGGCTCGGGTGAAGGCCAACCCGGCGCCGGTGAGGATCGCCGGTGCGAGCGACGGGACGATGATCCGCCACCAGATGGTCAGGTTGGACGCGCCGAGCGATGCCGCGGCCTCCTCGACCTCGCGGTCGACCTCGATCAGCACGGGCTGCACCTGACGCACCACGAACGGCAGCGTCACGAAGGCCAGCGCGATCACCAGGGCGGGCTTCGTCGCGTTGAGCTCTATGTCGATCGGGCTGTTGGGCCCGTAGAGAGACAGCAGGACGAGGCTCGCGACGATCGTCGGCAACGCGAACGGGAGGTCGATGAGCGCGTTGACGATCCGCTTGCCCGGGAATTCGTCCCGGACGAGGACCCACGCCACGAGCGTGCCCATCACCACGTTCACCAGGGCGACGACCACCGACACCAGCACCGTGGTCTGGATGGCACCGACCGCGTTGTCGGCGGTGACCGCATCGGCGAATCCGCTCCAGCCGTCCTCGAACGACTTCGCGGTGATCGCGGCCAGCGGCAGCAGGACGATGACGGTGAGCCAGAGTCCGGCCACCCCGATGCCCAGCGGCCCGCCACCGACGATCCGGCGGCCTCCCGCGAGCTTCGGGGGTGGTGCGGCGGATACGGGTTCGACCTGCACCGACGTCATGACTTGCCTCCTGCGTCGTAGATCTTGCTGATCGCGCCCTTGGTCCCGAAGAGCGCGGAGTCGACGGCCTTCCAGCCGGTCAGGTCCTTGCCCTTGTTCTTGGCCGCGGTGCCCTTGCCCAGCACCTTGCCCAGATCGGAGATCGTCCACAGCTTGTCGATGGTCCCGGGGAACAGCGACCTGGTCGCCTCGATGACGTCGGGCTTGACCGGGCGGAAGCCCTGCTGGGCCCAGATCCGCTGCCCCTCATCGGTGAAGAGATAGTCGACGAACGCGTTCGCGGCGGCCTTGTTGTCGCTGGTGTTGACCACCGCGACCGGGTTCTCGATCTTGAACGTCGTCGGGGGGATCACGTAGTCGACCCGCTGCGACCGCGGTGCGGTGTTGTTCTTGCGCGACAGCATGATCGCTTCGTTCTCGTAGCTGATCAGGACATCGCCCTGGCCCTGCTCGAAGGTGGTGGTCGCCTCGCGCCCCGACTTCGGGTTGACCCGGATGTGGTCGCGAAGCAGCTTGGTCACGTAGGCGAGACCCGCCTTGGGGTTCGCACCGCCGTTGCTCTCCGCGGCGTAGGGGGCGAGCAGGTTCCACTTCGCCGAGCCGGAGCTGCCGGGGTTGGGGGTGATCACCTCGACGCCCGGCTTGAGCAGGTCGTCCCAGTTGCGGATGTTCTTCGGGTTGCCCTCACGGACCACCAGCGCCACAACCGATCCGAACGGCGTGCTGTTGTACGGGGCGTGCTGGGACTTCCAGTCCTTGTCGACCACTCCCGCGGTGACGAGCCGGGTGATGTCGGGCTCGACGGAGAAGTTGACCACGTCGGCGGGCACACGGCGGGCGACCTTGCGGGACTGGTCCCCGGAGGCTCCGTAGGACTGGGAGAAGCCGATGTCCTTGCCCGCCTCGGTCTCCCGGAACGCCGGGATGATCTTGTCGAAGCCGGGCTTGGGGGTGGCGTAGGCGATCAGGTTCACGTGTTGCGAACCGCTGGAGATGTTCTCTCCGCCCGGGGTGTCGGTGGACCCGCCCGCGCACGCGGCGACGGTGGCCGCCACGACGAGCATCGACACCACCGCCCTCGACAGGCGGGCGACCGACGACGGGAATCGTCGGGCGGCCGGGGCCCGGCGTGGTGCCGGGACTCGATGGACGAACATGGGGCGACCCCTTGGTCTGGTACGTGGAGAAGGACGTTCGAGAGTTCGAGACATGGGGGCGCGCACGGCGGCGCCCCGCGTGGGTCAGCGACAGAAAATGTCTGCGACGCAGCGGTATTCCACCGCGATCAGGGACAACCGGTATCGCACCTGGTAGCCGTTGGGTTCGAACACAGGCCGAAGATTATCACCGGGACCACACGGCCTCCGGTGACCATGAATGCTCTTCTGAGCAGCGCTAACGGGTGACGAGCCAGGCGACGAGCACGAGTATGAGCAGAGCGATAAGAGCGATGGTGACGCGGGAGCGCGGCATGTCAGTGATCCTCGCTCGTGCGCTCGGTCGGCCGCACCCGGTCGACGAGGTTCGACACACCGTTGACCAGGGCGTTCAGGACAATCGCGGCCACTATCGCCGCCGGGATGACCACGGCCAGCGACACCAGCAACTGCGGCAGGAACGACAAACCGGTGAGCCATGCCTCCACACCGTCCCACCAGGTCCGCAATCCGTTCACGCGCCCAGCCTAGCCTGCGCGATTTTATTCACGGTGAATCTAAAGTCGACCGCGGCCGACGGGTGTCCGGTGTCGCCGGTCACCGACAGCTGTCGCCGGACGCGCCGTCTACGTGTGGCGCAGCATGGCACCGCTCACTCATGATGGACCGATGACAACCCCCTCAGCGGACGGCGTCGCCACGGCGTTCGCCGCCGGCGGAGCCCACGCCGGCTCGTTCGATCCCGACGTCAGCGCGTTCACCCCGGCCACGGCCACGCGCAACGCGTTTCCCCCGATCGACGACTACGCCTTCCTGTCCGACTGCGAGACCAACTGCCTGATCGCGCGCAACGGCGCGGTCGAGTGGATGTGTGTCCCCCGTCCGGACTCCCCCAGCATCTTCGGGGCCGTGCTGGACAGATCCGCAGGGCACTTCAAACTCGCCCCTTACGGGGTCAACGTGCCGGTCGACCGCCGCTACCTGCCGGGCAGTCTGATGGTGGAGACGACCTGGCAGACCGACACCGGCTGGATCGTCGTCCGCGACGCACTGGTCATGGGGCCCTGGCACGACATCGAGACCCGATCACGCACGCACCGCCGCACCCCGACCGACTGGGACGCCGAGCACATCCTGCTGCGCACCGTGAAGTGCGTGAGCGGCACCGTCGAGGTCGCCATGAGCTGCGAGCCCGCCTTCGACTACCACCGCGGTACCACCACCTGGGAGTACTCCGGGCCCGCCTATTCCGAGGCGATCGCGACCGCGACCGACACCACCCACCCCGTCCCCACGTTGAAGTTGACCACCAACCTCAAGCTGGGACTGGAGGGACGCGAGGCGCGTGCCCGATCACGACTGACCGAGGGCGACGACCGCTTCATCGCGTTGAGCTGGTCCTCGCAGCCCGCGCCGCAGAACTGGGAGGAGGCGGCGCAGAAGATGTGGTCGACGTCGGAGTCGTGGCGTCAGTGGATCAACGTCGGATCGTTCCCCGACCACCCGTGGCGGGGCCACCTGCAGCGCAGCGCGCTGACCCTCAAGGGTCTGACCTACTCCCCCACCGGCGCACTGTTGGCCGCGGCGACCACGTCGCTGCCCGAGACGCCGGGCGGAGAACGCAACTGGGACTACCGCTATGCGTGGGTGCGTGACTCGACCTTCGCGCTGTGGGGTCTCTACACCCTCGGCCTCGACCGGGAGGCCGACGACTTCTTCTCGTTCATCGCCGACGTGTCCGGGGTGACCAACGGTGAGCACCATCCTCTGCAGGTCATGTACGGCGTGGGTGGCGAACGCACCCTCGACGAGGAGGAACTGCACCACCTCTCGGGTTACGACGGCGCGCGACCGGTCCGCATCGGCAACGGCGCGTACAACCAGGCGCAGCACGACATCTGGGGCACCATGCTCGACTCGGTGTACCTGAACATGAAGTCCAACGACACGATCCCCGAGACCCTGTGGCCGGTGCTCAAGGCGCAGGTCGAGGAAGCGGTCAAGCACTGGAAGAAGCCCGACCGCGGGATCTGGGAGGTGCGCGGCGAACCGCAGCATTTCACCTCGTCGAAGGTCATGTGCTGGATCGCCCTGGACCGTGGTTCCAAACTCGCCACCATGCACGGCGAGAAGTCGTACGCCAAGACGTGGGCGGGCATCGCCGACGAGATCAAGGCCGACGTCCTCGAACACGGCGTCAACGGCAACGGCGTGTTCACCCAGCGATACGGCAACGACGCCCTCGACGCATCCCTTCTGCTGGTCCCGCTGCTGCGCTTCCTACCGTCCGACGACGAGCGGGTCCGCAACACCGTGCTCGCCATCGCCGACGACCTGACCGAGAACGGTCTGGTCCTGCGCTACCGGGTCGAGGAGACCGACGACGGCCTGTCCGGCGAGGAGGGCACGTTCACCATCTGCTCGTTCTGGTTGGTGTCCGCACTCGTCGAGATCGGTGAGCTGGCCCGCGCGAAGCAGTTGTGCGAGCGACTGCTCAACTACTCCAGCCCACTCAAGCTCTACGCCGAGGAGATCGACGCCAAGACCGGCCGCCACCTCGGCAACTTCCCGCAGGCGTTCACGCACCTGGCGCTGATCAACGCCGTCATGCACGTGATCCGCGCCGAGGAGGCCGGCGCACACAGCACGTTCGTGCCCGCGAACCACTGATCTCCCACCGCGGCCGTCGAGCCGCGGTGGGAGTGGTCAGTCCAGACGCCAGGACTCGTAGGCGGCCGGATCGCCGATGGGTTCGAGGTGGATGGTCACGTGCAGGTGGTCGAGCGACTGAACGAGATCGGTCTCGACCTCTTCGACGAGATCGTGGCCGCGCTGCACGCTCCACTCGCCGGGCACCAGCATGTGCAGCTGCAGGAAGCGCTCGTGGCCCGACTCGCGGGTGCGGATGTCGTGGAAGTCGATGTCGGAGCTGCGATACCGGTCGAGCACCGCGTCGACCCGACCGCGGTCCTCGTCGGGTAGAGCCGTGTCCATCAGCCCCGCACCGGATTCCCACACCAGCCGTCCGCCGACGACGAGAATGTTGACGGCGACCGCGATCGCGATCAGCGGGTCCAGCGGCAGCCACCCGGTGAGCGCCACCAGCAGCACACCGACCACGACGCCCGCGGTCGTCCACACGTCGGTCAGCAGGTGCTTGCCGTCGGCCTCCAGCGACAGCGACCGGTGCCGCCGCCCGATTCGCAACAGCAGCACACCGACCCCACCGTTGATGGCGGTGGCGACCAGTGAGATCACCAATCCCAGCCCGACGGAGTCGAGTTCGGACGGGTTGAACAGGCGTTCGGTCGCGGCCACGATGATGATCCCCGCGGCGATCACGATCATCACGCCCTCGAAGACCGCGGAGAAGTACTCGGCCTTGGTGTGGCCGAAGTTGTGGTCGTCGTCGGCCGGGCGTGCCGCGACCCGCAGCGCGATGAAGGCGCCCACCGCGGCGACGACGTTCACCATGGACTCGGCGGCGTCGGAGAGAAGACCCACCGACCCCGACACCCGCCAGGCGACGATCTTCAGCGAGATGACGACGACCGACGCGACGATGCTGATCAGCGCGTAGCGGGACAGGTCTACACGGGCGGGTGTGGTCACTCCGATCATCTTGCCCAACCGCGCGCGATCGGCGCACACCGACCGTGTCGGGGCGTCTCAGCCCGCCGCGGCCACGAGTCCCTTGCGCGCCAGCAACGGCTCGATCTCCGCGCTCCGCCCGATCAGTTCGGCGTGCGCGGCGATGGGATCGACACTGTCGCCGCGGGACAGGGTCGCGTCGGCGAAGCGTTGCCCGTTGGCGCGGGTCAGGCCGCCGTTGGCGAGGAACCACTGCTCGGTCTCGGCGTCGAGCACCTCCGACCAGATGTAGGAGTAGTAGCCGGCCGAGTACCCGCCGCCGAAGATGTGGTTGAAGTAGGCGCTGCGGTAGCGCGGCGGGATGAGATCGCTGGCGACCCCGGCGGAGGCGAGTGCACGGGCCTCGAAGGCCTCGACGTCGGTGATCTCGTCGTCGGCGGTGATGCGGTGCCACTCGAGGTCGAGAACCGCGGCGGCCAGGTATTCGATGGTGCTGTGCGCGGACTCGACCGAGGTGGCCTCACGGGCGGCCTCGGCGAGTTCGGGCGGGATGGCCGCACCGGTCTGGTGGTGTCGGGCGTAGCCGGACAGGACGGTCGGGTGCAGGGCCCACATCTCGTTGACCTGGGATGGGAACTCGACGAAATCACGGGGGACGTTGGTGCCCGACTGCGACGGGTAGCGGACCGCCGAGAGCAGCCCGTGCAACGCGTGACCGAACTCGTGGAACAGAGTGGTCAGCTGGTCGAAGGAGAGCAGGCACGGCGAACCCGGTTGCGGCTTGGTCAGATTCAGCACGTTGACGACGATCGGGTGGGTGACGAGCAGCTGCGACTGGTCGACGATGTTGTTCATCCAGGCACCGCCGCGCTTGCTGGGCCGCGCGAAGAAGTCGCCGAGGAACAACCCCACCGACACCCCGTCGGCGTCGAACACCTCCCACGTGCGCACATCGGGGTGATAGGTCGGCAGCTCCGGACGTTCGACCATCCGCAGTCCGTAGAGTGCCCGCGCCGCGGCGAACACCCCGTCGGTGAGGACGCGGTCGAGTTCGCAGTAGTCGTCGAAGGCCTCGAGCGACACCGCCGAGTTCTGCCGCTGCTCGACCGCGAGCCGGTGGGTGATGTCCGACGGCGCGATCGGATCGGACCCCGACCCGTGCAACCGTGTCAGCTCACGCCCACCCGCGCGCATCGCGGCGGCGACCAACTCGGACAGGAACGACTGCACCGCATCGGCGTCCGGGGCGGTCTGCTCGGCGATGACGAACTCGGCGTGGTTGCGGTAGCCGAGCAGTCGGGCGCTGCGGGCACGCAGCGCGGTGATCTCCAGGACCATGGCGCGGGTGTCGAATTCGTTGCCGCGCGAGCAGCGGCTCACGGACGCCTCGAAGACCCGCCTGCGGGTCTCCGGGTCGGTCAACGAGGCCAGCGCCGACTGACTGGTCGGCAGATCCAGGGACAGCAGCAGTTTGCCGTCGTGGCCCGCCTCGGTCGCCGCGTCCGCGGCGGCCGAGATCGCCGACGCCGACAGGCCGTCGAGGGCGGCCACGTCGTCGACGAGCACCGCGCTGGCATTGCTGTCGTCGAGCACGTACTGCGAGAAGGTCGTCGTCAATGTCGACAGCCGTCCGGAGATCTCCCGCATCTGACGCTGGCCGTCGTCGTCGAGCGCCGCACCGGCACGCACAGCGTCACGAAAACGCCTCTCCAACAACCGTAGTGATGGTTCGTCGAGACCGAGCGAGTCACGGGTCCGGTACAGCTGCTCGATGCGTGCGAACAGGGCGCCGTGCAACGCGATCGTGTTGCCGTGCTCGGTCAGTCGCGGTGCGAGTTCCTGAGCGATGGCGTTGCGGGCCGGATTGGTGTCCGGGCCCACGAGATTGAAGAACACGCCGGCCGCCTGCGCGAGAGCGCGGCCGGTCTGCTCCAACGCCTCGATGGTGTTGGCGAACGTCGGCGGCCGGGTGTCCGCCGCGATCGCCTCAACCTCACGCAGGTGTTCGGCCATCGCGATGTCGAACGCGGGCACGAAGTCGTCGTCGGAGATGGACGGGAAATCGGGCAGTCCGTGGATGTGGGGGCTCGGCGCGAGCACCGGGTTGGTCGGCATGCCCACGATGGTAGTGCGGCGGGCCTACTTGCCCTTGGACTTGTCGTTGCCCGCATCCGATGACAGCGCCGCCACGAAGGCCTCCTGCGGGACCTCGACCCGACCGATGGTCTTCATCCGCTTCTTGCCCTCCTTCTGCTTCTCGAGCAGTTTGCGCTTACGGCTGATGTCACCGCCGTAGCACTTGGCGAGCACGTCCTTACGGATCGCCCGGATGTTCTCGCGCGCAATGATCTTCGAGCCCACGGCGGCCTGGATCGGCACCTCGAACTGCTGGCGCGGGATGAGCTCTTTGAGTTTGAGCGTCATCTTGTTGCCGTAGGCGAAGGCGCCGTCCTTGTGCACGATCGCGCTGAACGCGTCGACGGCCTCGCCCTGCAGCAGGATGTCGACCTTCACCAGTGCCGATTCCTGTTCGCCCGCCTCCTCGTAATCCAGGCTGGCGTATCCACGCGTTCGGGACTTGAGTGCGTCGAAGAAGTCGAAGATGATCTCGGCCATGGGCATCGTGTAGCGCAGCTCGACGCGGGTCTCCGAGAGGTAGTCCATGCCACCGAGTTCGCCACGGCGGGACTGACACAGCTCCATGATCGTGCCGACGAACTCGCTCGGCGCGATCACCGTCGTCTTGACGATCGGTTCGAAGATGGCCTGGGCCTTGCCGTCGGGCCAGTCCGACGGGTTGGTGACCGTCATGTCGGCACCGTCCTCGCCGACGAGCCGGTAGACGACGTTCGGCGCGGTCGAGATCAGGTCGAGGTCGAACTCCCGCTCGAGTCGCTCACGTGTGATCTCCATGTGCAGCAAACCCAGGAAGCCACAACGGAATCCGAACCCGAGCGCCACCGAGGTCTCCGGCTCCCAGGTCAACGCGGCGTCGTTGAGCTGCAACTTCTCCAGCGCGTCGCGCAGATCCGGGTAGTCCGACCCGTCGACCGGGTAGAGCCCGGAGTAAACCATCGGGCGGGGCTCCCGGTATCCGGTCAATGCGTCGGTCGCCCCGTTTCGGGCGGTCGTGATCGTGTCGCCGACCTTCGACTGCCGGACGTCCTTCACACCGGTGATGAGATAACCGACCTCGCCGACCCCGAGGCCTTTCGACGCTTTCGGCTCGGGCGAGACGATGCCCACCTCGAGGCACTCGTGCGTGCTGCCGGTCGACATCATCTCGACCTTGACGCGCGGCTCGAGACGCCCGTCGACCACGCGGACGTAGGTGACCACGCCGCGGTAGGTGTCGTAGACCGAGTCGAAGATCATCGCCCGTGTCGGACCGTCGGCGTCGCCGACCGGGGCGGGGATCAGCTTCACGATCTCGTCGAGCAGCTCGGTGACGCCGGCACCGGTCTTGCCCGAGACACGCAGGATGTCGTCGGGGTCGCAGCCGATGATGTGTGCGATCTCGGCGGCGTAGCGATCGGGATCGGCCGCGGGCAGGTCGATCTTGTTCAGGACCGGGATGATCGTGAGGTCCTTGTCCATGGCCAGGTAGAGGTTGGCCAGCGTCTGCGCCTCGATGCCCTGGGCGGCGTCGACGAGCAGCACCGCACCCTCACAGGCCTCCAGCGCGCGCGACACCTCATAGGTGAAGTCGACGTGTCCGGGGGTGTCGATGAGGTGCATGACGTAGTCGGTCGTCACGCCGTCGGTCGTGACCTGCCACGGCAGGCGGACGTTCTGCGCCTTGATGGTGATGCCGCGCTCGCGCTCGATGTCCATCCGGTCGAGGTACTGCGCCCGCATCTGCCGCGCCTCGACGACACCGGTGAGCTGCAACATGCGATCGGCCAGCGTCGACTTGCCATGGTCGATGTGGGCGATGATGCAGAAGTTCCGGATCCGTTCGGGATCGGTGAAGGTGGTGTCGGCAAAGCTGGGAATCGAACTCACTCCTCTGACGGGACGTCGCGTACCCCCAGTTTCGCACGTCATGGACCCCGCCCGGCGTGCGCAGCACTCCTCGGCGCCGGGCCCACCGTTACCGTGGGCGCCGTGGCCAACCATGATGACGCCGGCGCCGGCGACGACCGGACGACCGGCGAGCCCCTGGCCGACGACGGTGTCGTCGGGGTCCTGCACCGCCCGGCCGGCGAACCGATCGCGACCGCCGTGCTCACCCACGGGGCCGGCGGCAACCACGACGGCCTGCTGCTTCGTCAGCTGGGAGCCGCGCTGAGTGCACGTGGGGTCCTGGTCGCCCGGATCGATCTCCCGTATCGGCAGAACCGCCCGAAGGGCCCGCCCAGTCCGTCCGGATCGGCGCGTGACCGGGACGGCATCGCCCGGGCGTGTGCGCTGCTGCGCGAGCTGGGGGCCGGCCCACTCATCGTCGGCGGGCACTCCTACGGCGGCAGGCAGGCGTCGATGGTCGTCGCCGACGACGCCTCGGTCGCCGACGGACTGTTGCTGACGTCGTATCCGCTGCACCCGCCCGGCAAGCCCGATCGCCTGCGCGTCGAGCACCTGCCCCGCATCACCCGGCCGGTCGTCGTGGTGCACGGGCCGTCGGACCCGTTCGCGACCACCGACGAACTCACCGCCGCCGTCGCCCTGATCCCGGCGCCGACGACTGTGGTGGAGATCACCGGCACCGGGCATGATCTGCGACCCGACCGCAAGCCGACGGCCGAACTGACCACCGCTGCGGTGCTGTCGCATCTCGTGGGCCGCCCGACCGATTAGATTCGTCCCCATGGCGAACTGGACATCCGTGGCCCTACGACTGGCCCGGCAACACGGGCCGCGCATCTACCGCGAACTCCAGCGATCGGGCGCCCTCGACAAGGGCAAGGCCGCGATCACCGCGCGGATGAACGGCGGCACCACGACGCCGAGCGCCGCTCCCGGCCCGCAGGGACGCCCCGTCACCGACACCGACCGTCCCACCGCCGATCGAGCGCGACGCATCGAGTACAGCCCAGCGCTCGACGGCGCCGCCGACCCCGGCGAGATCGTGTGGACGTGGGTCGCCTTCGAGGAGGACGCCTCCCAGGGCAAGGACCGCCCGGTGCTGGTGGTCGGGCGAGACGGGACCACGCTGCTGGGTCTGATGCTCTCGAGCCAGGGCCACCGCGCCGACGACCCCGACTGGCTCGAGGTGGGAACGGGTTCGTGGGATGGCGGTCACAAGGTCAGCTACGTACGTCTCGACCGCGTGCTCGACGTCCCTGAACAGGGCATCCGCCGCGAGGGCGCGATCCTCGACCGATCCCGCTTCGACGCGGTCGCCGACCGCCTGCGCAGCGGGTACGGCTGGAACTGACGACGCCTGGACCGACATTTCGGGCGACCCTTGCGTTGGAGTGCACTCCAGCTCCTACGCTTGGTCGGTGACCACAACCACCGATCCGCTGGTCTCCGGCGGCACCGACGACGAGCGCACCTACGGCATCGCCGAGGTGTCGACCATCACCGGTCTGACGCCCGACACGTTGCGCTGGTACGAGCGCGAGGGCATGGTGCCGCCGATCCCCCGCGGCGGCGACCGGCGTCGTCGCTACACCGACCGCTACATCGGCGTGATCACACTGCTCGTTCGGTTGCGCGAGACCGGGCTGCCTGTGGCCGACATGCGTCGCTTCGCCCAGTTGATCGAGGGCGGACCCGACACCCACCCGGAACGTCTGGCGATCCTGCTCGCCCACCGGGCGCGAATCGCCGAGCGGCGCAGGCTGATCGACGAGACCAGCGACGCACTCGAGAACAAGATCAGGCACTACTCCGCACTCATCGAATCCGGCGGCGAGTGCACCGCCGCCGACCGTTCCGCACAGAGAGACTCATGAGATGACACGGCAGACACACCTGGGTGACGGTCTCACCGTCAGCGCACTGGGATTCGGCGCCATGGCGGTCGCGCAGGTCTACGGATCGGTGTCGCACACCCAGGGGCTCGCTGCCCTGCACAGCGCGATCGACCAGGGCATGACGTTCATCGACACCGCCAACGTCTACGCCGACGGCGAGAACGAGCGACTGGTCGGCGAGGTCCTCCGCGACCGGCGCGACGAGGTCACCCTGGCAACGAAATTCGGCATCGTCGGACTCTCGATCTCGGGAGAATCGCGTCCGACCGCCCGTGGCGAGCACGACTACGTGCTCGCGTGCTGCGACGAGAGCCTGGAGCGGCTCGGCGTCGACACGATCGACCTGTACTACATGCACCGCCGCGATGTGTCGGTGCCGATCGAGGAGACCGTCGGCGCGATGGCCGAACTCGTCGCCGCGGGCAAGGTTCGCCATCTGGGCCTCTCCGAGGTGACCGCGGACGAGATCGCCACTGCGAGTGCCGTACACCCCATCGCCGCGGTGCAGAGCGAGTGGTCCCTGTGGTCGCGCGATGTGGAGCGCGGCGTGGTCCCCGCGGCCGTCGAACACGGCGTCGGCTTCGTGCCCTACTCCCCGCTGGGTCGCGGCTTCCTCACCGGAACGGTGGCGACCCTGTCCGACAACGACTTCCGCCACAAGATCCCACGCTTCGCAGGTGCGAACCTCGATGCCAACGCAGCCGTGGTCGACGTCGTGCGTGGCGTGGCCGACGAGCTCGATGCCACCCCGGCGCAGGTCAGCCTGGCCTGGTTGCTCTCCCGAGCCACCACCCTGGGTATCGCTTCCGTCCCGATCCCGGGCACGCGCAACCCCGCCCGCATCACCGAGAACCTCGGCGCGCTGTCGTTGTCGTTGACCGACGAACAGATCACGCGACTCGACGCGGCCGCCGACCTCGTGGCCGGCGCGCGGTCGGGCGACCCGAACTGGGTCTCGCAGGGCCGGGAGTGATCCCGGCCCCCGCGGGACGGACGTCTAGGCCAGACGCGTGATCTCCACGACCACATCGAGATCGGTGGCCCCGCCGCCGGTGTAGATGCCCTTCAGTGGAGGGACATCGGAGTAGTCGCGACCGATGCCGACCGACACGTGCTGCTCGTTGATCGGCACGTCGTTGGTGGGGTCGTATCCCCACCAGGTACCGGTCCAGGCCTCGATCCAGGCGTGGCTCTGACCCTCGACGACCTGGTCGATGGCGGCGTCGCGGCTCGGGTGCAGGTACCCCGAGACATACCGGGCCGGGATGCCGAGGCTGCGCAGCATCAACAACGTCAGATGCGCGTAGTCCTGGCACACGCCTTTGCGCTCGCTCCACGCGTCGACCGCGCTGGTGTGCACGCCGGTGGTGCCGGGGACGTACTGCATCTCCGAGTGCACCCAACTGCAGATCGCCACGACCGCGGAGCTCGGATCCAGCCCCTTCGACAGCTTGCGGGCCGTCGCCGCGAGTTGGCGGTTGCGGGGCACGTAGTCGGTCTTGCCCAGGACCTCGTCGAACCGATCGATCACGTACTCGGTCTTGAGGTCGTCCCAGTCGGTCTGCTCGGCCTCGGTCGGGCGGTTGCCCGCCTCGGTCTCCACCACCGACGATCCCGACACCTCGAGTTCCTCATGCGGCGCATGGAGGTCGAAGGCGGTGACCGCGGTGCCCCAGTAGTCGGTGTAGCGATAGGAACGCGTGGCGGGCACCGTCTCGACGCGGTTGACGATCACGTTCTGCCGGTTGTCGCTGCGCGGCGTCAGACGCGCCTCGTTGTACGACGAGGTCACCGGCGCGTTGTAGGCGAATCCGGTGGAATGCACGACCCGCAGGCGCCAGCTCACAGTTCACTCTCCTCGATGAAGTGGTCCTCGGCGGAACTCGCCCGGACGTCCGCCCATGCCACATACGGGGTGACGTGGAAATACTGCAGTGTGACAGCCTCGTTCAGATCCCGGCAGGTCTCCTGCAGGGCCAACAGTCGGTCCTGGAGATCGTCGAGCAGCAAACCGGGTTGCATGAACTCCAGAGAGCTGCGGGCACGACCCAGGAGGCGCTGCGCCTCGGCACGTGCACCGACACGGCTGTTGGGCCGGTTGTCGAGCTCCATCAGCGATTCCTCGGCCAGGGTGATCGCGTGGAACACCGACCGGGGAAAGAGCCTGTCCAACAACATGAACTCGACCACCCGGCTGGCGTCGAGCGCACCGCGGTAGGTGCGCAGGTAGGTGTCGTGGGCTCCCGCCGATCGCAGCACGGTGACCCAGGCGGGTGATCCCGACCGGTCACCGGCACGCGACAACAGCATCCGGATGGTCATGTCCACACGCTCGACGGACCGACCGAGCAACAGGAACCGGTATCCGTCGTCCCGACTGAGCGTCGCGTCGGCGAGCCCGGCGAACATGGCGGCGCGATTCTTGACGTAGGAGAGGAACTCGTAGGGCCCCAGCTTGCGGGCGGCCCGCTCGGCCTCGGCGAGCCCGTTGTAGGTGGTGTTCAGGCATTCCCACATCTCGCTGGACGTGACCTCCCGTGCGCCACGGGCGTTCTCACGACCGGCGGCGATGCAGTCCACGATCGATCCGTGGCCCTTCTTGTCGTAGGCCACGCGTTCGGTCAACGACCACACGTCGAGCTTGTCGACGTCAGCGGGCGGCTCCATGCCCAGCACCTGCAGCACCAGCCGGCAGGTGCGGTCCGGGTCGACGGTGGCGTCCTCGAGCAGCTGGTGCACCGCGACGTCGAGGATCCGGGCGGTGTCGTCGGCCCGCTCGACATAGCGGCCGATCCAGTACAGCGACTCGGCGTTACGCGCCAACATCATTCGGTGCCCCCCTGCGACTGGAACTGCGTGTCGGATCGACCCTGTTGCTGTTGCTGCTGCTGTTCTTTCTGCTGGTGGGCCGTGGCCTCGGGCCCCTGCTCGGTCTGCTGGGACGGCGGCAGGTCCTTGCCGCTGACCAGCTCCTCGCCGCCGAGCTCCCGCTCGGATTCCGACGCGCGGGAGGCCAGCACCCAGGTGTCCTTGGAACCACCGCCCTGGCTGGAGTTGACCACCAGCGACCCCTCCGGCAGCGCGACACGGGTGAGACCGCCGGGCAACACCCACACGGACTCACCGTCGTTGACCGCGAACGGACGCAGGTCGACGTGGCGCGGTTGGAGCTTGTCGCCGATCTTGGTCGGCACCGTCGACAGCTGGACGACCGGCTGCGCGATCCACCCGCGGGGGTCGTTGCGCACCTTGCGGGCCAGGGTGTCGAGCTCCTCGGAGGTGGCGTCGGGTCCGAAGACGATCCCGTAACCGCCGGAGCCCTCAACGGGTTTGACGACGAGCTCGTCGATCCGGTCGAGGACCTCTTCACGCTCGTCGTCGAGCCAGCACCGCAGCGTGTCGACGTTGCCCAGGCTCGGCTTCTCGCCGAGGTAGTACTGGATGATCTCCGGCACGTAGGTGTAGACGAGCTTGTCGTCGCCGACCCCGTTGCCCACGGCGCTGGAGATCACGACGTTGCCCGCGCGCGCGGCGTTGAGCAGTCCGGCCACGCCCAGCATCGAGTCGGGGCGGAACTGCATCGGGTCGAGGAAGTCGTCGTCGATGCGTCGGTAGATCACGTCGACGCGCTGCTCACCCTCGGTGGTGCGCATGTAGACGACGTTGTCACGGCAGAACAGGTCGCGGCCCTCGACGAGCTCGACGCCCATCTGCCGCGCGAGCAGCGAGTGCTCGAAGTACGCGGAGTTCGCGACACCGGGTGTCAGCACAACGACATTCGGGTCGGCCTCGTTGAACGCGGCGGAGGCACGCAGCGCCTTGAGCAGCTGGCTGGAGTAATCGGCGACCGCGCGGACCCGGTGACTGGAGAACAGATCCGGGAACACGCGCGCCATCGTCCGGCGGTTCTCCATGACGTAGGAGACGCCCGACGGCGACCGCAGGTTGTCCTCGAGGACGCGGAAATCGCCGTGCTCGTCGCGGATCAGGTCGATGCCCGCGACGTGGATGCGAACCCCGTTGGGCGGCTTGATCCCTACCGCCTGACGATGGAAGTGCTCACAGGAGGTGACCAGCCGCTTGGGGACGACCCCGTCGCGGAGGATCTCCTGCTCGCCGTAGATGTCGTCGAGGAACATCTCCAGCGCCTTCACCCGCTGGGTGATGCCGCGCTCGAGCTTCGTCCACTCACTCGCCGAGATGACCCGGGGCACAACGTCCAACGGGAAGGGGCGCTCCTGCCCGGACAGCGAGAAGGTGATTCCCTGATCGATGAACGCGCGGCCCAGCGCGTCCACGCGGGTGTTGAGATCGGCCCGGTCCGACGGTGCCAACGCCTTGTGGATCCCGCGGTAGGGCGCACGGACCTCGCTGTTGCCGTCGAACATCTCGTCGAAGGCCTCGGCGTAGGGGCCTTTGGCGTACCCCGAGAAGATGCCGGTGGCGCCGTTGGTCGACTTGGACGTCGACTTGGCCGGGGCGGCCTTCGCGGAGGTGTCCGACTTGGCCGCCGACCGTGCGTTCTTGGCCCCCACGGTCCGGCGTGCGGCGGGCGCAGCACTCGGCTTGCGGTCAGGGGCCGCGACCTTCCCGGCCTTCGCGGCCGGCGTCGCCTTCTTGGCGCCGCCAGACGACGACTTGGCAGGACGCGATCGATTGTCCGAGGACCGGGTGTCGGTGTTCTCGGAGGAGGTTCCGGGGCTCATAACCAACCATGTTGCCCCACATGGGCCGACTCGGCATGTGGTTGCCGACGATCATGTCGGTCAGATGCAGGTGAGCGCGGTGATCGTCAGGGCCGGCGGCGGGCGCGGCGAGCAGCACGAACGCGCAGCAGCGGTCGAGCGGCACCGCGGATGACGGCTTTGGCGCGTGTGGTGACGCGCGGCCGGTCGGTGGGCAACGGCATCGTCGCGAGCACCTCGGCGAGCGCGGACACCGCGACGTCGAGGGTCTCGTCGGTGGTCGGTTCGCCGGTCCGGCCGCCCGCCACCCGAGTCACCCGGAGGTCCTCGATGTCGCCGACGACGTCCCATCCGGATGCCTCGATGTCGGCGATCATCGAATCCGACTGCGCCGCGGCCCACTCCGTCTGGTCCGGCGACAACGACCGTCCCGCGCGGCCCGGCGAGCCGAACAGCACCGAGCCGATCAGGAACCGTTTGACCGCCGTCTCGTAGCGCGCCCACTCGACGCGCTCGGGCTGCAGGTGCTCGTTGAGACGACGCAGGAGTTCGACCTGGGCCGGTGACAGCGCGGCGTTGCTCGGCGGGACCGGACGGTCGAGCGCGTCGCCGTCCGCGTCGAGCAGACCGACGAATCGATCCCACAGTGATGTCGGATCCGATCCCCCGCCCGCCCGCGGCACGGTGACGAGATGAACGTTTCCCGGGGGCAGCCCGGCACCCCACGTGCGCAGGATCCGACCGTGATCCTGGAACTCCCAGAACGGTTCCTGCTCGTCGAGTGGACGGGTTCGCAGCGAGTCGACGAAACCGTCGAGGGTCGAACGATGCTGGTTCTTGACGTTCTCCTGCCATACCGACGGGATCTGGCGGGCCAGGTCACGCACCGTCACCACGACGTGCACGTCGGCGAAGTCGAGGTCGGCGATCACCGAGGCGGCCTGGTCCTCGGTCGCGGTCGAGAACAGTTCGTGCGAGATCACCGAGGTGCCCGGCCAGGTTCGCATCTGGTCGACGAGGGCACGCCACACCCCGCTGTGCGCGGGATCGACCCAGTCCAGGTATCGATCGGGCTGCAGATGCACCGCGGCGTGGAAGTGGTCCTGCATCGCCGTGCCGGGGTAGAGCAGGCCACTGGTCCGCATCGCGATGTCGCGATTGCGCCAGAGCCGATCCTGCAGGTAGGTCGTCCCCGTCTTCGGCAACCCGACGTGGACGAAGATCCGGGGCCTGGCGGCGACCATCAGGGGGCGATCGAGGTGACGACGTTCATATGCCGACGACTGTATCGGAGCATGTCCATATTTGCGTCCATGCTGATCGCAACCCGGCCCGCCCGGGCGGGCCCGCGACGATTTGGGTCGGTTCCCGCCGTGGGGTAACATCCATCGCTGGTGCTCGTGACGGTTTTTCGGTAGCCACCGACGATCTCGCGAGCAGGTGTGAACTCGACCATCGAGGGACCGCCGACAACACTTTTCCCACAGATCAATGCGGGGCCCTCGGGGTCGTGCACAACCGAGCAAAGAGGTACCCAGGCGTGGCAAACATCAAGTCGCAGATGAAGCGGAACAAGACCAACGAGATCGCGCGTCAGCGCAACCAGTCGGTCAAGTCCTCGCTCCGCACGGCCATCCGCAATTTCCGCGCGGCCGTCGCCGCGGGCGAGAAGGACAAGGCGTCGGAGCTGCTCGTCAGCACCGGCCGCAAGCTCGACAAGGCCGCCAGCAAGGGTGTCATCCACTCGAACCAGGCCGCCAACAAGAAGTCCGCGATGGCTGTCGCGGTCAACAAGCTCTGAACTGATCGCTCGGCCTGACGGCCGCGTGCAGATCTCACCCCGGTGGCGTTCCTCGTCACCGGGGTGATCTGTCTGTGCCCACCCGATCCCGTGCCCACCGGGACACGATGCTCACCGGTGGCGGGTGGGTTTGAGGTCGGCGACCAGGCCCACGGCGCGCTGCAGGCTGTAGTCGGCGTCGGCCGCCTGTCCCTTGACGTCACCGTTGAGCGTCGACACCACCATCAGCGCGCTCGCGATCGACTCCGCGTTCCACGCTCGCGCCTGCGACTGCACCCGCTTGAGACGTCCCGGGGACATCCCCACCTCCGAGGCCGCCGAGTACTGGTCCATCGTGCCCAGCCCCTTGACGCGCGCGATGGCGTGGACGGCCTCGCCCAGCGCGTCGGCGATGACCACGTGCGGGACGCCGTGGTGCTCGGCCCACGACAGGGTCTCCAGCGCCCCCGCCTTGTCACCGGTGATCGCGCGGTCGGCGACGTCGAATCCCTTCGTCTCCGGGCGACCGGAGTAATAGGTCGCGATCGCGGCGGCGTCGACCTTGCCGCCGGTGTCGGAGACCAGCTGGCTGCAGGCGGCGGCGAGCTCCCGCAGATCGGCGCCCACCGATTCGACGACCTGCGCGACGACCTCGGCCGACACCCGCACCTTGAGTCGGGCGAACTCGGCCTTGACGAAGCGGACCCGCTCCTCCGGCCACTTCAACGCGGCACACTCGTGGACCTGGGCGCCCGCACTCTTCAATGCCCCGACCATCGACTTGGTCCGTCCGCCGCCCGTGTGCGCCACCAGGAGGGTGATGCCCTCGGGCAGTGACCGGGCGGCGGAGGTGATCAACGCGGCCGGTTCCTTGCCCGCGTCGGCCGCGGACTCCACGATCACCATCCGCTCGTCGGCGAACAGCGACGGGCTCAGCATCTCGGCGAGCTCGTACTCACTGACGTCACCCGCCCGGACCCGGGTGATCGGCACGTCGGTACCGGTCTCGGCGTTCACCTCGGCGCGGATCGACGAGGTGGCGCGCTCGACCAGGAACTCGTCGTCGCCGAGCAGGAGATGGAGTCGGTCGGTCACGTCGGCCATCGTGCCAGACCCCACCGACGGCGGCGGCCCGGCTGTGGCCGGTCCGGCGCCACAGCCACACCCCCACTGCCGGGGCGGCGACGACCAGCGCGACCCAGCACGCCCCGCCGACACCGTCGGGTACCGACACCGACGCACCCGGGACCCCGGCGAGCACGTCGGCGGCGCGCACCATCCACCACAGCTCGGGTTCGCAGAAACGGACCAGCAGCTCGCCCAGCCGCGGTGACAGCCCCGCGATCGCGGCGGCGAACGTGCCGAGGACCGTGATCGGCGCGACCGCCGGTGCGACGGCGAGATTGGCCACCACCCCCACGAGGTTGACCGTGCCTGCGATCATGGCGATCAGGGGTGCGGTGACGATCTGCGCGGCGACCGCGATCGCCAGCAGATCGGCTGCGCCGCGGTGGATCCCGGCCGCGCACAGACGGTCTCGGAGGGTCGGTGCCAGCAGGATCAGGGCCGCGGTGGCGCAGACCGACAGGGCGAACCCGGGATCGACCGCGAGCGAGGGCCAGACGCCGAGCGCCACGATCACCGCGGCGCAGAGCGCCGGGATCGCCGCCGATCGCCGACCGGAGATCAGTGCGAGCAGCCCGACCGCACCCATCACCGCCGCCCGCACCACACTCGGCGAGGGACGCACCAGCACCACGAAACAGGCCAGCACGATCGCAGCCAGAACGGCTGAGGTCCGGCGTCCGACACCCACCGCCTGCAGCACGAGCAGCACTGCGCCACAGACGATCGCGAAGTTCGCACCGGACACCGCGGTGAGATGGGTCAGGCCGCAGCGCCGGAAATCGTCGACGACGTCGTCGCCGAGGCCGGACACATCACCGAGCACCAACCCCGGCAGCAACCCCGATTCGGCGGCGGGAAGCGCGCGTCGGGACAACTCGGCGAACCGGAGCCGGACCGTCGACGCCCACCGCTGATACGCGGGTGGCCGTGACACCGCCCGCGGCGGTCCGCTCGCACGCAACGCCGCGGCGGTCAGATCAGCGCGATACGGCCTGTCGACGCTGACCACCGCCGTGACATGTTGCCCAGGAACCAGTTCCGACCAACCATCGGCCGGCGCGGTCAGGGTGGCCGCGGCACGTGCGGACGGTGTCGACACGATCGATGCGGCCACGGGCACCCGGATCCTCGCCGGTCCCGGACCTCGGAGCACACGCGGATCGTCGCCGATCACCAACTCCGCCGTCGTCTTGTGCCCCACGAGATCGGCTGCGGCAATCGGGTGCTGCTGCATGTCGACGACGCGGGCGGTGACGGCGGCGGCGAAGCCCGCGGACACACCCGCGGTCGCGATGATCAGCAGCATCACCGTCCGATGGACGCGTACACGCTCGCTGCGATGCACCGTCACGGCCGCCGCCGTGAGGATCGCGAGGCACAAGCCCGTCGCGACACCGCCCGCCCACGCTCCGCCGACCGCGCCGGTGATCGTGACGGCCCAGCACCCGACGGCCGGGGCCAGCAGACGGAGATCGGCTCCGCCCACATCAGACCGTGACGCGATCACGCAGCTTCGCCAGTCGCCCGGGCCCGATACCGTCGACCTCGGCGAGCTGATCGATCGACGTGAAACCACCGTTGCGCGAACGCCAGTCGATGATCGCCTTCGCCGTGACCGGCCCGACCCCGGGCAGGGTGTCGAGCGCCGCCTCGTCGGCGGTGTTCAGGTTCACCGGCGCACCCTCTCCGGCCGACGCCGCGCCGGGGGCGCCCGTCGTCGCGGGCGCCGCACCCGCAGACGCCCCACCCGGGGACGTCGCGGCCCCGGGAGTGCCTGCACCGGTCGACGACGCGGACACGATCGCGCTGCGCATGCCCGCTCCCCCGTCCGGATCGGCGAAACCGACCAGGATCTGATCGCCGTCGCGAACCGGTTGCGCCATGTTCAGGCTCAGCAGGTCGGCACCCGGGCGACCGCCGCCCGCGCGGGCGATCGCGTCGGCGACCCGGGCGGTGCCGGCCAGTCGCACCAGACCCGGCGTGCGGACCAATCCCACGACGCTCACGACCAGTTCGTCGGCCGCGGCCGGCCGGGGCGCCACCGACCCCGACGGGGCCGACGGCGACGAGACGCTGCCCGTCGGACGACCCGTTTCCGCAGACGCCGATCCGGTCGGTGCCGCGACACCGGCCGAGGCCGGGAACGCCACCCGCGCGGCCGCGGGGGAATCGTCGGACGGTCCCCGGAACACGGTGTAGGCGGTCACGACGCAGGCGAGCACACCGACCGCGATGAGCGCTATCGCGGCGGGTGGTGCGACGACCGGCATCCGGCGCGCGGGCGGTCGTCGACCGGGGACTGCCCGATCCGACTGTCCCGCAACGACGCCGCCGTCGGACGCGTCGTCCAGCCACCGCGGCGAGGGTGTCGCACCCCACTGCGGCCCACCGTGAACGTCCGCGGATGGCGCGGTGATGTCATCGGCCGGCACACCGACATCGCCCTCCGGGGTCCAGGGCGCGGGCGCCGATCGCAGGCGCGACAGGGCATCGGGTCGACGGTCACGCCCAGAGCTGCTTGCCATGTCGTCACGGTAGGCAGCGTCGCGGACGAGACCACACGATCGGCGGGCGGTTCACCGCCGAACTGTGCAGCCAGTCGTACCTGTGGAGAAGACTCGCGACCGGTCAGGCGGCGTCGGGTTCGAAACCCTCGATCGGTCCGACCTCCGAGCACACCGCGATGCCGACTGCACCCGAGCCGACGTGACAACTCAGGACCGGCCCCATGTCGGAGGTGATCAGCGAGGTGATCGAGCGCAACCGTCCGCGCAGCCGGGTGGTGATGTCGGCCGCCGCCTCGGGCGCCTCGCAGTGCAGGACACCGACGGTCACCGGCCTGCCCTCGGTGGCCTCGACGGCGGCGTCGACCATCTTGCCGACCGCTTTGGAGAAGGTGCGCTGTTTCTCGGTGAGCACCAGCATGCCGTCGACCATCCGCAGGACCGGCTTGATCGACAACGCCGAACCGAAAAGCCGCGTCGCCGCACCGATCCGGCCGCTGTTGCGCAGGTTGTCGAGCTGGGCGACACACAGCAGCGACTCGGTGGTCGAGCCGGCGCGGATGGCGGCCTCGTACACCCGGTCACGGTCGGCGCCGGTCCGCGCGGCCTGCGCGGCCGCGATCGCACCGAACCCGACGGCGATGCCGACCGAACGCGAGTCGACCACCCGGATCTGACCGGGGTGGCGGTCGGCGGCGAGCCGGGCCGAACTCCACGTGCTGCTCAGTCGGCGGCTCATGAGCACGGCCACGACACCGTCGCCGCCACTGTCGGCGACGGCGCGACCGAACGCGGCCTCGAGGTCGGCGGGGACGGCCCCGGAGGTCGTGGTGGCTGGATCGTCGAACAGTTCCGGGCCGATCTCGTCGACGTCCTCGGCCAGATCCTGCTCCCCGTTGAGAACGTGCAGCGGGACCTGCCGGATGTCGTACATGTCTCTGATCGACGCGGGCAACCGCGCCGACGAATCGGTAACGACGACGACGGCCACGCGATCAGCGTAGGGGGTCGTCGCCGCGAACGGCACCGGTGGTCGAGACGCCGGCGCCGATCCCGAGGACCGAGCGCAGACCGGCGATCGTCACCTCGGCGACATCGCGGTGGCACCCGAAGCCCCAGTGGATGCCATCGGGGTTGTGATCAGCGGCGATGGACTGCTCGGCGGGTGCACCGCTGTCGAAGTCGGCGAAGTGCGCCGCGGTCGGCGGGTAGAAATCGACGGTCGGGACATCGTGCTCGGCGGCCCAGCGGCGGGCGGCCGCGGTCGCCGGGGCGCGCCCGGTGTGCACGTGCCCGTAGTAGGGACTGCGGTGCGTCGGTGACAGGCACAGGATCACCGGCAGATCGGGTCGCACCATCGCCAGCGCGCCGCGGATCTTCTCGAGGTAGTCCACCGTCACCGCCGGCGGCAACGCGACCGGCCACCCGAGCGGCGACAACCGCGGTTGCACCCACTGGTAGGCGGTGCGCACGGCCTGGCGCAGCGGCGCCGGTCGCAGGTAGCGGATCTGTTCACGCAGCGCGGTGGGCAACGGGGAGGGCAGCGTGTCCATGCCGCCGATGGCCAGCACCACGACGCGGGCGTGCGGGACCGCCGCCCAGATCCGCGGATCCTGGGTCAGGGCCCACCAGACGTCGCGCGTCGTCCACCCGATGCGCCCGAACAGTTCGGCCCGCTCGCCCACCGCCTCGGCGGCGATGTTGGGCCAGATGCGCTCGTCGTCGGCGGGCAGTCCGCCCTCGGGACCGTAGTAGGCGAGCGAATCCGACAGCACCAGGATCGAACCGGGCCGCGAGTCGGTCACTGCACCCCCGCGTCGGCGACCTCGGCCGAGGCGTTCCACACGTCCAGGCGCCACACCGGGGTGTCGCCGTGTCCGCTCAGCTGGACCCAGCTGGTGTTGGCCAGTCCCCCGAAGACCGGCCAGTTGCGCACGGGCAGATCCAACAGTCCCGCGGTGAGCGCGGCGATCGCACCACCGTGGGCGACGAGGACGACGGGGTTGTCGGCGTCGGGTCCCCGACCCCAGTCCGGCAGCCGCTCGACGAGTTCGGCGACCAGCGGGACGGTGCGGGCGGCGACGTCGACGCGACTCTCGCCGTTCGGCGGACGCCAGTGGGCGTCGTCGCGCCACTGTCCCCGCGCCCCCGGCATGGCCTCGTCGACCTCCAGGTGGGTCATCCCCTGCCAGTCGCCGAGGTGGGTCTCCCGCAGGCGGGTGTCGGTCGTGACCGTCAGACCGCACCGGTCGGCCAGGGCGATCGCGGTGTCGCGGGCGCGGGTCAGATCCGACGAGATGATCAGCCGCGGCGCACGCCGTGCGAGAACCGCGCCGGCCGTGGCGGCCTGCGCCACCCCGAGCGCCGACAACTCGGTGTCGAGTTGACCCTGCATCCGGCTCGCCGCGTTGTACTCGGTCTGGCCGTGGCGCAGGAGGATGAGACGCCGGACGACCGGGGTCATCCGCTCGACACTGCTGTCGTGGGTGTCGGGACCACCCATCAGGTCAGCTCGACATCGACGACCGGGCAGTCCTTCCAGAGTCGTTCCAGGGCATAGAAGTCACGCTCGTCGGAGTGCTGGATGTGCACGACGATGTCGGAGTAGTCCAGCAGTGTCCACCGTCCCTCGCGAGTTCCCTCGCGCCGCAGAGGTTTGCGTCCGACCTCGCGGAGCTTCTCCTCGACGGCGTCGACGATGGCGCCGACCTGACGTTCGTTGCCCGCCGAGGCGATGACGAACAGGTCGGTGATGACCAGTTGTTCGGAGACGTCGATCACGACGACGTCGTCGGCCAGCTTGTCGGAGGCCGCCTGTGCGGCCACCTTGGCCATGGCGAGTGCCTCGGATGTGGCTGTCACTGTGGTCCTTTCGATGAGAGATGGTCCTGCGCCCCGGAGAGGGGCTCGGGACGCGCGGACGGACCCGAGACCCCGGGAGATTCCGGTTGGGGTGTCCGATAGAGCCTGCGTTTGTTGATGTACTGCACCACGCCGTCCGGCACGAGGTACCAGACCGGACGGCCCTCGCCTGCGCGAGTACGGCAGTCCGTCGACGAGATCGCCAGTGCCGGAACCTCGATGAGGTGCAGGGCGTCGGGCGGCAGGGTCGCCAGGTGGGCGCCCAGGTGGCCGGCGTCGAGGTCGTACCCGGGTCGGCTCACGCCCACGAAGCGGGCGAGGCCGAACAGCTCCTCCCAGTTCTGCCAGGTCAGGATCGAACTCAGCGCGTCGGCGCCGGTGATGAAGTACTGATCGGCGTCGGGGTGCAGCCGGTGCAGGTCGCGCAGGGTGTCGACCGTGTAGGTGTCACCCTGCCGTTCGATGTCGACGCGGCTCACCGAGAAGCGGGGGTTGGCCGCGGTCGCGATGACCGTCATCAGGTAGCGGTCCTCGGCCGGGCTCACCGCGGGGGTGCGGGCGCCGTCGTCGACGAGTTTCTGCCAGGGACGCCCCGTCGGCACGAACACGACCTCGTCGAGATCGAACCGGTCGGCGACCTCGTTGGCCGCGACGAGGTGGCCGTTGTGGATGGGGTCGAAGGTGCCGCCCATCACGCCTATCCGCCTGCGCCGGGCGGGTCGGCCGCTCACGTCGGGCGATCCGGTGTCGGGCATGTCTGAGGAGTCTACGGGGCCACCTGCGGGTATCGACATCTGCTGCGGACGCCGACGCTAGACCGGCAGCAATTCGGCGACGACCCGCGCCAACTGCGCCGCGTTGCGGCACTCGTGCATCTCGATGATCGTCGCGTAGTCCGACGCCACCGAATCCCCCGAGTTCCAGATGCTCTGCGCCTCCGGGTTCAGCCAGTAGGCGTGGCGGGCGCGGGTCACCAGTTCGCGCAGCGCACCGAAGCTCGGATCGTGATAGTTGTTGCGGCCGTCGCCGAGCACCAGCAGCGCGCCGCGGTGGGTCAGCGAGTCGATGTAGGAGTCGACGAACCCCGCCAGGGCGTGGCCGTAATCGGAGTGGCCGTCGCGGGTGATCAGACGTGCCGAGCTCAGGATCTGCGCCACCGACGACCCGATGTCGATGTCGTCGGGTCGCCGGCTGAAGTACTCGGTCACCTCGTCGACGGTGTCGACGAACGCGAACACCCGCACGGCCGAGAAGTGTTGGCGCAGTGCGTAGACCAGCTGCAGCGTGAACTGCGAGAACCCGGACACCGACCCGGAGACGTCGCACAGGATCACCAGTTCGGGCCGACCCGGGCGGGGACGGGCGTAGGTGAGATCGATGGGGACGCCGCCGGTCGACATCGACGCCCGCAGGGTCTTGCGGATGTCGACGACGCCGCGTCGGGCCCGCCGCCGCCGCACCTCGAGCTTGGCCGCGAGCAGCCGAGCGAGCGGGTCGATCGTGCGTCGCATCTCGATCATCTCCGCGCGTCCGGCGGAGAGGAAGTTGATGTTCTCCGGCAGCGTCGGGACCGCGTACTCCCCCACTCGGTCACGACCGGCGCGATCGACCATGCGCCTGCGGGTCTCCTCGGAGATCATCGACCCGAACCTCGTGACGCGATCGGCGGCCGAGCGGCGATAGCGCGGCTCGGCACCGTCCTGATCGGTCGAACTCGCCGCCGCCATCGCCGCGGCGATCTTCGCGATCAATGTCTGCGGCCGGATCGTGGACATCGCCTGGTAGGTCGAGAACGCGTCGCCACGGGTGGAGCGGTATCCGCCGATCTGGTCGACGATCAGCGAGATCAGTTCGGCCAGCCGACCGTCGTTCTCCGCGTCCGGATCGGCCAGCATCTCCGCGACCATCTCGCGGACGGCGTCGATGTCGACGGCCCCGTCGGCATCGGTGGGCAACTCCTGGGTGGTCGTCCGCATACCGGAACCGACCGGGAACCACAGGTCGAACACGGCGTCGAACACCGCCCGGTGCCCGTGGTCGGTGACCAGTGTGCAGGCCAGTCCCTCGCGAAAGCTGTTCCGGTCGAGCAAGTTCAGCACCTCGGTCGCCGACGCGGCGTCGATCAGAGAGGCCGGACCGACCACGATCCCGCGATCCCGCAGGTCGTCGACGAAACCCGTGAGGTGGTCCACGAGATGGTCGGGCGCGACCGTCGACGAGCGCAGCGGGGAGGTCATCGGTCCAGCTTCAGCTCCGCGGCCGCCGTCGCCAGATCGGGTCGGTGCTTGAGGACGACGCCGAGGGTCCGCTTGATCAGGGCGTCGTCGAGGCCGCGTCCGGGTTTCTCGCCGATCCCCAACGCCAGCAGGGTGTTGCCCCAGTCGATGGTCTCGGCGACCGACGGCTTCTTGCGCAGGTCCAGGCTCCGCAACACGCCGATGATGCGCACCATCTCGCGAGCGAGTGAATCGGAGAGCCCCGGCACCCGCGACGAGAGGATGTCGTGTTCGCGGGCCGCGTCGGGGAAGTCGATGTAGAGGTACAGGCAGCGACGTTTGAGCGCCTCGGAGAGTTCGCGGGTCGCATTCGACGTCAGCAGCACGATGGGCCGGCGCACCGCGGTGACGGTACCCATCTCGGGGATGGTGACGGCGAAGTCGCTGAGCACCTCGAGCAGCAGCCCCTCGACGTCGACGTCGGCCTTGTCGACCTCGTCGATGAGCAGCACGGTCGGCTCGGTGCGCGAGATGGCCCGCAGCAGCGGACGTGGGAGCAGGAACTCCTCGGAGAAGATGTCGGCCTTGGTCTCGTCCCAGCCGCGCTGTCCGGTCGACTGGATGTGCAGGATCTGCTTGGCGTGGTTCCACTCGTAGAGCGCCCGCGCCTCGTCGATGCCCTCGTAGCACTGCAGCCGCACGAGTTCGGCGCCCGCGGTCTGCGAGATCGCCCGCGCCAGTTCGGTCTTGCCGACACCCGCGGGCCCCTCGACCAGGAGGGGTTTGCCGAGTCGGTCGGCGAGGAAGACCGCGGTGGCGGTGGCGACGTCGGCCAGATACCCGGTCTCGGCCAGTCGGTCCACCACGTTCGTGGTGTCGGTGAACACCGGTTCCACGCTGGGGCCGCCGAGTGCGATGCCGGTGTTGTCGATCGGTGTCGAGGTCATGCGCGCGTCTGCCCCCGGCCCCACACGATCCACTTCGTGGAGGTGAGCTCGGGCAGGCCCATCGGCCCCCGGGCGTGCAGCTTCTGGGTGGAGATGCCGATCTCGGCACCGAACCCGAACTGCTCGCCGTCGGTGAACGCGGTGGAGGCGTTGACCATCACCGCGGCGGCGTCCACGCGGTCGGTGAACTCCGTTGCGAGTGCGAGGTCCTCGGTGATCACGGCCTCGGTGTGCCCGGTACCCCACGTGTCGATGTGGTCGATGGCGGCGTCGATGCCGTCGACGATCTTGACCGCGATGTCCAGGCTGAGATACTCATCAGCCCAGTCGGATTCGGTCGCCGGCTCCATCCCCGGCTCATCGCCGTGGATCACCACGCCGTGGGCCTGGAGCGCCGAGACCAGTCGCGGCAGGGCGACGTCGGCGACGGCGGTGTCGATCAGGACGGTCTCCACGGTGTTGCAGACGCTCGGTCGGCGGGTCTTGGAGTTGACGACGACGTCGGTGGCGATGTCGAGATCGGCCGTGGCGGAGACGTAGATGTGGCAGTTGCCGGTGCCGGTCTCGATGGTCGGCACGGTCGCATCCCGGACCACCGATGCGATGAGTCCGGCGCCCCCGCGGGGGATCACGACGTCGACGAGGCCGCGCGCCCGGATCAGCGCGGTGACGCTCGACCGGTCGGCGCTGGGCAGCAACGTGACGAGGTCGGCGGGCAGGCCGTGGTCGACGAGGACGTCGCGGAGCACCGCGACGAGCGCGGCGTTGGACTCCGCGGCCGACGACGACCCGCGCAGCAGCACGGCGTTGCCGGACTTGCACGCGATGCCGAACGCGTCGACGGTCACGTTGGGGCGGGCCTCGTAGACCATGCCGACGACGCCGAGGGGGACGCGGACCTGACGCAGGTGCAGCCCGTTGGGCAGCGTCTTGCCGGACACGATGTCGCCGATCGGATCGGGCAGGGTCGCGACCTGGCGCAGCCCGTCGGCGATCTGGCCGACACGGTCGGCGGTCAGCCGCAGCCGGTCGAGCAGGCTCTCACCGATGCCCGCGGCCCGGGCGCGGTCGATGTCGCGGTCGTTGGCCGCGAGGATCGGGGCGGCCTGGGCGACCAGCGCGTCGGCGGCGGCGAGCAGTACGGCGTTCTTGGTTGCCGTGGTCTGTCGGGCCAGGATTCGCGATGCCCGGCGCGCGGCCTGCGCGGCGTCGGTGACCTGCACCTCGATCGATGTGCCGGGATCCGACGCGTCGGCGTCCACCCGATCCGCGACCGCTGTGTCTGCGGTGGTTGCGCTCATCGGACCAGACTAACGCCGCACCCGCGTGGACCCGCATCGCGCCGTCGCAGGGCAGCACGGGTGTGCCGTACAGATCAGCACCGCCGCAGCGACCGGCGCAGCACCGGTACCGACGGCGCGTCGACGGAGAGGTGATACGTGGCGACGACCCGCACGAACTGCACCGCGTACTGGCAGGCGAACGCCGCCCGACGCGGCATCCACACCGACGGCGGCTTGTCGCTCTTGTCCTGATTCGACGGGCCGTCCACGGCGACGAGGTTGGCGGGGTCGTTGGCGAACCGCAGCCGCACGGCCGGCTCCCACTGCGACGCACCCATGTCCCACGCGTAGGCCAGCGGCACGATGTGGTCGATCTGGATCGCTGACCCGCTGGAGCGGCCGCGCCGGAAGTCGATCCATTCGCCGCTGTAGGGACTGCGCAGCTCCCCGGTCTGCACCGCACGGGGACACGACGCGACCGCCACGTAGGTCTTGTCGCGCAGGTCGCGGTCGAGGACGTCGTTGCGGGTGTCGCACCCGTTGCCCGCGTCCTGGGCGTCGGACGAGTCGGCCCACGCCGAGCCGAACGCGGCACGGTCGTACCCCCCGGGACGCGCGCGCTGCGGCAGGACCGGCACCTGCGCCAGCGCCGCCACCGCGCCGGTCACGTCGACGTCGATCGGTGGTCGCGTGGTCGGGGTCCGCGCGAGTACCGCGACGAGGACGCAGATGACTGCGAACGCGATGAGCGCCGCCCATGTCCGGGCCGGCAGCGCTCGACGTGCCCTCACCGGATCACACCGGACGGGTCAGGACTTCTCCAGGTAGCGGATCCGACCCGGGCCGAGGACCGCGTCGACCAGATCGGCCATCGGACGGTGGTCGAGGAGGGTGAGGTCGCCGGCGACGACCTCGGCCGCCAACTCCCGGGCGTCGGCGATGACCTCAGCGTCGTCGAGCAGGGAGAGGAAACGCAGCGAGGAGTTGACGCCGGACTGCACCGCACCGAGGACGTCTCCTTCCCGTCGTTGGATCAGATCGATCCGTGCGAGTTCGAATCCGTCGTTGGACGCCTCGACCGCCCGCAACCGTTCCATCGCCGACGAGGTCGGTGACACCGCGGTGCGCAGGAAGCACCGACCCGGCAGCCCGCCACGGCCGACCCGACCGCGCAACTGGTGGAGTTGGCTCACGCCGAACCGTTCGGCGTCGACGATGACCATGGCGTTGGCGTTGGCGACGTCAACGCCGACCTCGATGACCGTCGTCGAGACGAGGATGTCGATCTCGCCGCGCGTGAACGCGTCCATGGTGGCGGTCTTGTCGTCGCCGGACATCCGGCCGTGCAACAGCTCCACCCGGTGCCGGCCGAGGGGCCCGCTGACGATCTGGTCGAACATCTCCACCACCGAGGTGGTCTGCGGTCCCTGTTGTTCGGCGGCGCGCTCCTCGGACTTGGCGCCGGCGGCGGTGCCGTCGTCACCGATGCGCGAACACACCACGTAGACCTGACGGCCGAGCCCGACCTCCTCATCGACGACCTGCCACAACCGGTTCTCCCACTTCTCCAGCTGGGTGGGCACGACGTTGGTGGTGATCGGTTGCCGGCCGGCGGGCAGCTCGCGCAGCGTGGAGGTCTCCAGGTCGCCGTAGACCGTCATCGCGATGGTCCGCGGGATGGGCGTCGCGGTCATCACCAGCATGTGCGGGATCAGATCGTCTCGACCACGGGAACGCAGCGTGTCCCGCTGTTCGACACCGAAACGGTGCTGCTCGTCGACGACGATAAGACCCAGGTTGAAGAAATCGACGTGATCCTCGAGCAGAGCGTGCGTGCCGATCACGATGCCTGCGGTGCCCGTGACCGCCTCGAGGAGCGCGGCTCGTTTGCCGGCGGTCTTCATCGAGCCGGTCAGCAGGGCGATGCGCGTCGCGGACTCCTCGGCCCCGAGTTCCCCGGCCTGCGCCAGGCCGCCCAGCATCCGCGACAGGCTTCGGTGGTGCTGTGCCGCGAGCACCTCGGTGGGCGCCAACAGGACGCACTGGTAGTCGTTGTCGATCATCCGCAGCATGGCGATGAGCGCCACCAGCGTCTTGCCCGAGCCCACCTCGCCCTGCAGCAACCTGCTCATCGGCTCGCCCGAGCCGAGCTGGGTGCAGATCTCGTCGATGACGGTGTGCTGGCCGTCGGTCAGTTCGAACGGGAGCCGTCCGAGCAGCGCGTCCTCGAGTCCGCCGTCGACGTGCACCGCGGCCGGGCCCCGATGTCCCAGATCGGCGAATCGACGCTGCGCCAGGCTCAGTTGCAGTGCAAGGGCCTCGTCGAACTTCAGACGCTCGCTCGCCGCCTCGATGTCCTCGGCCGTCTCGGGCAGGTGGATCGCCCGCAGTGACTCGTCGGAGCCGATGAGCCCGCGTGCGTCCCGGTCGGTGTCGGACAGCGGGTCGTCGATGCGCTCGACCACGTCGAGGGCCTTGCGGACCGCGCGCCAGATGTCCCACGTCTGTAGGGCTTTGGTTGCGGGATAGACCGGGAGGAACGGTCGGTGGAAGTCCGCGAGATCCGACGAGTCGGCTCCCCCGGCGTCCGGTTCACCGGCGCTCGAACCCGCGGTGTCCCCGCCCGCCATCGACAGCATCATCGACGAGCCGACGGTCTCGATGTCGGCGCCCTCGTCCGGCAGCACCATCCAGTTCGGGTGGGTCAGCTGCATCTGGTCCCGGTAGTACGACACCGTCCCGGCGACCATGAACCGCACGCCGGGTCGCAGGGCGCGTGCGATGGCGTACGGGTTGAAAAACGTGACACCGAACGAGACCGTCCCGTCGGTCGCCTTGACCGACAACAACTTCCCACGCCTGTTCCGCATCGGGCGCAGATCGGCCTTCTCCACCCGCGCGACCAGGGTCACCCACTCGCCGTTCTCCGGACGTCGCGTCGACGACAGCTGCCCCTGGCGTACGTACCGCATCGGGAAGTACCGGAGCAGCTCACCGACGGTGTGCACCCCGATCTCCTCGCCCAGGATCGTCGCGGTCTTCTCCCCGACCACCCCGGCGAGCGAATCCGCCTGTGTCGCCATCAGCCGGCCTCCGTCACTCGACACCCACCTGCAGCACCTCGTCGGCCTGTCCCGACTGGTACGCGACGAACTCCACCCCCGGATGGGCTGCGGACACATGACGTTCGAGTCGTTCGAGCACCCCGTCGGCGATGTCCGCGCCGGCGAGCACGGTGACGAGTTCACCACCGGTGCTGAGCATCAGGTCCACCAGCGCGGTCGCCGCCTCCGACTGCCCGGGCCCGATCACCAACACGTCCACCCCGATCATCCCCAACAGGTCGCCGGTGTCGCAGGCGCCGGCGAGGGTCAGCGCCGGTTCGCTCGCCGTGACCACCGATCCGCGGCGCGTCGACGCGGCCGCCTCGGCCATCGCGTAGGCGTCGGCGTCGGGGGCGGCGGCGATGTCGTGCACCGCCATCGCCGAGAGGCACTGCACCATCGACAGCGTCGGCAGGAAGACCACCGTCCGATGCCTCGACCGCGCATCGGCCGCGACGGTGACCAGATCCTGGGCGGGCAACGCGCCGTTGGCCATCACGACCACGTGTGCGGCGTCCACGGCCAGGATCGCCTGGGCGAGAGCGGCCGCGTCGAGTCCGTCGTCGGAGCGGACGACGCTCGCTCCCTCCTGCTCGAACAACTCCGCCGCACCGTCGCCGTCGACCACGGCGACGACCCCGCGGGCGCGGGCGGCGGGGCGATCGTCGGGATCGTGCGACGCGCGGTGGGCATCGAGCACGAAGCAGGTGATCCGGATCGCGCTGACGCGGCCGACCTCGATGCCGGCCTCGACGGCATCACCGGGTTCGCAGGTGTGCACGTGGACCGAGAACCGCTCGCCGGCGGTGTTCGAGCTGTCCCCGACGATGACGACAGCATCACCGAGTCCGTCGAGACGGGCCCGGAGCACCGGGATCTGTTCGGCGACAGCACCTTCGATGGTGTACATGACCTCGAAGTCCATCTCCGACGAGTTCGCGTCACAGGCCTCGCCCGCCGCGGGGTGCCCGATCGGGTCGCCGCCGCCGGCCAGCGCACCCTGATACCGCCGACGGCGCGCCGAGACGCCGGTGAGCACCTTGACCATCGAGTCGACGAGCACCAGGAATCCGCGGCCGCCCGCGTCGACGACACCCGCACGGGCGAGTTCGGGCAGCTGCTCGGTGGTGCGCTCGAGGTCGTCGGCGCATCCGTCGGCGACCGCACGCGCGAGGTCACCGGGCGATGCGTCGATCAGGTCGGCCGCGGTGGCCGCCGCCTGCCGCAGCAGGGTCAGCACCGTGCCGTCGCGGGGCTCGCTGACCGCCCGGGTCGCGGCGAGGGCGGCGAGGCCCAGGCCCGACGCCCACAGCCGGTTGAACGGCACCGCGCCGTCGACCGCGTTGATGTCGGCCGCGTCGGCGAGACCGACGAGGACCTGCGACAGGATGATCCCGGAGTTGCCGCGGGCCTGACCGGTCGCGCCGTCGGCCGCGGCGCGGATGACCTCGGTCAGGGTGGCGTCGGGGGCGGTGTCGGCGCAGGCGGTCGCCGCGGCGGTCATCGTGTGCAGCATGTTGCTGCCGGTGTCGGAGTCCGGGATCGGGAAGACGTTCAGGTCGTTGATCTCGCCGCGGACCGCGGTCAGGCCCCGCACACACTCCTGGCTCCAGTCGCGCAGCAGCCCGGGATCCATCGGCGCCTGCCGGGTACCGGGTCCGGGCGTATTTGGCCCGTCAGCGTTCATGCCGCTATCCTTGCAGGGTTGTCGTGAGCGGTGTCCGAGAGAGTCGGCGGCCGCAGCAGAGACAACCACCAAACTGTTTCCAACATGAGGAGTTCGACGATGGCTGCCGTCTGTGACGTTTGCGCCAAGGGACCCGGCTTCGGTAAGTCGGTCTCGCACTCGCACCGACGCACCAACCGCCGGTGGAATCCCAACATCCAGACCGTCCGCGCCCAGGTCGCCCCCGGCAACCGCAAGCGCATCAACGTCTGCACGTCCTGCCTGAAGGCGGGCAAGGTCGTCCGCGGCTGAGTGGTTCGCGTCACATAGTCTGCAGTGATGACCTCACTGGCAGACCTGAACACCGTCGACATCGTCGACGGTGTTCTTTCTATTCGCATCTCCACCGAGCGCGGTGGTAACTCGCTGGCGCCCGACGCACTGATCGAGGGCACCGAGATGCTGCGCGCGGTGGCTGCGGGCGAGCACTCGGTGGGCGCCGTGCTGTTGGTCGGGCCGGGTGCGAACTTCTGTGCCGGCGGCGACGTGCGGGCGTTCGCATCGGCACCTGACCGGCCCGCGTTCGTCGCGGACCTCGCCGAACGGTTCCACGCGTTCATCGCAGCCCTCGCCGAGGCCGACGTGCCCGTCGTGGCGGCTGTACGCGGCTGGGCGGCCGGCGCGGGCATGAGCATCGTCTGCCACGCCGACGTCGCCATCGGAGGGCCCGGCACATCCCTGCGCGCGGCGTACTCGGCCATCGGGTTCTCCCCCGACGGCGGTATGACGTGGGCACTGCCCCGGTTGGTCGGTGCGGCCCGGGCCCGCCACATCATCCTCACCAACAAGGTGGTCACCGCGGCCGAGGCGCTCGAGATCGGACTGGTGGCGCAGCTCGTCGACTCCGACGACGATGTCGTGGGCGCCGCCACCGCCGCGGCCACGGCGATCGCGGCCGGCCCACGACAGTCACTCCGTGCCACCCGAGAACTGCTGATGGCGAGTGACGGGGCGACGCTGACCGACCAGATGGCCGCCGAGGCGGCGTCGATCTCACGACTGGCCGGGCTTCCCGTCGGCATCGAGGGCGTCGACGCCTTCGTGGCCAAGCGCCCGGCCGACTTCAGCGCCGCCAACGACGCCTGATGCCTGTGGGCTCGCCTCAGGGCAGGGTCCAGTCGATCGGGTCGGCACCGAGTTCCTCCAGCGCCGCGTTCGCGCGGCTGAACGGCTTGGACCCGAAGAAGCCCCGGCTCGCCGACATCGGCGACGGGTGTGCCGAGGTGATGGTCGGGATCTCGGGCATCCACTGCTGCAGCGACCCGGCGTCCTTGCCCCACAGGATCGCGACCAGCGGGGCGTCTCGGGCCACCAACGCCTTGATCGCACACTCGGTGACGTCCTCCCAGCCCTTCCCGCGATGCGATGCGGGTGCGCCCGGGGCGACGGTGAGAACGCGGTTCAGCAGCAGCACGCCACCGTCGCTCCACGGGGACAGGTCACCGCTGGTCGGCCGGGGCAGCCCGAGGTCGTCGACGTACTCGGTGAAGATGTTGCCCAACGAACGCGGCACCGGCCGGACGTCGGGCGCGACGGAGAAGCTGAGCCCGACGGCGTGCCCGGGCGTCGGATAGGGGTCCTGTCCGACGATGAGGACCCGCACCCGGTCCATCGGGGTGGTGAAGGCCCGCAGCACGTTCTCCCCGGCGGGCAGGTATCGCCGACCGGCGGCGATCTCCTCCCTGAGGAAGGTCCCCATCGACGCGATCGTGTCGGCCACCGGTTCGAGCGCGGCCGCCCACCCCGGGTCGATGAGGTCGGTCAGCGGACGGGGTCCGTCGGCGGCCATCAGTCGACCCGCCGCAGGTGGTCGCGGTAGTACTGGGCGTTCTGGAAGTACATCTCGACGTTGAGGTCGACGTGTCCCTCGGCGACCTCGTGACCCGCACGTATCTTGGCGGGCACACCGAGGGCCATCGCGCGGGCGGGCACGGCGAAGTCGAACGGCACCACCGCACCTGCTCCGACGACCGCGCCGTCGCCGATCGTGGAACCGTTGAGCACCACCGATCCGGACGCGATGAGGCAGTTGTCCCCGACCGTCGCGCCCTCGACGTGCGCGTTGTGGCCGACGACGCAGTTCGCGCCGATCGTCGTGGGGTGGATGGGTGTGCAGTGGATGACGGTGCCGTCCTGGATGTTCGTCATCGCGCCGATGGTGATGGTCCCGTAATCACCGCGGAGCACCGCACCCGGCCACACCGAGACACCGGCGGCGAGGGTCACCGCCCCGATCACCGTCGCGTCGGGGTGCACATAGGCCCCCTCGCCGAGTTCGGGAACGCGATCGTCCAACGCATACACAGCCATTCCGACAATCTAGCGGCAGCGATCTCCTCAGAAGCTCTGCCACCCGGGGACGGCGGGCGCGGAACCGTCGACGCGCACGGGGCGCTCGTCGTCGCGGGCGAGAACCGAACCGATCACCGTCCAGCCGGCGGGCGGGGTGTCGGAGAACGCGGCGAGCAACTGGTGATCTTCGCCTCCCCCGATCGCCCACCCGGCCGGATCGACGCCCAGCTCCGCGCCGGCCTCGACGAGTCCGTCGGCCATCGGGATCGACGCCGCGACGACGTCCAGCGACACCCCCGACGCTCGGGCCATCGTCTCCAGTTCGGCGCCGAGCCCGTCGGACACATCGGTCATCGCGTGCGCGCCGTGTACGGCGGCAACCACCCCGGCGGCGAGATCGACGATCGGGACGCGATGCGCGGCAACGAGATCCGGGTACGACTGCGCCCGACCGGCCACCAACAGGGCGAGCCCGGCGGCCGAGGAACCCAGCGGTCCGCTCACGGCGAGACGGTCTCCGACCCGTGCACCCGAGACCGGCACCGCCGCGCGACCGTCGGTTGAGCCGAACACCGTGACGGTCACCACGATCTGATCCGCGGACACCACATCACCGCCCACGACCCGGGCGCCCACGGCGACCGCGGCCTCGTTGAGTCCGCGATTGACGGCGAGAACCCAGTCAACGTGGGTGGTCGGCGGACAGGCGATCGAGACCACCAGCGCCGACACCCGACCACCCATCGCGGCGATGTCGGCTGCACTCTGGATCGCCGCGCGTCGACCGATCGCCTCCGGCGCCGACCACTCGAGGCGAAAATGCCTGTCCTGCACCAGGGTGTCGGTGCTGACGATCAGATCCGACGACATCGCGATGACGGCCGCGTCGTCACCGGGACCGATCAGCAGACGGTCGGAATCGGCGGGCAGATCGGCCGCGGCCCGCGACGACATCGCGGTGAGCCGACCGATGAGCCCCTGCTCACCGAGGTCGGCGACGGTGGGACCCGAGCCCGGCGAGTCGGGTGGTCGCGACACGTCGCCGCCGGAATCGTTGGCGCCCACCACCGCGGTTCCTCCGGTCTCGTTGATTCGCGCACCGGACGGTTCGTCGGTGACAATGTGTGCCAGTCTATTCACCGGCGTGTCGGGTGGGACCTACTGAGGAAGGGGAAGGCCGTGGTTCAGGCATACATTCTGATCCAGACCGAGGTGGGTCGTGCCGCCCAGGCCGCCGCCGCCATCGCGGAGATCGCCGGCGTCGCATCGTCGGAAGAGGTCTCCGGCCCCTACGACGTCATCGTGCGCGTGAGCGTCGACGACGCCCACGACCTCACCGCGACCGTGGTCCCCAGCATCCAAGGGGTCGTGGGCATCACCCGGACCCTCACGTGTCCCGTGGTCACCGACGTCCGGGCCGTCTGACCCGTGGCATCCGGCACCCATGACGCAGACGACCCCGGCACGTCCGACACCGACGCCCCCGACACCGATGCCGCCGCGTCGGACGCCGACCGGTCCCCCGCCGCACCCGGGCGACGCAGCCCGGCCCTGATCGCGACCATCGTCGCGATCCCGGTGATGGTCGTCGTCCTGTTCATCGTCTTCGCCGCCGCCAAGAACACCAGCTCACCGGGCCCGTTGCCGCTGCAGTCCGCGGCTGCGCCGCAGTCGGGTGAGCAGGGCTGCGCCCGGTTGATCGCCGCACTGCCCCAGAAGTTCGAGAACTTCGGTGAGCGCACGGAGTCCGACGGACTCATCCAGTGGGCCAAGGGCGGCGATTCACCCGGCCCGGTCCAGCTGCGCTGCGGCGTGCCCCGCCCCGACGACCTCGCGCCGACCTCGGCCCTGCAGACCGTCGATCCGGTGCAGTGGTTCCAGCGGGCGCCGAAGGAGGGCGAGAAGGGCGCGCTCTGGTTCGCCGTCGATCACCGCCCGTACGTGGCGCTGTGGCTGCCGAACAACTCCGGCAACGGCGCCATCTCCGACGTCTCGAAGATCATCGAGCAGGTCCTGCCGCTCGCCCCGATCGATCTCGGTTCCTGAGACGACGCCCGCGCGTCACTCCGGCTTGGTGCTGCGGCTCAACAGCGCGATGATCGCGTCGCGCACCCCGAGCCCCTCGTGGCAGACGCGGTGCACCGCGTCGGTCAGTGGCATCTCCACGCCGTGGCCGGCCGCCAGCGCGCGCACCGACGAACACGACTTCACACCTTCGGCCACCTGACCGTTGGTGGCCTCCTGGGCCTCGGTCAGGCTGCGTCCCTCGCCCAGGCGGGACCCGAACGACCGGTTGCGCGAGAGCGGTGAGGAGCACGTGGCGACCAGGTCGCCGACACCGGCCAGACCGGCGAACGTCTCCGGCTTGGCGCCGAGCGCCTCCCCGAGCCGGATGGTCTCAGCCAGTCCGCGGGTGATGATCGAGGCCAGGGTGTTCTCGCCGAGTCCGGCGCCCGATGCCATCCCGCAGGCCAGCGCGATCACGTTCTTGACCGCCCCGCCGATCTCACAGCCCACCACGTCGGTGTTGGTGTACGGGCGAAAATACGATGTGCTGCAGGCGTTCTGGATGTCCACCGCGCGCGACTCGTCGGGGCACGCCACCACGGTCGCCGCGGGTTGGCGCTGCGCGATCTCGCGCGCGAGATTGGGGCCGGACAGTACCGCGATGCGGTCCGGATCGGCGCCGGTGACCTGCGCGATCACCTCGCTCATCCGCATCAGGGAGTCGCTCTCCACCCCCTTGGCCAACGACATCAGCGTCGCGTCCGGCGAGATGGACCACCCGGCGAGGTTGGCGCGCAACGACTGCGACGGCACGGCGCACACGACCAGGTCGGCACCGTCGAGCGCCTCGTCGGCCGAACTCACGGCGCGCAGGGAGTCAGGAAGGGTGATGCCCGGCAGATAGTCGGGGTTGACGTGGTCGTCGGCGATCGAGCGCGCCAGCTCGGGGCGCCGCGCCCACAGGACGGTGTCGGTACCCGCGTCGACCAGTACCGCGGCCATCGCCGTTCCCCAGGATCCCGAACCCATCACGGCAGCGCGCACGAACAAACCTCCTCGACCACGGCCGTCGACTCCGGCCCGCCACCACACTAGTGCCCCGCCCGCGCTGCACGACCGACTGCAGATCCGGTGGTGACACACCTCGGATGACGGCCTGGTCCCGCGCTGTCGCATAGTGGGGTGATGGAGCACGCGACACCTGAGGGGACCTCGGCCGCGCCGGGGGCTCGGCCGATCGCGGCGGTCCTGGCGGTCAAGGGGCTCGCCGATGCCAAGACCCGCCTGTCCCCGGTGGTGCCTGCCGCTGCGCGCAGGGCCCTGGTGCTGGCGATGATGAGCGACACGATCACCGCTGCACGTGCCTCCGGAATCGACGACATCGTCGTGGTCACCCCGGACCCCGAGGTCTCCGCGGCCGCCCGTCGGCACGGCGCACGGGTCGTCGCCGATGCGCCCGCGGGCGTCGCGGATCCGGCGATGAGTTCGCTGAGTTCGCTCAACCGGGCTCTGGCCCGGGGTATCGACGCCGCCATCGGGTCACTCGATGCACGGATCGTCGTGCTGCAGGCCGATCTTCCCGCCCTGCGGGCAGAGCATCTGCGCGCCGCGATCGCACGGGCGCACGGTCACCGCCAGGCCATCGTCACCGACCGCTCCGGGTCGGGCACCGCGATGCTCATCGTCGGCGACACCACCGACGTCATGCCCCGGTTCGGCGTCGGGTCCGCGCAGGCGCACCGCGATGCGGGCGCGGTGGATCTCGTCGCCGAGGGCGGCGAGTCGTGGCCGGATCTGCGCACCGACGTCGACACGGTCGACGATCTCGCCGCGGCGATGACCCTGGGCGTCGGTCGCGCCACAGCACAGGTGCTCGCCGAGGTCGGACTCGGCTCCCTTGCCTCCACGCCGACGCCGCATGCGTCATGATGGTGGCGTGGCTTCCCAGGACAGTTCACCCGTAGATGCATCCGCCGACGGCGACGTCGCGACACGACCGCCGGAGGTCATGACCCCGGCTCTGCCGGTGGCGCCGCCCGCCGCGACACTCGTCCCCGACGCGGGCGCCGACCTCCCCGAGGACCGCTACCTCAACCGTGAACTGAGTTGGCTCGACTTCAACTCCCGCGTTCTGGCCCTCGCCGAGGACACCTCGCTCCCCCTGCTCGACCGGGCCAAGTTCCTCGCGATCTTCTCCTCGAACCTCGACGAGTTCTTCATGGTCCGTGTGGCCGGACTGAAACGACGCGACGAGACCGGGTTGTCGGTGCGTTCGGCCGACGGGCTCTCGCCCCGCGAACAGCTGTCGATGATCGCCAAACGCACACAGCAGATCGCCGAGCGGCATGCCCGCGTGTTCATGGACTCCGTCCGACCCGCACTGGCGGACAACAACATCCACGTCGTGTCCTGGGATCAGCTCGCCGACGACGAGCAGGTTCGGATGTCGGAGTACTTCCACGAGGAGGTGTTCCCGGTCCTGACCCCGCTCGCGGTCGACCCGGCACACCCCTTCCCCTACATCAGCGGACTGAGCATCAACCTCGCCGTCACCGTGTCAGATGTCGCCGAGGGCGGCGAGCACTTCGCGCGTGTCAAGGTGCCCGACAACGTGAGTCGCTTCGTCGAGGTCGACAAGTTGATGTCCCGGTCCGGTCGCTCGCAGGGCGACGACGACGGCCCGGCGGCGACGATCCTGCTGCCGATGGAAACGCTCATCGCGGCCAACCTCGGACATCTGTTCCCGGGGATGGAGATCGTCGAGCACCACGTCTTCCGGATCACCCGCAACGCCGACTTCGAGGTCGAGGAGGACCGCGACGAGGACCTGTTGCAGGCTCTCGAGCGCGAACTCGCCCGACGCCGCTTCGGATCGCCGGTGCGACTCGAGGTCGCCGACGACATGAGCGAGCACATGCTCGAACTCCTGCTGCGCGAGCTCGACGTCAACCCCGCCGACGTCATCGAGGTCCCCGGGATCCTCGACCTGTCGTGTCTGTTCCAGGTGTTCGCGCTCGACCGTCCCGCACTCAAGGACCGCCCCTTCGTCCCGGCGACACATCCGGCCTTCGGCGAACGCGAGACCCCCAAGAGCGTCTTCGCGACGCTGCGCGAGGGCGACGTTCTGGTGCACCACCCCTACGATTCGTTCTCCACGAGCGTGCAACGGTTCATCGAGCAGGCCGCGTCGGATCCGCAGGTCCTCGCCATCAAACAGACGCTCTACCGCACCTCCGGCGACTCCCCGATCGTCAACGCGCTCATCGACGCCGCCGAGGCGGGCAAGCAGGTGGTCGCCCTCGTCGAGATCAAGGCCCGCTTCGACGAGCAGGCGAACATCAAGTGGGCACGGCAGCTCGAGCAGGCGGGGGTACACGTGGTCTACGGACTCGTCGGCCTCAAGACCCACTGCAAGACCTGCCTCGTCGTTCGCCGCGAGGGGTCGACGATCCGTCGCTACTGCCACATCGGTACCGGTAACTACAATCCCAAGACCGCGCGACTCTACGAGGACGTGGGCCTGCTCACCGCGGCCCCCGACATCGGCGCCGACCTGACCGACCTGTTCAACACGTTGACCGGGTACTCGCGCAAGCACGAGTACCGCAACCTGCTGGTGGCACCGCACGGTGTCCGGGCGGGCATCATCGCGCGCATCAACGCCGAGATCGAGCACCACCGCGCCGGTGACGAACGCGCCCGAATCCAGTTGAAGGCCAACGCCCTCGTCGACGAGCAGGTGATCGACGCCCTCTACCGCGCGTCACAGGCGGGCGTGCCGGTCGAGATCGTCGTGCGCGGCATCTGCGCGCTCCGGCCGAACGTCCCCGGGATCAGTGACAACATCACGGTCCGGTCGATCCTCGGCCAGTTCCTCGAGCACTCCCGGATCCTGCACTTCGGGGCCCTCGACGAGTACTGGATCGGCAGCGCCGACATGATGCACCGCAACCTCGACCGGCGTATCGAGGTGATGGCGCAGGTCCGCGATCAGCGACTGACCCGTGAGATGGGCGAGATCTTCGCCTCCGCACTCGATCCCACCACGCGCTGCTGGGTCCTCGAGGCCGACGGCGGCTGGACCGCGTCCCCCGCGGCCGGTGAAAAGGTGCGCGATCATCAACGCGAGATGATGCGCCGACACCGCAGCAGGGCCGACAACTCCGCATAGCGACGACCCAACGCGATGACGTCACAGAAGAAATCGGTGTACGCGGCCGGCGGCGTGGTCTGGCGACCGGTCGTCGGTGACCAGCCCACGATCGAGGTCGCGGTGATCCACCGACCCCGATACGACGATTGGACGCTGCCCAAGGGCAAGTGTGAGAACGACGAGACCTTCGTCGCGACGGCCGTCCGTGAGATCGCCGAGGAGACCGGCTATTCGGTCCGCCTCGGTCGTCATCTCCGGCGGGTCGACTACGACCTCGGCTCATCGAGCCGCAAGTACGTGCACTACTGGTCGGCACAGGTCACCGGCGGTGAGTTCGTGGTGAACGAGGAGGTCGACGAGATCGAGTGGTGCTCGGTCGCGGACGCGCGCGCCCGGCTCAGCTACCGAGCGGACCGGAAGGTGTTGGCCGAGTTCGCCCGTCTGCCCGCCGACCTCCACACCGTGCTCGTGGTCCGCCACGCCAAGGCCGGTCGGTCGGCACGGTACCGGGGCGACGATCGCCTCCGACCGCTCGAGCCGTTCGGATGGACCCAGGCCGAGCGTCTCGTCGAACAGTTCGTCGCCTTCGGCGGTCGGTACCTGCACGCCGCCGACCGGACCCGATGCCTGCAGACCCTCGAACCGCTCGCCGTGGCACTCACGGCGCCGATCCGGGTGGAGCCGGCGCTGTCGGAGGAGAGCTACCGGGAGGACCCGGAGTCCGCGCTGGCCCGCGTCCGGGAGATCGCGCGCGCCGACGATGTGCACGTGATCTGTAGCCAGGGCAAGGTGATTCCCGGTCTGCTGGCGTCGTGGATCGGAGCGGGTCCGGCGTCCATGCCGCGGACCCGCAACCGCAAGGCGAGCATGTGGGTGCTCAGCCTCGACGGCGACGATGTCGTCGCCGTGGACCACATCGACAGCCCACTGCGCCGGGCCGACTCCGACTGACCTCCACGCGCAGAGACCCCGGACACAGGCAACCCCCGACGGCGGGAAGTCCGTCGGGGGTTGTCAGCTGGTCGATAACGCCGATCGTCTGACGACGATCAGCGAGCGCGTGCCTTGCGGGCCGGAGCCTTCTTGGCTGCGGTCTTCTTGGCGGGAGCCGCCTTCTTGACTGCGGCAGTGGCCTTCTTGGCCGGAGCCGCCTTCTTCACCGCGGTGGTCGCCTTCTTGGCTGCGGTGGTGGCCTTCTTGGCCGGAGCCGCCTTCTTCACCGCGGTGGTCGCCTTCTTGGCTGCGGTGGTGGCCTTCTTGGCCGGTACGACCTTCTTCGCCGCGGTGGTGGCCTTCTTCGCCGGAGCCGCCTTCTTGGCCGGTGCCGCCTTCTTGGCCGCGGTCTTCGCCGGGGCCTTCTTGGCCGCGGTCTTGGTGGGGGCAGCAGTTCCGCTGCCGCGCTTGACCGCCGGTCCGGAGGCGCTCAGCTTCTGCTTGCCCGCGACGACGGCCTTGAACTGGGCGCCGGGACGGAACGCGGGAACCGACGTCGGGCGGACCTTCACGGTCTCACCGGTGCGCGGGTTGCGCGCGACCCGAGCGGCGCGCTTGCGCTTCTCGAAAACGCCGAAACCGGTGATGGTCACGCTCTCACCTTTGTTCACCGCGCGAACGATTGTGTCGACGACGTGCTCGACAGCGTCTGTCGCCGTGCGACGGTCGGTGTCCAACTTCTTCGTAAGCTCTTCGATGAGCTCTGCTTTATTCATGGGTTCAACCTCCGCAAGCTGGTGGCCCACGTTGAGCCAGCTACAGCACACGGTAAACGTGAAAATCGAAAAGTTCCACGTCCTACGTGGATAAAGTTTCGGTGTCGCGATGTACGTAGTCCTCCAAGGACATACGGTGTCGGCCCTCAGGAGATCCTCAGGCGGGGTTCACAGGGTTACCGGTTTCCATACGGGCCTTACCTTTTCGAACTCAGAAATGGCCTCTACCTGGCGTAATGTCAATCCGATGTCGTCGAGCCCCTCCATCAGACGCCACCTCGTGTAGTCGTCAATCCCGAAGCGCACCACCAGGTCATCGACCGACACGGTTCGATCCTCAAGGCTGACCGTGATTTCCGTCCCGGGCGTTTCTTCGAGCCTTTTCCAGATCAGTTCGACGTCGGACTGCTCCACCTGAGCCGCCACCAGACCCGCTTTTCCGGCGTTTCCGCGGAAGATGTCGGCGAAACGGGACGAGATGACGACCCGGAATCCGAAGTCCGAGAGAGCCCAGACGGCGTGCTCGCGCGAGGACCCGGTGCCGAAATCGGGGCCGGCCACGAGCACCGAACCCCGCGACCACGGCTCGTTGTTGAGGATGAAGTCCGGGTCGTTGCGCCAGGCGGCGAACAGACCGTCCTCAAATCCGGTGCGGGTGACCCGCTTCAGGTACACCGCCGGGATGATCTGGTCGGTGTCGACGTTGCTGCGGCGCAGGGGTACGCCGATTCCGGTGTGGGTGGTGAACGGTTTCATGATTCCTCGCGGGTCGTGTGGCGGAACTGGTCAGGCGTTCAGATCGGCGGGGGCCGAGAGCCGCCCGCGAATCGCGGTGGCGGCGGCCACCTCCGGCGAGACCAGGTGGGTCCGGCCGCCCTTGCCCTGACGGCCCTCGAAATTGCGGTTGGAAGTCGACGCGCAGCGCTCCCCCGGGGCCAGCTGGTCGGGGTTCATGCCCAGACACATCGAGCAACCCGCCTGCCGCCACTCCGCACCTGCGGCGGTGAAGATCTCGCCCAGGCCCTCGGTCTCGGCCTGCGCGCGGACCCGCATGGAGCCCGGGACGATGAGCATCCGCATACCTTCGGCGACGGTACGACCGCGCAGGATCTCGGCGACCGAGCGCAGGTCCTCGATCCGCCCGTTGGTGCACGAGCCGACGAAGACGGTGTCGATGGAGATGTCGCGCAGCGGGGTGCCGGGGATCAGATCCATGTACGCGAGGGCTTTTTCGGCCGACGTCGCCGCCGAGGAGTCCCCGAACTCGGCGGGGTCGGGGACGGTCGCGCTCAACGGGGCGCCCTGCCCTGGGTTGGTCCCCCAGGTGACGAAGGGGGACAACGTGGTGGCGTCGATGCGCACCTCCTCGTCGTACACCGCCCCGGGATCGGTGCGCAGGCTCTCCCAGTGCTCGACGGCGCGATCCCAGTCGTCACCGGTCGGCGCGTTGGGCCGGCCCTGCAGGTAGTCATAGGTCGTCTGGTCCGGCGCGATCATGCCCGCGCGGGCCCCCGCCTCGATCGACATGTTGCAGATGGTCATTCGCGCCTCCATCGACAGCTTCTCGATGGCCGGGCCGCGGTATTCCAGGACGTATCCCTGGCCTCCGCCGGTCCCGATCTCGGCGATGATCGCCAGGATCAGGTCCTTGCTCGTCACGCCGACGGGCAGTTCACCGTCGACGGTGATCGCCATGGTCTTGAACGGGCGCAACGACAGGGTCTGGGTCGCGAGGACGTGTTCGACCTCCGAGGTGCCGATTCCCATTGCCAGCGCACCGAATGCACCGTGCGTCGAGGTATGGCTGTCGCCGCACACGATCGTCATGCCCGGCTGGGTGAGCCCGAGCTGGGGACCGATGATGTGGACGATGCCCTGCTCGACGTCTCCCATGGGGTGCAGTCGGATCCCGAACTCGGCGCAGTTGCTGCGCAACGTGTCCACCTGGGTCCGCGACACCACGTCGGCGATCGGCTTGTCGATGTCGATGGTGGGGACGTTGTGGTCCTCGGTGGCGATGGTGAGATCGGGCCGACGGACCGGCCGCCCGGCCAACCGCAGCCCCTCGAACGCCTGCGGCGACGTCACCTCGTGGACGAGATGGAGGTCGATGTAGATGAGGTCCGGATTGTGCTGCCCACTGGCATCGGCCTCGCCGTACTGGACGACATGTTCGGCCCAGACCTTCTCGGCCAAAGTCTTCGCTGTACTCATTGCGTCATCACCACATTCGCGTGCATATCAATATTCGGGAGTCTAGTATCGACCTGTGAGACATATTAGCGCACCGACGACGACCGGTGGGACGGGTTCGCCCATGGTCGTCAGCGGGGTCGGTGTACTGGACAAGTCGGTCGCGGTGCTGCGGTCGATCGCCGAGAGCCCCTGCAATCTCAACGAACTGTGCGTCAAGACCGGCCTGCCCCGCGCGACGGCCCACCGGCTCGCGATGGGCCTCGAGACGCACCGCCTCCTGGTGCGCAACGCCGCCGGACAGTGGTGCCCCGGCCCGGCCCTGGCCGAACTCGCCGCGGAGGCGACCGACACCGTGCGCGAGGCCGCGATGATGGTGCTGCCGCGTCTGCGCGAGATCACCGGTGAATCGGTGCAGTTGTATCGACGTGAGGGCACCCAGCGCATCTGCGTCGCGGCGATGGAACCGCCCACCGGCCTGCGCGACACGGTGCCCGTGGGCGCCTACCTGCCGATGACCGCCGGGTCCGGGGCCAAGGTCCTGCTGGCGTGGGCCGATCCGGCGACGCAGCGGACCCTGCTGACCGACAGCGCGTTCGGCGAGAGGACGCTGCTGGAGATCCGCAGGCGCGGCTGGGCGCAGAGTGCCGGCGAGCGGGAGGCCGGCGTCGCGAGCGTCTCCGCGCCGGTCCGCGACGCCGCCGGCGACGTCGTCGCCGCGATCTCGGTCTCCGGGCCGATCGACCGCATGGGCCGCCGACCCGGATCCCGCTGGGCGGCCGACCTGCTCGCCGCGGCCGACGCGATCCACAAACGCCTGTTGCACGCCTGATCCACCTCGCATCACCACCACTGACAGGAGCCCCTCGCATGGGAAACAACCAACGGTCGCAGATCGTGATGAGCGACGAGGAGATCGAGTCGTTCCTCACCCGCAGCCGCACTGCGACATTGGCGACGCGCTCGGCGTCGGGCTCGGTGCACCTCGTGGCCATGTGGTACGCCCTGCTCGACGGCGAGATCTGGTTCGAGACCAAGGCCAAGTCCCAGAAGGCGGTCAACATCCGCCGCGACCCGACGGTGTCGGTGATGGTCGAGGCGGGCGACACCTACGACACCCTGCGTGGTGTCGCGGTCGAGGGCCGCGCCGAGATAGTCGACGACCCCGACACCCTGCTGCGGGTGGGGATCAGTGTGTGGGAGCGCTACAACGGCGAGTACTCCGAGGAGGTCAAGCCGTTCGTCGACGCGATGATGAACAAGCGGGTCGCGGTGCGCGTCGTCGCCGAACGCACCCGCAGCTGGGATCATCGTAAGCTCGGTCTCCCCGAGATGCCGTTGGCCGGCAACACCGCTCAGTACCTCTGAGGCCTTCCCCGGCCGAGTGTCTCGGTCAGCTCGCCGGTCCGGGGGCCGACGGGCGGCGCTCGGTCGACCGCCTGTCGACGGACTCGCCCACCCCGTCGATCGCGCCGCGGATCAGCGCTCCGTAGTCGCCGTCGGGCAGTGCCGACGCCCGTTCCCGTGCCGCGGCGAGATGCTCGGCCGCCGCGTCGAACGATCCGAGCCGCCGGAGGTTGTCGGCCAGGTTCAGGTGGAGCGACGGGTAGAAGCCGGCCACCTGCAGGCTCGCGTGGTGGTGCTGCGCCCAATCGTCGGTCAGCGCGTCCGCGGCGTCGAGTGCGCGCACGTCCCACATCAGCGCCCGGGCCGGGTCGTCGTACAGATCGGCCAGATGATGCGCGCGGATCGTAGGGAGTTGCACCGACACCGGCGATCGGTGCGACGATGAACACGCACGCACTCGCGTCGCCCGGCTGTGAGGACCCCTCCCCTGTCATGACCGATCCCCGGCCACTCGTCATCGGCTCCTTCACCGGCGCGTACGCCTACCTCGCGAGCGCCGCTCCCGTACCGACCCCGTTCCGGGGCACCGTCTTCTCGTCCAGCGAGCACGCTTTCGCAGCCGCACGAGCCGCACACCCCGATGACGTCGTCCACATTGCGTCCATCGAGTCCGCCGAGGACGCCACCGCGTTCGGTGAGTCCGTCGAGGCCGTCGAGGACTGGGGCGTCGACCGCTATCAGGCGATGGAGATCATCGTCGCCGCCAAGTTCGCCCACAACGCCGACCTCGGCGTGGCGCTCGCGGCCACCATGGGCAGCGTCCTGGTCAACGGGAACACCGCGCACGATCAGATCTGGGGAACATGTGTGTGCCCGGAGCACATCGATGTCGACGGCGACAACGCACTGGGCGTGATCCTCATGTCGGTGCGGATGCGTCTGGCCGCCGAACTCGCCGCACCCGACCCCTTGGAAACAGAAAGTCCGTAGCACTTCGTCTCGCTGAGCGAGACGAACTGCTACGGATTTCTTCTGGTAGCCCCGACGGGATTCGAACCCGCGCTACCGCCTTGAGAGGGCGGCGTCCTAG
>NZ_JAEMTF010000230.1 GCF_016462415.1 Williamsia sp. | reverse complement strand
ATGCGCAGTGGGCTCGCCGAGCTTCGTCGGCGCAGGCTCGACGTCATCTACGACTAGGACCGGTCCTCCGGCCCGCGACCGGTCGCCGAGGTGTGGTCCGAGCGGCTCTCGTCGGGCTCGCGGTCGGGTGTCGCCCAACTGGCCAGGAGCCGCAGGCCGTCGTGCGACGCCGTACCGGGCTGTGCGCTGAAGACCACCATCTGCGCGCCCCGGGCAGACAACACGTCGAAGGCCTCGTAGACGAGGTCGAGGTCGCCGACGACGTCGTGATGCACCCGCTTCACGCCGGTCTCGTGATCACGCACGTCGTGGGCCGCCCAGAGGGTCGCGAAAAACTGGCTGCGCGTAGACAACTCGCCGATCAGGTTGGTCAGGTCGCGGTCGTGAGGTGCGCGCCCCGCCTCGCTGCGCAGGAGCGCCACGAGTTGTTCGGCGGAGTCGTGATGGTCGCGATAAAAACCCGGTGCCCCGGGATGGAGGAAGACGTAGCGGGCGAAGTTCGGCGGGGTACCGGCCTCGAACATCGGCGCGAACAGCGCGGTCCCTAGCCGGTTCGAGGCCACGAGGTCGAGGCGCCCGTTCTGCACGATCACCGGGACGTCGCCCATCGCGTCGATGGTCTGCTGAACGCCCGCACGGATCGGGGACCGGCGGGCAGCACCGCGTCGGCGCCGGGCACTCGCGCCCTCGTTGGCCGTCAGCACCAGCTCACGGAGGTGGGCATGCTCCGCCGTGGACAGCTGCAGCGCACGGCTGATCCCGTCGAGGATGGAGTCGGAGACGCCGGTGGCGTTCCCCCGCTCCAGTCGGACGTAGTACTCGGTACTCATGCCGGCCAACAGTGCAACCTCCTCGCGGCGTAGACCAGGAACCCGCCTGCGCCCGCCGAAGTCCGGGAGCCCGGCCTGCTCAAGGGAGAGCCGGGCCCGACGGGTGGTCAGGAAATCGCGGATCGCGTCCGAACTGCTCATGCGTTCGAATCTAGGACACCGTCATCGTCGTAGGGGGTCACTGCCGATACCCCTGTAAGCCGTGACTGCCTCGATCCCCGGACCCCGCCTTGACTGGTGTCACCGACACGTCGAGTCACCACGAAGGGAACATCCAATGGCAGACAGCAAGGTCTGGTTAATCACCGGCGCGGGACGCGGCATGGGCATCGACATCGCCCGGGCCGCCCTGACCGCAGGACATCGAGTGGTCGCCACCGGCCGCGACCGCGAACGCGTCCGCGCCGCGATCGGCGACCACGACCATCTGCTCACCGTCGCGTTGGACGTCACCGATCCCGATGCCGCCACCGCAGCCGCCTCGGCCGCCGTCGAGCGGTTCGGGACGATCGACGTCCTGGTCAACAACGCGGGCAACTTCTACGCCGGCTACTTCGAGGAGATCAGCCCCGACCAGTTCCGCGCACAGATGGAGACCAACTTCTTCGGTCCACTCACCGTGACCCGGGCGATCCTGCCCATCATGCGCAAGCGTCGTTCGGGGCGAATCGTCACGATCACCTCGACCGCCGCCCTCGTCGGCCAGGAGTTCTGCGCCGCCTACGCGTCGTCGAAGTTCGCACTCGAGGGGTGGATGGAGTCGTTGCGTTTCGACCTGGCGCCGTACGGGATCCACACCACCGTCGTCGAGCCGGGATTCTTCCGTACCGAGTTGCTCGTCGAGGGCGCGTCGTCGATCTGGCCGGAGCTCTCCATCGACGACTACGCCGACCGCACCGCCGCGACGATCGAGGCATGGAAGGCGATGAACGGCAGCCAGGGCGGCGACCCGGCCAAGCTCGCCGCCGGCCTCGTCTCTCTCGTCGACTCCCC
>NZ_JAEMTF010000229.1 GCF_016462415.1 Williamsia sp. | reverse complement strand
GCATCGACTCGTCGCTCAGCACCCGTAGTCCGTCGGACACGACCCAGATGCGTCCACTCGCGTCGGCTGCCACGCGTGGGGCGCTGGTGAAGACCGGTGCGTCCTGGACCACCTCCATCGTGGTCGGATCCCGCAGCTCGAGCAGCCAGTACTGTCGCGTGTCATCCACCGCATCGGAGGGCCCGGTGGGCCACCGGCCGGTGCACCCGGTACGGCCACCGGGATGCGACACCGTCCACAGGTGTCGGCCGGCGCTGCCACCGCCGAAATGCATGCGCGGCAACCTCATCACGGTGACGGCGGACAGATCGTCGTCCACCGCGGCGATGTCCGACCCGGAGATGACGTGCACCGGATCGCCACCGAGCCGTGGCCGTTCATGGTTGTCCGGGATCGTGTTCACCGGACCGACCTCGACGTCACCGGTCACAGAGACCCGAACCAACCGGTACTCCGTCTGCCGATCGGCAGCACCGCGGTTCCCGGTGACGACAACCACGATGAACCCGTCGTCGATGGCCGTTGCTGCACTGGGCGATCCGGGACATTGCTCGATCGGCAGTGGTTCGCGACCGGGGGTGTGCAGCCACCACCCGTTGTCATGGGTGCATGTCAGCAGCGTCTCGCCGATCACCGCCGACACCGACACCGGCTCGTCGTCGATCAGCCGGGGTCGACCGTCCGGTGCGCAGCGATGGATTCCATCGGTACCCACCACCCAACATCCGGTGGGCGTCGCGTGGACCCGGCGCCCGTGACAACCGATGGCACCGGGCAGAAGGTGTTGCGTCGCTGTACCGCTCGCGTCCAGACGGACGAGCACGGGCAGACGTGTGTCGACCGTCCACACCGTGTCGTCCGCGCAGGAGACGTCGCCGGGCACGACGCCCGGTCGAGGTGGCGGTGGCGGGACGTCGTCCAGGTCCAGGTCGACGAGTAGACCCACCGGGACGTCGATGGTGGTCGAACGGTCAACCGGCTCGGTCCACAGGGCCTGCCGATCGAAGAAGCGGGGGGCCGCATCGACATCCTCGCCGACTCGACATCCCGGTGTCGGCTCCCATCGGGGCGGGGTGTGGTGCGAGGGCTGATACCGGTTCATGACCAAGCGGATTCGTGCCACCCGGCCGCGCACGTCCGGTGGTGACGACCCGATCTCGTAGAGACTGACGAACCGTCCGGTCAGCTCGACGTGACCGACACGTGGACGGTCGCCTGACCATTCCGCCGTCCATCCATCGCCTCGGAGCAGACCGCTCCAGCGTAGATCGCGGTCGCCGGCGCGCGGCGCCGATCGATCGGGTTCCAGTCGAGCGCGGATGACCGTCGCCCTGTCGTCATCGGACGGAAGCTCCGAGAACCGGAGCGGAAGTGAGCTGATCGAACCGACGCGAGGAGGCGGAATGGCTCCGTCCTCTATGAGCAGTTCATCGACGAGCACCGTGAGGGTGCGATGGCGCGTCATGCGCCTTTCTGCATAGTCATGTCAGGGAAGGTACGCGTCGGACGCCGCCGACGGCAAGGGCACTGTGTTCGTACCGGTGGGGCATTGTGGAACCGTGGATCGAGCAACCAACCCCGTCGACAGTGTGTCCATCAGCTACCGCACCGTCGGCGACGGACCGCCCGTGGTGATGCTGCACGCGACGGCACTGTCGCAGGCCATGTGGCGCGCATTCGGGTACGTCTCGGCATTGCGTGACTCACATCGGCTGGTGCTCATCGACTTTCGCGGACACGGGCGAAGTGGCAAGCCGCATTCGTCGAGCGCCTACGGCATGGAGTTGCTGGTCGGTGACGTCCTCGCGGTTCTCGACGAGGAGCGGATCGACC
>NZ_JAEMTF010000155.1:4026-6719 GCF_016462415.1 Williamsia sp. | reverse complement strand
CTGTAGGGGCGGACCGGGCGGGGGCGCAGGCTGCCCGAACCGCCCGCTGTTCGGACCGCTGGGGCGACGCGGGTCCTGCCCGTGGGCGGGACCGGCAGGGGGACGACCCGGCTGACGAAACGGTCCGCTCGGGGGAGTCCGCGGAGGCCCACCGATGGGGCCGGCCGGTCCGGCGGGCGGTCGTCCCGACGGTGTCGGCGCACGTCGGGCGTCGGGATTGTCGTCGGGGTGCACGCCTACAAGCTACCTGTGGCCCCGCATCGATCGGCGAATCGGGCGGAAGCTCGCCGGAGGTCTAGCGGGTGGGGACGTCCTCGACGCGCGGCGGTTGCGCGGCCACCGGTGCAGGTGTGTTGCGTCGAGCGCGCAGGGCCGAGAACACCACGCCACCGCCGATGACGCCGGCGATCCCGAGGATCACCAGCCCGTTGCGGCCCGACACCCGCGACGTGCGTCGGGCCGAGAGCAGGGGGGTCACCGCAGACGGCGTCAGTGCTCGCGCCTTCTTCGCGTGGCGGCGGCGTCCGACACGCGTGGCGACGACGCGAGCAGGCCGCGTCCACGGCACGAGGTACCCCAGCGCTGCGGAGCCGGCGGTCTTGGCGGCGGCGACCTTGCGGTTGTCGTCGGTATCGGTGCTGGTGACGATCCCCATCGGTGGTCCTCTTCCCGTCGCGTACGCGCCTGTGGTGTCGTGTCCCGGCCGGTCGGATGTGCCCGGTTGGCAGCGGGAGTGTCGGTGCCGTTGCGGCTGGTGGCACCATGGTCGTCGTGAGTACACCACAGAAAACCGCAACCGCGACCGTGCACACCAACCGGGGCGACATCGTCATCGACCTCTTCGGCAACCACGCGCCGAAGACCGTCGAGAACTTCACCGGTCTGGCGACCGGCAGCAAGGAGTACAGCCAGCCGAACGCCTCCGGCGGAGACAGCGGCCCGTTCTACGACGGCTCGATCTTCCACCGGGTCATCGGCGGCTTCATGCTGCAGGGCGGCGACCCGACCGGCACCGGAACCGGCGGCCCGGGCTACCAGTTCGGCGACGAGTTCCACCCGGAACTGGTCTTCGACCAGCCCTACCTCCTGGCCATGGCGAACGCCGGCCCGGGCACCAACGGCTCGCAGTTCTTCATCACCGTCGCCAAGACGCCGCACCTCAACCGCAAGCACACCATCTTCGGTGTCGTGGCCGACGACGAGTCGAAGGCCGTGGTCGACGCGATCGGCGCAACGTCCACCGACCGTCGCGACAAGCCGCTCGAGGACGTCGTCATCGAGAAGATCGAGATCAGCTGAACCCGAACCAACCGCAACCATTCGGGGGCTCTGCCCCCGCGATGGTCTGCGTCCGGCACCCGGACCGTCCCACGGGTCTCTCCTGCACCCGTTGTGGACGGCCGGCGTGTCCGGAATGCCTACGCCCCGCCTCGGTCGGTCAGCACTGCGTCGACTGTGTCCGCGCAGCGGGTGGTGAGCGGGTGACCGTGCGCACGATGGGCGCGACGCGGCCGATCGCGACGTATTCGCTGATCGCGGTCAATGTCGTGGTCTTCATCATCACCGCGATCCAGTCGCGCAACCTGGTGACGATCGATCCGAACACATCGCGTGTGTCCTACGAGGGCGTCCTGTTCGGGCCGCTCGTCAACAGTGGCGAGTACTGGCGCATCCTCACCTCTGGGTTCCTGCATTACGGGTTGATCCACGTCGGCCTCAACATGCTGACGCTCTACATCCTGGGCCGCGATCTCGAGATGGCTGTCGGCACCAGGCGATTCGTCGGCATCTACGTCACCGCGCTGTTCGGCGGCAGTGCCGCGGTGCTGATCTTCTCGCCGTTCGCCGCGACCGCGGGTGCCTCCGGTGCCATCTACGGCGTGATGGGCGGATTGCTGGTCGCGGTCATCCGGGCCAAGCTGCCACCCGGGCAGATCATCGGGCTGATCGCGATCAACATCGTGATCTCGCTGTCGATCCCCAACATCTCGCTGTGGGCGCATCTCGGCGGCCTGGCGTTCGGCGCCGCCGCCACCGCGGGCGTCCTGCTGCTACCGCAGCGGATCGGTCAGCGCGACGCCGCGTCCGCATCGCGTGTGGGCTGGCTGTCGATCGCCGGCCTCGTCGTGCTGGCGCTGGCGATCTGTGTGGTTCGCGCCGCCACCCTCTGACCCGTCAGTCGTCGGCATCGGCGTCGCGGTCCGGGCGCAGGCGTAGGTTCTTGTCCTCGTCGATCGGGTATCCCTGCGCGCTCAGGACATCGGCGACGTCGAGCGGAGCCTCACCGAGTTCCCACCGTCCCAGGATCACCAGTCGCTCGGACCCGTCGTCATCGATGTCGATCTCGAGGTTGGGCACCCGACGACCGAACCGGGGATAGCTGACAATCCGGATCCGGGTGATCTGGGCACGTGTGTAGCTGTGCCTCCCGGTGACGCCTCGGATCTCCAGTCGGTCCGGCCAGGCCGCGAGACGGGGTCGGACGAGCAGCGAACCAAGTCCCATGGCCGCGAGCAGCAACCCGGCGACACCCATGATGACCAGGCCCGGAGGGTCGGAACCGGACAGTGCCGCCGCGATCAACAGAACGACCCCACCGACGAGCAGGGCCACTCCGACGGGCCGAGGAGTCGCCCACTGCGCAGAGTTATCCACAGGCTCTATGCACAATGTGGATGAATTACACACATGTA
>NZ_JAEMTF010000155.1:0-3926 GCF_016462415.1 Williamsia sp. | reverse complement strand
AGTCAACAGGTTGGGGACAAAACGGCCGGTCAACGCCACTTCATCGTCATCAGCAGGCCGGTGATCATGAAGCCGAACCCGATGAGGAAGTTCCAGGCGCTGAGGTTGTACATCCAGTGCAGGATCTTGCCGTCGGCGCCGAGGCTGGACGGGGTGGCGACCAGGTAGAACACGATCAGCCACGCGAGACCGATCAGCATGAGGCCGAGCATCGCCGAGACGTAGATCGTGCTCGACGGACCGGCCTTGACCTTGACCGGCGTACGGCTGGCCGGGTTGATCGTGTAATCGGTCTTCTTCCGGACTTTCGACTTCGGCATGACTTCCTCGCTGATGAACGTCGACCGCGCGGATCCGAGGGAGTCTGACGATCCTCACCTCGCGCGGGTCGTACTTGCTGATGGACGCGTGCGACCACGGTATCCCACGCCGAGAAACCGATGTGAGATCCGACCGAGGTCGCCGGTACCGTGAACCCGGTGACCATCAGTTCCGTCCGGAAACCGTCGATCCTCGTCATCGACAACTACGACAGCTTCGTCTACAACCTGGTCCAGTACCTGGGCCAGCTCGGCGTGCACGCGACGGTGTGGCGCAACGACGACGAGCGACTGGACGACCTCGACAACGTGGTGGCCGAATTCGACGCCGTGCTGCTCAGTCCCGGGCCGGGCACCCCGCAGCGGGCCGGTGCGACGATGCCCATCGTCGGTGTCGCGGCGCGGACCGGAACCCCCATCCTCGGCGTCTGCCTCGGACACCAGGCCATCGGTGCGAGTTTCGGCGCGACGGTCGATCGTGCCCCGGAACTCCTGCACGGCAAGACCTCCACCGTGTTCCACGACGGGAGCGGCGTGCTCGCCGGACTCGCCGACCCGTTCATCGCGACCCGCTACCACTCTCTGACGGTCCTGCCCGAGACGATCCCGGCCGAGCTGATGGTGACCGGTCGGACCGAGAGCGGGATCATCATGGCGATGTCGCACCGGGAGTTCCCGATCCACGGCGTGCAGTTCCACCCGGAGAGTGTCCTGACGCAGGGCGGCCACCGCATGCTGGCGAACTGGCTGCGCCTGTCCGGGTTCGAGATCTCCGAGGACCTGGTGTCGGGTCTCGAGGCGACCGCGGCCACCGCGGTCGGCTGAACGGATCAGCCGAACAGGCTGGCGCGCCCCACAGTGATGGTGATGGCGGCGTCGTCGTTCAACATCTCGCCGCTGGCCGGACTCTGATCGACGACACGGTCGGCGTCCGGACTGCCCAACCCCACATTTCGGGGGGTCTCGTTGAGAGTGCCGTTGCGCCACCCGGCGCCGTTCAGCGCGTCGCGCGCCTGACTGGCCGTCTTGCCCCGGAGATCGGGCATGCGGAACTGGTTGCCGCGCGAGACGGTGACCTGCACGGTGCTGTTCTCATCGACCTGTGTGCCGGCGGCGGGGGTCGAGTTGATGACCGTGTCGGCGGGCTGGTCGGAATCGGCCGGAACGGCGACGAACTTCAGTCGCAGGTCCTCCACGGCGGACTGCGCGGCGTCCTGGGTCAGACCGATCAGTGAGGGGACCGTCACCCGTCGAGGCCCGGTACCGATCTGAACCGTGATCGTCGTCGTGACCGCCTGCGAGGTACCCGTCTGCGGCGTCAACGCGACGACCTTGCCCCGCAGCTGGTTGGTCGATGCGACATTTCCCTGCCGGACGTTGCTGAACCCGAGGGCGTCGAGAGCCTTGACCGCCTCCTCGTACGTCTGACCCGTGAGGTTCGGCAGATCCTGGCGCAGCGGACCGGTGGAGACGTACAACGTGACCTGAGAACCCTTGTCCGCCTGCACACCTTCGGACGGGGCCGTGCGGGTGGGCATCCCCGACTCGACGTCGTTGCTGGGTTCCTCGAGGGGGTTGTTCACCCGGAAACCGAGCTTCTCCAACTCCGAGCGCGCCTCGGTGGCCGAGAGTCCGGTCACCTTCGGGATGGCGACCTGCTCGGTCGCGTCGTCGGCCCACGGCGTCGTCAACAACAGGGTCACGCCCACGACGACCAGCACCGCGGCGAGGGCGGCGGCGACGTATTTGAGCACCGGTGACCGGCGCTCCTCCTCGTCCGGATCGGGACGACGGTGCGATGTGGGACCCACGCGACCCGGGCGATTACGCGCCGGCTCGATGATGCCGGTCTTGTCCTCGTCGGACAGCAGCATGGGTGCACTGGGGCGCCCGCCCGCGAGCACCTTCATCAGGTCCGACCGCATCTCACCGGCCGACTGGTAGCGGTTGAACGGGTTCTTGCTCATCGCTTTGAGGATCACCGAGTCGAGCTGCGGCGGGATCTCGCGGCGGATGCTCGACGGAACCGGTGGGTCCTCACGGACGTGTTGGTAGGCGACCGCGACCGGGGAGTCGCCGGTGAACGGAGGCTCGCCGGTGAGGAGCTCGAACAGCACGCAGCCCATCGAGTAGACATCGCTGCGGGCGTCGACGCTCTCGCCGCGGGCCTGCTCCGGCGACAGGTACTGAGCGGTCCCGATGACGGCGGAGGTCTGGGTCATCGCGCTGGACGTGTCCGACATCGCGCGGGCGATGCCGAAGTCCATCACCTTCACCGCACCGGACTTGTCGATCATGACGTTGGCCGGTTTCATGTCCCGGTGGACGATGCCGTTCTGGTGTGAGAAATCAAGGGCCGCAGCGACATCGGCCATCCAGGTCATCGCCTGGCGCGGTGCTACGTGCCCCTGGGCGCGCAGGACGTCGCGCAGGGTCTCGCCGTCGACGAACTCCATGACGATGAACGGCAGCGGACCCTCGGGGGTGTCTGCCTCGCCGGTGTCGAACACCGACACGATGGTGGGGTGGTTCAGCGACGCCGCGTTCTGCGCCTCGCGGCGGAAGCGGAGGTAGAAACTGGGGTCGCGCGCGAGGTCGGCGCGCAGGATCTTGACGGCCACGTCGCGGTGCAGTCGGAGGTCACGTGCCTGATGTACCTCGGACATCCCTCCGAACCCGAGAACCTCGCCCAGCTCGTACCGATCGGAGAGGTGACGAGGAGTCGACATCAGTCACCTTTCCTCTCGTCGAGCGGCGACGGGTCGCTGCTGCTGTCATCGTAATTCTGCCCGAAACCGGGGATCGTGATCCCCGGGATGACCAGGCCGCCCTGCGTCGTCGTGGTGGTCGTCGTCGGCGGGGTGGTCGTGGTGGTGGTCGGCGGAGTCGTCGTGGTCGTGGTGGTTGTCGTCTCCTCCTCCGTGGTCGTCGTCTCGTCCTGTGTCGTCGGCGCCGGCTCGTCGGTGGTGGTCGTGACCGACGGCGGGGTCGACGGGGTGGTCGACCCGTCGCTGCCGTTGGTCGACAGCCAGTAGCCGACGAGGGCCACGGCGGCGAGCAACAGGATCACCGCGACCGCCGCGAGCGCCTTCTGGCCGCCGGTCCACCGACCGTCGTCCTGGGCGGGCGCGGCCGGGATGGGGCGGCGCGAGGTCGCGGTCGGTGGCGGTGGGCCGGCCGGACGAGGGATGGGCGCCGACATCGCGCGGGTCGACGTCGGCGGCACGACGATGCCACCGGCACGCGGCGGCGGTGGACGACGCCCCGCCCGCACCGCGGCGACCGCGTCGGCGAACTCGCCACCGTCGGAGTAGCGGTTGAGCGGCTCCTTGGCCATCGTGATGTCGATGAGCTCACGGATGCCTGCGGGCAGGTCGCTCGGCAACGGCGGCGGTGTCTCGCGGATGTGCTTCATCGCCACGGTGATGGCGCCGTCGCCGAGGAACGGGCGACGACCCGAGATGGCCTCGTAACCGACGACTCCCAGCGAGTAGACGTCCGATGCCGAGGTCGCGTCCTCGCCGAGGGCCTGCTCGGGCGAGATGTACTGGGCGGTGCCCATCACCATGCCGGTCTGGGTCACCGGCGCGGCGTCGACCGCCTTGG
>NZ_JAEMTF010000228.1 GCF_016462415.1 Williamsia sp. | reverse complement strand
CGGGACGGCCGCATCCGCCACAGAGCAGCGGCACCACCAGGTCGGCGCCGGCGCGGGCCACCTGGCCGAGACCGTCCAACCAGGCGCGAGCAGCTGACGACACGCACCGATCGTGCCCTGCGACCACGCCCCGCGACCGACCGGAGTGGGGGTCACCCGGCGGTTGTCCACAGTTCGGCCGCGTCGACCACACGAGCGGCGCCGACCGTTGTTCACCCAGGTGCTACCGGGCCGGAACCGCTGCGGCCTCGACCGGCATCCGTGAACGTCGTAGACCTCTCGTGAGGGACAGGGTGACGATCAGTGACGCGCACCCCATGAGTCCGATCGCGATCGACGGCTCCAGCACACTGGCGACACCTCCGGCGAGCGCGGCGCCGACGCCCTGGAAGATCAGCATCCCCGTGGTGTGAAGACCCAGGGTCTGACCACGAGCGGCAGGATCGGTGTTGCGGATGAGCCTGTCCTGCAGGGGTAGCGATGCCGCGTAGCCGATCGAGGCCACGAACACCACCATGATCGCCGGCGTGAACGACGGGCTCAGCAGGAACACGAGGTAGGGCGCCGCTATCAGCGTTCTCAACGGCCAGATCAGCGAATCCCGTCGCCGTGCCGCAACGAAGCGTCCGACGATCACGTCACCGGAGAGCATCCCGGCAGCACCGGCCATGTAGAGATACCCGCTCGAGTTCCCGGCGAACGGGACGAACAATGCCTCACACCCCACGATCAGCCCGTTGGGAATCCACAGACTCAGGTAGATGGGCCTCGTGACCACCGAGCGCAGCAGCACGCGGTTGGTCCGCCGGGTCTGGGTGACCATCCGCTCCCCGTGGCCCGACCCCGTCGTCGATGTCGGCGGCACGTGCGGCAGACCGATCAGGGTGAGGCACACGATGACGGCGTCGACACCGGCCGCGACGAGAAAGATCGACTGGGGCGAACAGACGTGCAGCAGTGTTCCGCCGGCACCGTATCCCGCGATCTGCGTGACGCTGACCGCGATGTTGAGCGTCGAGCGTCCGAAGAGGTAGTCGTCGGCGCCCACGACACTCTGCAGGATCAGCCACTTCGAGCCCGAGGTCGCCGAATTGGTGATCCAGGGAATCGCGAGGAGCACGAACCGAACCGGCCACGGCAGATCAGGGATGGCCTGCAGGAGGTCGGTGACCAGAAGCGCCGTCGCGGTCAAGGCGAGACCGATACGGGGTGGGACGCGGTCAGACCACGACAGCAGGAAGTACGAGGCACCGAAGGCGATGAGCGGGCCGCCGAACATCGCGAGCGCGGTCAGCAGCGGAGAACTGGTCTGCGCGAACATGACCACCCCGAGCGCGAGCGACGAGGTCGAGCTCGACGCCATGATCCCGGCCTGAACCACGAACAGGTTGCGGAACCCACGGTTGCGGACCAGACCGGCGTAGGTCGCGGTCACAAGGCGATGCGGGATTGCTCACGGGTGTTCGCTCGGTTCACCGCGGAGACCACGGCTCGCAGCGACGCTGTCGTCGCCGACTCCGCCATCCCCACGCCCCAGTTCGTCCGATGACCGTCCGTACCCCCGACCCGCATCTCCACGTACGCGACGTAGCTCGGTTGCGATGACGAGGTCACGGTGTCGGCTGCGCCGTCGTGGACGATGTGGCCGCGGTAGTCGAGGACACGCAGATCGAATCCGACCGATCCCAGCGCATCGATGAATGCCGCCAGGGTCCCCGTACCCGAGCCGGCGATGTCGGTCACCACGCCGTGGAGTTTCACCGTCGCCTCGAGTTCGTAACGGCCGCCGTCGGTTTCGGATGCGTCGACGCGTTGGCGGATGCGCTCGAGGGGGCGGATGGGGTGGAGGTATTCGT
>NZ_JAEMTF010000009.1:84090-85765 GCF_016462415.1 Williamsia sp. | reverse complement strand
TTCAGGTGCCCACCTGGCGGGGCGTGAGCTTGTCGTCGGCCTCGACCATGATCGTGCGGGTGAGTTCGCGGAACTGCTCGAACTGCCCGCGCGACCCGTACTTCGCCCGCAGCGACGGATGCGTACCGAATTCGGCTGCGGCAGCGACGGAATTCGCCTCACCGAGGTACCCGGGCAGGACGTTCTGGATACTCGGGTCGCGACGGAGCCGGGTGACGGTCTCCTTGTGCACCGACGAGTTGGCCTTGAACTTGGTGATCACCACCCCGAGTTCGACGATTCGCCTGCCGATTTCCTCGCCGAACCTCCCGATGTAGGTCTGCACCTGCGGGATCCCGTAGGTGGACAACACATCCGGGATGGTCGGGATGATGTAACCGTCGGCCATGGCCAGACCGTTCAACGTCACCGGACCCATGTTGGGCGGGCAGTCGATGAGGACGAAGTCGTAGTCGTCGACGACGGGCGCCAGGGCGTCGCGCAGCGCGGATACCCCGGCGAGGGTGTCGTCGCGCCGGACGCGCATCGCGCTGAGTTCCTCGGTGACCTCGATCAGGTCGAGCGACGACGGGATGAGATCGACCCCGACGACCCCGGACACCGTCGACACATCACGTTGCAGGGTGTCCGACAGCGAGAACTCCGAGGTCTGATCGACCGCGTCGGCGAACACCGTCGCGAGCGTGTGCCCGGCGGCGTTGAGCTTCACCCAGCGTTCGTCGCCCAGGAACATCGTCGTGAGGTTGATCTGGGAGTCGAGGTCGACGACGAGGACACGGCGACCGAATTCGCCGGCCATGAACTCGGCGACACCCGCGGTGACCGTCGTCTTCCCGACGCCGCCCTTGAGGCTGATCGTCGCGATCACCGAGGTCATAGCAGCGATCGTAAAGAGGCGGCGGCGCCTGCGCGCGACGTTCACCCAGGTCGTTCAGCCCACCCGACCCGGCGAACCCACCGATTTGCGCCACGCACTGAACGATCGGACCGGCGCCCGGCCCGGTCGCACCAGCCACGGCCAGGGATGGATCTCGACTGGCTCGACGCGCCGGGCGATCGACTGCCACCCCGGCACCGGAGCCCACGTCGCGGCCACCGAGCGGTCGGCGAGTTCGGTGGCGACGACGCCCCGTCGGACCTCGACGTCGCGGCGTTGCGCCAGGTCACCGAGGCATTCGGCCAGGAACACCAGCCGCTTGCCGGACAGCTGCAACCGCTGCAGGAGGGGTTCGTCGAACACGAACACCGCGGGCAGCATCGGGTTGGTGTCGAGGGCGGGGTCGGTGTCGCCGAGCGATTCCGCGGTCAGCCACACCGCGTCGGCGTGGCCCGGGCCCTCGACCTCGTCGGGTCCGGCGGGGATGTCGGCGGCGCCGAGGTACGGGCCGTCGATCGACGGCCCGGTTGCGTCCGACGGCCAGCCCTCGATAGGGCAGGCGTCCGACAGCGAACACTCCCGACACAGCGCGGGCGCCCGCTTGTTCACCTGCCACCGGCTGAATCCGTACGGCTTGCCCGAGCCGGTCCCGACCGTCCACTGCCACCCGAGCCGGTTGGCAGCGCGGGATCCGTCGAGCAGGTGCGCGAACATCTCGTCCTCGCCGTCGCGCCAGGTCGCCCCGGCGCGCACGGCCCACTGCGACGACAGCCACATCCGCGTCTGGTTCACCAACCA
>NZ_JAEMTF010000009.1:77342-83990 GCF_016462415.1 Williamsia sp. | reverse complement strand
GTCCGCAACGGCAGCAAACCGTGGCGGATGTAGGGCGACATCCGGCTCGCGCCGCGTCGATCGACCGGCAACACGGTGCTGCGATCGCGGGCGTACCCGGTGATGTCGAGTCCGGCCAGCGCGGTGTCGGCGGCGACCTGTCCGCCGGTGAATCCGCCTGCGGCGATGTCGGTGGGGTCCTCGCGCGCGAGGTCGCCGAGGTGCTCGGCGACCCAGGCGATCGATGCGCGGTGGTCCGATCCGAGCGTCGGCGCGGGAGGTGTGGGCAGAAGGGGCATGTCTATCCCGTGGTCAGTGGCAGGTGCATCACGTGCAGGCCCACCCGACCGTGCCGGGCGCTGTCGAAGGCGCCCGGCACGGTTCCGATGATGTCGAAACCGAGGCTCTGCCACAGCGCGACGGCTGCGGTGTTCGTCTCGACAACGGCATTGAACTGTATGGCCGCGAACGCTTCTTGCCGATGCCAGTCGATCACGTACTCGCCGAGCAACCGCCCGACGCCCAGTCCGCGCGCGTCGGGCGAGACCATGAAGCTCGCCGTCCCGACATGCGCGCCGCGCGCGGGCCGGTTCGGCCCCATCGTCGCCGTGCCGAGCACGCGCTCTCCGTCGACCGCGACGACGACGTGCGACCTCGGGCCGCCGAGCCACACCGCGCGGGACTCGTCGCTCGACCACTCGGGGTCGAACGCGTAGGTCTCCCCGTCGGCGACGATGTCGGCGAAGAACGGCCAGATCAGCGGCCAGTCGGTGTCGGTGAACGGGCGGATCGTCACCGACGCGCGTCCTGCGGTCACGGTCTAGACGATGCGCTTCTCGGGGCTCTTGGTGAGCGAGGCGTCGCGAATGATGCTGCTGCCCAACGCCTCGTCGATCTTCTTCAGCACGTCGGCGTCGAGGGTGACCTCGGAGGCCTTGACGTTCTCGGTGATCTGCTCGGGGCGGGACGCACCGACGAGCGCCGCGGCGATGTTGTCGTTGGCCAGCACCCACGCGATCGCGAGCTGCGACATCTTGATGCCCAGATCGTCGGCGATGGGCTGCAGCTTCGCCACGTTGGTGAGGACCTCGTCGTCGAGGTAACGCTTGATCATCTCGTCGCCGCCCTTGTCGTCGGTGGCGCGCGACCCGGCCGGCGGGGCCTCGCCCGGCTTGTACTTGCCGGTGAGCACGCCCTGGGCGATCGGCGACCACACGATCTGCGAGATTCCGAGCTCCTTCGAGGTCGGGACGACCTTCTCCTCGATGACACGCCAGAGCGCGGAGTACTGCGGCTGGTTGGAGATGATCGAGAAGCCTGCGTCGCGGGCGAGGATCTGGCCCTCCTGCAGCTGCTCGGCGGTCCACTCCGACACCCCGATGTAGAGCGCCTTGCCCGAGCGGACGACGTCGGCGAACGCCTGGATCGTCTCCTCCAGCGGGGTCTCGTGGTCGTAGCGGTGCGCCTGGTAGAGGTCGACGTAGTCGGTGCCGAGTCGCTTGAGCGAGGCGTTGATGCCCTCGCTGATGTGCTTGCGCGACAGGCCGGTGTCGTTGGGGCCGAGCTTGCCGACCGGGAAGTAGACCTTGGTGAAGATCTCCAGACCCTCGCGGCGCTCGCCCGACAGCGCCTTGCCGAGCACGGTCTCGGCGGCACCGTTGGCGTAGACGTCTGCGGTGTCGAAGGTGGTGATGCCGGCCTCGAGGGCTGCGTGCACGCACTTCTCGGCGATGTCGTTCTCCACCTGCGACCCGTGGGTCAGCCAGTTGCCGTACGTGATCTCCGAGATCTTCAGACCGCTGTTGCCGAGGTACCTGTAAGCCATGTGGTGCGTGCCTTCCGTTCGCTGCATTCGTGCGGGAGCGCTCGAGCGCTTCCCCTCCCTCGACTGTAGGCGCGCAGCCGACGGGGTCGCCGAAGCGCGGGATGACCGTCGCCACGGACGCGGGCACAATGGGAACCGACCGCACCCGACGAGCGACCAGGAGTCACCATGGCGCTGCTCATCATCGTTCTCGTGCTGATCGTGGGCGCCGCGGCGTTCATGGCGATGCGGCGAAGCGCCGGAATCCGTCCTGGCCAGAACGGCGCGGTCGCCGATGCCCGGGCCGACGCGCAGAGCTGGGTCGAGCGGCTCGGCGGACAGATCACCATGCTGGTCCCCGGCGACAGCATGCCCGCGCAGCAGGCACTCGCCGACGCCTCCGAGCGCCACACCGCAGCGGTCTCGCAGATCACGCAGGCAACGTCGGTGGCGCAGTTCGGCTTCGCCAAACGCACTGCGGTGGAGGGTCTGTACTACATCCGCGGGGCCCGGACCGCGCTCGGCATCGACCCCGGCCCGGACCTCCCCTCCTTCGCCGAACAGCAGCCCATGGGCACCGGCGATCAGGTGCGGGTCGACAACCAGACGTGGACGAAGTCGTCGCAGCCCGACCGCAACAACCCGTACTACTTCGCCGGCGGTTCGGTGAACGGCAATTACGCTCCCGCCGGTTGGTACAGCCAGCCCTGGTGGAAGACGGTGGCGGTCGCGGGCATCGCCGGACTCGGCGGCATGGTCCTGATGGACGGCCTCATGGGTGGCTTCAACGACTATGGCAACGGGTACGGCGATGACATGGGCGGGGACTACAGCGCCGGCGGATTCGACGACAACGATCTCGGGAACAACGACCTCGGCGACAACGATTTCGGTGGCGGCGACATGGGCGGGTTCTTCTGACGCACGCTCGGCGGTAGTACGTTTGGCCGACATGGCCTCGTACCTTTGACCGATCTTTGCCTCGCATGTGGCGGAAACCCTTGACCTCAAGCGTGGTTCACATTGGACTATGACGTCATGAACCCGACACTCCGTGCGACGGCGAATCGTCTCCCCTGTCTGTCGGCGAACGCGGACTGGTGGTTCGACGAACGTCCGCGTGCCCTCCAACGGGCGCAATCACTGTGCCGGACGTGCCCGGTCACCGACCAGTGCCTGGCCGGGGCGCTCGAGCGACGCGAACCCCACGGGGTGTGGGGTGGCGAGATCTTCTCCAACGGCCGGGTGGTGGGTCGCAAGCGCGCACGCGGTCGGCCTCCGGCCAACGCCTGACCTCGCGTCACTCCAGGAGGGCTCGGATGTCCGCTGCCGCGATCGCGCTACCGAACTCATCCCCCTCGTCGATGACCGCGCTGAACAGCTCACGCTTGCGCTCCTGCAGGGCAACGACTTTCTCCTCGATGGTGTCCGCCGACACCAGACGGTAGACGGTGACCGGCCGGGTCTGACCGATACGGTGCGCGCGGTCGACCGCCTGGGCCTCGGCCGCGGGGTTCCACCACGGGTCGCAGATGAAGCAGTAATCGGCCTCGGTGAGGTTGAGTCCGAAGCCACCCGCCTTGAGACTGATCAGGAAGACCTGGGTCGCGCCCGCCCCGAAACTCGCGACCTCCGCGGCGCGGGCCTGCGACGTCATCGATCCGTCGAGGTAGCTGTAGGCGATGCCCGCCGCGTCCAGCTCGGCCCGGACGATCGCGAGGAACCCGGTGAACTGGCTGAACACCAGCGAGCTGTGGCCCTCGGCGATGAGTTCCGGCAGCTGTTCGAGCAGGAAGTCCACCTTGGCCGAGGCGATGTCGCGCATCGACTCGTCGACCAGACCGGCGTGCAGGCTCATCTGCCGCAACATCGTCAACGATCGGAAGATCGCGAACCGGTTCTTCTCCCAGTCGCCGAGCAGGCCGAGGACCTTCTGGCGTTCCCGGGCGAGGCGGGTGTCGTAGGCCCGCCGGTGCTTCGGCGACAGCTGCACCGCGAGCACCTGCTCCTGCTTGCCGGGCAGATCCGCGGCGACCTGCTCCTTCTTGCGGCGCAGCATCATGGGTTTGATGCGCCGGCGCAGCACAGCGAGCCGCTCGGGGTGGTGTCCGCTCTCGATGGGTTTGCGGAACCAGTCGGTGAACGGCTGCGGTCGGGGGAACAGGCCCGGTGCCGTGATCGACAGCAGCGACCAGAGCTCCATGAGGTTGTTCTCCATCGGGGTACCGGTGATCGCGAGCTTGAACGGCGCCCGCAGACGACGCGCGCACTGGTGGCCCTTGGAGTTGTGGTTCTTGACGAACTGCGCCTCGTCGAAGATGACTCCGGCCCAGTCGATCTCGTCGTAGGCGTCGATGTCGATACGCATCAATGCGTACGACGTGACGACGATGTCCGCGTGGGCGACGGAGTGCGCCAGCGGGATGCGGCTGCGTGATTGGGTCGCGGTGATGGCGACAGCGGTGAGATCCGGGACGAACTTCAGGCATTCGGTGACCCAGTTGCCGACGACGCTGGTCGGTGCGACGACCAGGAACTTGCCCTCGGACCCGCTCTCGACGATGCGGGCGATGACGGCGAGCGTCTGCACGGTCTTGCCCAGACCCATGTCGTCGGCGAGGATGCCGCCGAGTCCGTTGTCCCAGAGAAAGCTCAGCCAGTCCAGGCCCTCCTGCTGATATCCGCGCAGCGTTGCCTGCAGCATGTCGGGCGGGGTGACGCGGTGTTGCGGGCGTGCCGAACTCAGTCGCGCCATCCGGTCTCGCCAGGCCTGCGTCTGCTCGTCCACCACGCCGAGCGAGAGCAGTTCCTCCCACAGGGTGACGTTGCCGGACGCGGCGCGGACCCGACCGGATTCGATCTCGCCGAGCGAGCGCCCCTCGGCCATCAGCTCACCGATACGACTCAGCTCCGGGGAGTCGAGCGGGAAGTACACCCCGGACGGGAGGAGCATGTGCGTCGCGCCGTCGGCGAGCTCGGTGAACACGTCGGCGATGGGCACGCGGTGGTCGTCGACGTTCACGGTGACGCGCAGATCGAACCAGTCGTTCGGCGATCCCCCGTCCTCGAGGTCGGTCGCGTCGTCCTCGGACAGCGAGAACCCCACCAGTGGATCACTGTGTGCCGCGGCGAAGTTCGCGGCACCGGCACCGACGGCCACGATCAGTTCCGGATGGGCGACGACGAGATCGGGGAGCAGCTCGACACACAGGCGCGCGGTCTCCAGCGCGGTGAGGCACACACCGGAGAGCAGCGTCCGCGCCGAGCTGGTGACGGCCGCATCGGCGACGGACCTCGCGGCCAGGATCCGACCGACCTCGTCGGCCAGCGACATGTCGAACCCGTGGCGCATCCGTGCCCGGACGTGATCGCAGGCCTGACTCGTCCAGGTGCCCGCCGACGCGGCGATGGATCGCAGCGCCGGGGCAAGGGCGTCCCAGAGCGCGATCTCGGCTGCGGCACGTCGGAACCCCACCGCGGTCATCGGCACGGCCGGGTCGAAGTCGTGGCCCTGGTCGTTGACGAGATACCGCACGCTCCACCATGCGTGTCCGACGCCGGTGTCGTCGATGTCGATGGTGAGTACGGCGCGCGGACCGTCGATGTCGGGCGGGGTGAACGACCCCTGCGCCACGCGCACCGGTATCGCCGCGGTGAGGCGCGGCAGGAACTCGTCGGCGAAACGCCCGACCGAGTGCGCCGGGACGGCGAGTCCGCCGCCGGTACCGAACAGCTGGGCGAGCGCGCGGCCGGGTCGGGGCTCGAACGGCGCCAGTGTCAGGACTCGACCGGTGGTGCGAAGGGCACCATGGGGATTCGGTGATCCGACCAGGTGGGTGGCGTCGGGGTCCCAGTACTCGTCGTCGACCTCGAGCGTGACGGCGAGGTGGGCGTCGCCGTCGGTGCCGTCCTGGCCGATGTCGAGTCGGAGGGTCGCGGCGCGGGCGATGGCGATCTCGTCGGCGGACGTCGACGGGTGCGCGATCAGGGCGACGCCGGCGGTCCGTGCGTCGGAGAGCAACCGCCAGATGGTGGGTGGTGCAGTCGACAGGGCGAGCTCGTCGGACTGGGCATAGGGGTGCGCACGGCGGAACTCGAGTGAGATCTCGCGAAGCGCGGCGTACTGATCGGCGTCGTGTTCGGCGGACTGCGTGGTGAACTCGAGGTGCCGCCACGTCAGGCCCGACCGGATCCACATCCCGCGTTTGCCGAGCGTGAGCGGCCGCAGGGTCATCCACTCGCCGGACTGATGTCGCGACGGCGCCCGGGTGAGGGCGAACTGCAGGGCGATCGGCAGACCCGCGGTCGGTGTGGGTGCCGATTCGGCGATGACGTCGGCGAGTACCGACTCCCAGGGTTCGACCGACACCCACGGGTCGGTCGGGACGACGTGCAACCGGGGTGGCGCCGCGATCAGCACGAGGGCAGCGGCGTGTTTACAGAACTCGCCCACCGGGCACGTGCAGGAGGTCCAGTCGATCTCCCACCCCGCCGCGCCGTCCGTGAACTCCACCCGCACCGCGTACGGGCGCGTCCCGTTGCCCCGGCAGGTCCCGGTCAGCACCCGACCGCTCGTGTCGTACTCCGAGCGCACCACCATGCCCCGGTTGGCGTACACCCGGGCACGCGCCAGGGTGCCGCTGTCGAAGAACCTGCCCAGGTTGTCCGGGCGGATCTCGGGGGTCGGTGGGGGCACAGGGGCGACAGTAGCGACGCGGACCGACTGCGGCTCGGGTCGGCGACGTGGTGGGCCGCATTGTCCACAGATGCGGTCGCATCCCCTGGCCGCCCACGATCACCGGCACGTTCAGCACGTCGTTTCGGCCCGCTCGGCGGGTTATTACGGCCCGCTCGGCGGGTTATTA
>NZ_JAEMTF010000009.1:30236-77242 GCF_016462415.1 Williamsia sp. | reverse complement strand
TAGGGCACGCTCGGCGGTCAGGGGACGGTCGACATCTCCTCGTCGTCGATCGGACCGACGAACTGACTGTTGTAGAGCCGGTAGTAGGCGCCACGGGCGTCGAGGAGTTCGTCGTGCGACCCCTGCTCGACGATCTTCCCGCTCTCCATCACCAGGATCGTGTCGGCATCGCGGACGGTCGAGAGTCGGTGCGCGATGACGAAACTCGTGCGGTCGGCGCGCAACGCCTGCATCGCCTTCTGGATCAGCAACTCGGTGCGGGTGTCGACCGAGCTGGTCGCCTCGTCCAGGATCAGGACGGTCGGCTGCGCCAGGAACGCACGCGCGATGGTGATGAGCTGCTTCTCCCCCGCACTCACGCCGCCGCCCTCCTCGTCGATGACGGTGTCGTACCCGTCGGGGAGGATCGACACGAAGTGGTCGACGTGACTGACGCGGGCGGCCTCGAGGATCGCCTCCTCACTCGCGGACGGATCGCCGTAGGCGATGTTGTCGCGGATCGTCCCGCCGAACAGCCATGAGTCCTGCAGCACCATGCCGGTCCGGCCGCGCAGATCAGCGCGTGTCATCGACCGCGTGTCGACACCGTCGACGGTGATCGCGCCCGAGTCGACGTCGTAGAAGCGCATCAGCAGATTGACGACGGTGGTCTTGCCCGCGCCGGTGGGTCCGACGATGGCCACCATGTGACCCGGCTCGGCGGCCAGCGTCAGCTGATCGATGAGCGGCTGATCCTCGCGGTATCGGAACGAGATGTCGTCGAAGACAACGGCACCCGAGGGTCCGCCGGCGACGACCTCGGGTGAGACCGGCGTCTTCGGGTCGGCTGTCTCGTCGTCCTCGTCGAGGATGTCGAAGATGCGCTCGGCCGACGCGACTCCGCTCTGCATCAGGTTGAACATCGACCCGATCTGGGTGAGCGGCTGGGTGAACTGCCGTGAGTACTGGACGAACGCCTGTACCTCGCCGAGACTCAGCTGACCCGACGCCACCCGCAGCCCACCGACGACGGCGATCGCGACGTAGTTCAGGTTCCCGAGGAACATGATGGCGGGCATGATGATCCCGGAGATGAACTGCGCACGCCAACTCGACTGGTAGAGCGCCTCGTTGCGGTTGTCGAAGCGTTCCTCGACCTCGTCCTGACGCCCGAACACCTTGATCAGCTCGTGCCCGGTGAAGGCCTCCTCGACCTGCGCGTTGAGCGCGCCCGTGCTCTTCCACTGGGCCATGAAGTGCGGCTTGGACCGCTTGGCCACCATGGTCGTCGCGAGGATCGCCAGCGGGACGGTGACCAGTGCGATCAGCGCGAGCAGGGGTGAGATGACGAGCATCATCACCAGGATCGCGACCACCATCAGCAGCGAGTTGAGCAGCTGGGAGATGGTCTGCTGCAGCGACTGCGACACGTTGTCGATGTCGTTGGTGACGCGGCTGAGCAGCTCGCCGCGCGGCGTGGTGTCGAAGTAGCGCAACGGGAGTCGGTGGATCTTGTCCTCGACCTCGCTGCGCAGCTCCCGCACGGTCCCCTGGACGGTGATGTTGAGCAGCTGGCTCATCAGCCAGATGAGCACCGCGGCACCGAGGTAGAGGATCAGGACCACGGTCAGCGTCTGGCCGACGGCGCCGAAGTCGACGCCGCGACCCGGCACGACGTCCATCGAGGAGACCAGGTCGGCGAAGGTGCCGTTGCCGTTCTGGCGGAGTCGGTCCACCGCCTGCGCCTTGGTGAGGCCGTCGGGCAGTTGCGCCCCGATGACGCCGGAGAAGATGAGGTCGGTGGCGTGGCCGAGGATGCGCGGCGACAACGCGGTGAGCACCACCGAGCCGATCGCCGAGACGACCACCACCGACAACGAGAGTCGGCGTGCGGCAAGCAGTCCGAGCAGTCGTTTCACCGAGGGTTTGAACGAGCGTGCCTTCTCACCGGGTACACCACCCATCATCGGTCCGCCGCGGGGTCCGCCGACCCCGGCACCGGGCCGCGTCATCGGGCCTGCTCCACGGACAGTTGCGATTCGACGATCTCGGCGTAGGTGGAACAGCTGCCGAGCAGTTCGTCGTGTGTGCCGGTGCCGACCACCCGCCCGTGCTCGAGGACGACGATCGAGTCGGCGTCGATGATGGTCGAGATGCGTTGGGCGACGATGATAACGCACGCGTCGCGGGTGACGGGCTTGAGCGCGGCGCGTAGTCGGGCGTCGGTGGTCAGATCGAGTGCGGAGAACGAGTCGTCGAACAGGTAGATGTCGGGACGACGGATCACCGCACGGGCGATCGCGAGGCGTTGTCGCTGCCCACCGGAGACCGTCGTGCCGCCCTGGGCCACCGCGGTGTCGAGACCGTCGGGCATGTCGCGGACGAAATCGGCGGCCTGCGCGATGGTCAGCGCCTCCCAGATCTCATCGTCGGTGGCGTCGGCCTTGCCGTAGCGCATGTTGGTCGCGATGGTGCCGGAGAACAGATACGGCTTCTGCGGGACCAGACCGATCGCACTGCGCAACACGTCGGGATCGAGGGACCGCACGTCGGTACCACCGACGACCACCGATCCGTCGGTGACGTCGATCAGGCGCGGGATGAGTCCGAGCAGAGTGGTCTTGCCCGCACCGGTCGAGCCCACGATGGCGGTGGTGCTGCCGGGTCGCGCCGACAGCGAGATGTCGCACAGCACCGGCTGATCGGCGCCCGGGTAGTGGAACTGGGCGGATCGGAACTCGACCGATCCGGGGTCGCCGGCGAACGGCGTCGTCTCGGCGGCGGGCACGACCGATGTCTCGGTCTCGAGGACGTCGGTGATGCGCTCGGCGCAGACCGCGGCGCGGGGAGCCATCATCGCGAGGAACGACGCCATCATCACCGCCATCATGATCTGCATGACGTAGCTGATCATCGCGGTGAGTGCACCGATCTCGACCGCGCCTGCGGAGATGCGGTAGCCGCCGTACCAGACGATGGCGACCATCGTGACGTTCGTGATCACGGTGACGACCGGCAGCATCAACGCCATCAACCGCCCGACCTTGAGGGCCGAGGCGGTGAGATCGTCGTTCGCGGAGGCGAATCGCTTGCGCTCGTAGGGTTCCCGGACGAACGCCCGCACCACGCGGATGCCGGTGATCTGTTCGCGCAGAACGCGGTTGACGGCATCGATGCGCTCCTGCATGGCCCGGAAGCCGGGGATCATCCTCGCGATGATGACGGCCATCGATCCGCCCAGCACCGGGACCGCGATGATGAGGACGATGGCCAGGCTGCTGCCCACGTGCAGGCCCATGACGATCCCACCGATGCACATGATGGGCGCGGTGACCAGGATCGTGCAGGCCATGACGCCGAGCATCTGCACCTGCTGGACGTCGTTGGTGGTGCGGGTGATCAGCGACGGTGCGCCGAAGCGGCCCACCTCGCGGGCGGAGAAGGTCCCGACGCGATGCATCAGGTCGCGGCGGATGTCGCGGCCGGCGCCCAACGAAGCCCGCGCGCCGAAGTAGCTCGACGCGATGCTGCACAGCACCTGCACCAGCGAGATACCCAACATCCACATGCCGATGTCGACGATGTAGTCGGTGTCGCCACGGGCGATGCCCTTGTCGATGATGTCGGCGTTGAGGGTCGGGAGGTACAGCATCGCCAGGGTCGCGACGAACTGCAGGGCGACGACCGCGGTCAGCTCACGGCTGTAGGCGCGCAGATACGTGCGCAGCAGGCGGATCAGCATCGGGCGCGCGACCCGGGACAGTGCGGGTGAGCAGGATTCACCCGGTCGACGCTACCAACGCCGACCACGTGGTGGCGCGTCGTTTTCCGCTGCGCGGAGCGATGTCCGATTCACCCCTCGACCAGAGCGATGGCCCGTGCCGGGCAGCGGTCGACGGCGTCCGCGATCGCGGCGTCCCGGCCCGCCGGCGCGTCGGGTCGCACGAACGAGATGCCCTCGTCCTCGGTCTGGTCGAAGACATCCGGCGCGGCCAGCACGCACTGTCCGGCCCCGACGCAGGTGTCGCGGTCGATCTCGATGCTCATCGGTCCGAGTCCACAGTCCAGGTGACCGGCAACGCGCGGACGCCGTAGACGAACATGTCGTCCTTGAAGTCGATCTCGTCCAGCGACGCGTCCACGGCGAGCGTCGGCACCCGCCGGAACAGGGTGGAGTAGGCGATGTCGAGTTCGAGTCGAGCCAACGCCTGGCCGAGACACTGGTGGATACCGAACCCGAAGGCCACGTGGTGCCGGGCCGAGCGGTGGATGTCGAGTTCGTCGGGATCGCCGTCGAAGGCGTCGGGGGCGCGGTTGCCGGCGTCGGCGGAGATGATGACCCCGTCGCCCGCGGCGACCTGGGCTCCCCCGATCTCGATGTCCTCGACAGCGACCCGGCGCAGCCCCTGGTGGACGATCGTCAGATAGCGCAGCAGTTCCTCGACCGCCGACGCCATCAGCGCCGGATCGTCGGACTCGCGCAGTTCGGCCAGCTGACCGGGATGCCGCAGCAGCGCCAGGGTGCCCAGCGCGATCATGTTCGCGGTGGTCTCGTGTCCGGCGATGAGCAGCAGGCTGCACATGTCGGCCACCTCGCCGGTGGTGAGGTGACCGGGCCGGACCTGGTTGGTCACCAGGTCGCCGATGAGATCATCGCCGGGGTTGTCGACGGCGGACTCGACCAGATTCAGCAGGTATCCGTTGAGCGCGTCGCGGGCGGCCTCGCGGTCGGCCATCGGAGCCGACATCGTCAGCTGCACGCTGCTGCACTCCTGGAAGAAGTCGTGGTCGGCGTACGGCACGCCGAGGAGGTCGCAGATCACCAGCGACGGCAGCGGCAGAGCGAACTGCGACACCAGGTCGGCCGATCCCGATCCCGCCAGCATCTCGTCGAGGAGGCCGTCGACCACCTTCTGGATGGCCGGGCGCATCGACTCGATGCGCTTGACCGTGAAGTACTTGATGAGCATCCGACGCTGCCGCTGGTGCTCCGGGTTGTCCATGGAGATGAACGACCGCGTCCGGGCCTGGGTGGTGATGCGCGAGGGGTAGCCCTCACGCCGGAAGTCCGAGCTGAGACGCGGATCCACGAGCGCCTCACGCTGCTCCTGATACCCCGTGACCAGCCAGGCCGTCGCCCCGGTCTCGATCCGAACCCTCGACACCGGACCGTCCTCGGTCTGCTGTGCGGGCGGGTCGAACGGACAGGTGCGGGCCATCGGATACTCGCGAACCACGTCGGACATATAGCCTCCCTAATTAATTGCGCTCACCAACTATACGTACTCGTAGGCCGTCAGTTCCGCAACGAACGCATTGCGTTTCGGACAATCGTTCGCCTGAGCGATTGTGCAAACAGTTGCTATCGCGAACAATCGATCCGGGTCGGTGGCCTGACTACAAGGAAAGTGACGTGATTCCAATGCGCATCAAACAACGCGTGACAGCAGCTGCGGTGGCCGCAATGGCCTTTACCGTGCTCGCGTCGACGCAGGTGACGAGCATCGCGAGTGCCGATGAGCCGTCCGGTGAATACACCATCGGCGGACGCATCCTGGAGGCCTACAAGGCCACCGGCGGTGTCGCGAAGTGGGGCGAGGCCACCGGCGACGAGCGACCCGCTCTCGGTGGACGCTTCCAGACCTTCGAGAAGGACAACACCCACTTCTACTGGAAGGCGTCGGTCACCAACGGCGTCGCACACCCGGTCAGCGGCGCGATCTTCGCGAAGTACGGAACGCTCCAGTGGGAGCGTGGAGTTCTCAAATACCCCACCTCCGACCCGATCGGCATCCCCGACAAGGGCGTCAAGCAGTTCTTCCAGGGCGGCAACATCTACAGCGGCACCACCACCAAGACGTACACGGTGTGGGGCGGGATCCTCGGCAAATATGCCGCCGCCAAGGGCCCGACCGGAAAGCTCGGCATGCCCGTCAGCAACGAGTACCGAGTGGGCAGGAACTACGCCCAGAACTTCCAGGGTGGCGTTCTCGTCTTCCCCTGATCCGCACTGAGGTATCGGACGCTTCGGCCACCCATCGCGGGAGGCCGAAGTTTTCGTTTCGTACCCTCATAAGGACTCGACCACATGAAAGTGACTACATATGCGCATCAGAGAACGCATGACGGCGGTGGCCGTCGCGGCGATGGCCGTGGCCCTGCTCGGTTCCACCCAGGTGGGTGTCGCGAGCGCCGACAAGGATTTCGGCGAATACAGCGTCGGCGGACGGATCCTGGAGGCCTATGAGGCCACCGGCGGGCCCACCACGTGGGGCAACCCGACGATGAACGAAGCCGCCGCGTTCCAGGGCGGACGATTCCAGCGGTTCGAGAAGCAGACGTCGTTCTACTGGAAGGCCAACGTCTCCGGCGGTGTCGCCCACCAGATCGGCGGCGCCCTGCGCGCACGCTGGGCGACCCTGAACTACGAGCGCGGCCCCCTCAAGTATCCGACCAGCGACGAGCTCGCCGGCGGCACAGGACGTAAGCAGTTCTTCGAGGGCGGCAACATGTACTACGGCGCCAACACCGGTACACATCCGGTGTGGGGTCAGATCCTCGCCAAGTACGCGGCCGCCGGCGGTCCGGACAAGTTCGGCCTCCCGGTCGGCGACGAGTACAAGGTCGGCAATCAGTTCCGTCAGGACTTCGAGGGCGGCAAGCGCCTCGTCTGGCCCTGATCGACCCCTGCCCTGACCGCGTGTGAACAGCCGAACGCTTCGGTCGTCTACCGGCGGCCGAAGCGTTCGGTTCGTGATCTGATCACGTCCGCAGAGTCCCGTCGCTCGATCTCCCCGAGTGCGCCCACGACCGCCGCGCCCACACGGACGCAGAACGGTCCGGGTTCGTCTGCGGCATCGGGCTTCTCGTCGACCACCACGTCGACGAATCCGCGGTCTAACAGGGCGGCCGCGCCAATCCCTTGCGCATCGGCCATCTCCGCCGCGTGGTCGGTGTCACGGTGGACGATGAGGCTCGCTCCCTCCGGCAGCAGCGGTGACAGCCAGGCGTTCGACGCGGCGACCACACGGTCGGCCGGCATCAACGCCAACGCGGCCCCACCGGCACCTTCCCCCAGCAGCACCGACACCGTCGGCACGGGCAGAGCGATGAGATCGGCCAGACACCTGGCGATCTCACCCGCCAGTCCCCCCTCCTCGGCCTCCTTCGACAACTCGGCGCCGGGGGTGTCGATGACCGTGACGAGCGGGATGTCGAGATCGGCCGCGAGTTGCATGCCGCGTCGCGCCACCCGGAGCGCCGACGGCCCCAGCAGCGACCCCGGCGTCTGCAGGCGTCGGTCCTGGCCGATGAGAACCACTCCCCGACCGCCGAGGCGGACCATGGCGACGAGCAGGCCACGGTCGCTCTCGCCTTCGCCGGTCCCGCTGAGGTTCACCACGTCGTCGGCGACCGCTCGCACGAGGTCACGCACGCCGGGCCGGTCGGCGCGTCGGGACGCGATGACCGCGTCCCAGGTCGCCGTGCGCACCCGAGGCGTGTCGGATGCAGGTGGGATTGTCGCCGTTGCGATTTCGGCCGGCTCGATGCCGGCGCGATGCACCCGCAGGATCGCGTCGACGAACTCGGCGAGGTTGTCCACCGGCGTCACGATGTCGACCAACCCCTGCACCCGCAGGTTCTCCGCCTGCTGGACGCCCTCCGGGAACGCCTCGCCGTAGAGCCCCTCGTAGACGCGCGGGCCCAGGAAGCCGATCAGCGCACCGGGTTCGGCGAGCGTCACGTGGCCGAGCGACCCCCACGAGGCGAACACCCCACCGGTGGTGGGGTGGCGCAGGTAGACCAGGTACGGCAGATGAGCCGCCTTGTGTTCGACGACCGCCGCGGTGATGCCGACCATCTGCAGAAAGGCCGCGGTCCCCTCCTGCATCCGGGTGCCCCCGGACGCCGGGAGCGCCACCAGCGCACGGCCCTCGGTGGTGGCCCGCCTGATGGCGGCGGTCATCCGGGTGCCGGCATCAGCGCCGATCGATCCTGCGAGGAAGCCGAATTCGCTGATCACCAGGGCCACACGGTGGCCGTGGACGGTGGCCGCGCCGGTCATCAGCGACTCGTCGAGACCGGTCTTGTCACGCGCCGCACGGAGGTCGTCGGCGTAGTCGTCGCCGGCCGACGCCGCGGAGATCGGGTCGTCCCAGCTCGACCAGCTACCGGGATCGACGATGAGATCTCGGACCTCGACCGCGCTGCGCCGTGTCATCGGATCATTCTCGCAAACGCAGACCGCCCCATCACCGACCTGCGGGTCGATGACGGGGCGGTGGCCGACGGTGTCGGACCTACTGGGTGAGAGCGGTCTCCGTCTTCTGTTCGGGCAACACGTGCTCGCCGGTCTTGTCGCACGAGAGGGCCAGCGAGGAGATGTACTGCTTCTCCCCGTTCGGCCCCGGCTTCGCCGACGCGATCATGTCGGGCCGCTCGAACTCGATGCCGGTGACGCAGCACATGAGCTTGACGTCCGACGGGTTGCCGTCCTCGTCGAGCATCGGCAGGTCGATGCCGTCGTCGGTACGACGCAGGTAGTACTTGCCCTTCGTCGCGACGGCGAAGATCGGCGGCAGCACCACGGCGAGAACGAGTGCCACGATCGGTGAGTACGGCTGGATGGCGTCGCCGAAGACGTGGAAGTACGTCATGATCGACAGTCCGCCGGCCAGGACGACGCTGCCGAATCCCACCGGGTTGACGTTGTAGAGCATCCCGCGTCGGAACTCGGGTTGCTTGGGCGACAGCTTCAGCAGGAACTTGTTGATCGCGATGTCCGAGGCCACCGTGGCGATCCACGCGATGCCGCAGTTGGCGTAGAAGTTCAGCAGGTTGTTGAGGAAGCTGAACATGTTGGCTTCCATCAGCACGATGGCGATGGCGACGTTGAACACCAGGAAGACCAGGCGACCCGGGTAGGTCTTGGTGACGCGGGTGAAGCTGTTGGTCCACGCGAGCGAGCCGGAGTAGGCGTTGGTCACGTTGATCTTGATCTGGCTGATGACCACCAGGATGACCGCGAGGGTCAGGGCCAGCCAGTGCGGCATGAAGTCCTCGTAGATGGCGAGGAACTGCTCGACGGGCTGATTGGCGACACCGGCCTGGTCAGCGAAGTTCAGGATCAGGTAGACGGCGAGGAACAGTCCGACCACCTGCTTGATGGCACCGAAGAAGACCCAGCCCGGGCCGGCCGCGATGACGGCGATCCACCACTTGCGATTGTTCTCAGCGGTTTTCGGCGGCATGAAGCGCAGGTAGTCGATCTGCTCGGCGATCTGGGCGATCAAGGACAGACAGACACCGGCGGCGAGCATGGTGCCTGCGAACGAGACACCGTTGCCACCCTGGGCGTCGGTGCCACCGCTGAAGGCGAGGAAGTCACCGACCGCGTCGGGGTGTGTGATCAGGAGGTAGAGGAACGGCAGGACCATCATGACCAGCCACAGCGGCGTGGTCCACACCTGCAGTTTGGCCAGGGTGTTCATGCCGTAGATGACCAGCGGGATGACGAGCACCGAGGACACCAGATAACCCAGCCACAGCGGGATGTTGAGACCCAGCTTGAGGCCTTGGGCCATGATCGAGCCCTCGAGGGCGAAGAAGATGAAGGTGAACGACGCGAAGATGACGTTCGTCAGCACCGACCCGTAGTAGCCGAATCCGCTGCCACGGGTGATGAGGTCGAGGTCGATGTTGTACCGCGCCGCGTAGTAGGCGAGCGGATAGCCCGTCAACACCACGACGACGGCGAAGAACAGGATGCCCCACAACGCATTACCGGTGCCGTTGGCGATACCGATGTTCGCACCGATCGCGAAATCGGCGAGGTACGCGATGCCGCCGAGCGCGGAGATCGAGACGACGCCCGGCCCCCACTTGCGATAACTCCGTGGAGCGAACCGGAGGGTGTAGTCCTCCAGCGTTTCTCGGGTGGCCGCAGCCTGCGGTCCGGTGAGAGCCGGATTCGGCTCCGCTACTTCCTGGGTCATGCGCACTCCTCGATCAGCAATCGCAGATGATGTCCGCCCCCTGACGGGCAATATCGCGACGCTAGAGGCGCCGTGTATCCCGAACAGTTCGAGCATGTTTCGGCTACGAAAACTCCACCCTTTAGCCTTGCGCACCAACTCTGGGTGGCGTAAAGCCCGTCATCGCGGGTGTCGTAGGCTCGTCGGTGATCACCACCATGCCGGACGATCACCCGGCTCGAACATCGGAGAACGGGCTGTCGGCGAAGAAGACCGGTACGTCGATCCCGACGGCGACCGTCTGTCGTGGCTGTTGCTGCGGGACCGTGCGCAAACATCCCGACATCGACCACGACAGCCAGCTCGACGCTCTGCGACACTCGGTCGACGACGCCGCTCGGGTACGGACCAGCGATTGTCTCGACGATTGCAAGCGCTCGAACGTGATCGTGGTGTCCCCGTCACGGGCGGGGCGAGCCAACGGCGGTCGCCCGGTCTGGCTGCAACGGGTACTGACCGACTCGGCGATGAGCGAGGTCGGCGAGTGGATGCGAGCGGGTGGGCCGGGGATCGCGGACCCGCCGTCGGAGATCAGACGACTGGTCTACCGGCCGGGTAAGTCGGTCAAACGCCCGAAGTAGGAGCCGCGTTCAGCGGCCGGTGAATCTCGGTACGCGCTTCTCGGCCCGCGCGGTACGTCCCTCGACGAGATCGTCACTGTCCCAGGCCCGCATCATCGCATCCATGCGATCGGCCGGGGCCTCATCACGTGCCCCGTCGCCGGCGAACACCAGCTTGTAGTGCGCGAGCGTGAGCGGGGCGAGGTCGGCGATCGACGCCGCCCACGCCTGCGCTTCGGCGAGATCGCCTATGCGGTTGGCGAACCCGATGGCGTGCGCGCGATCGGCGGTGAGCGGATCGCATCCGATGAGCATGCCGCGCGCGATGCCGCCGCCGACCAGAGAGGTCAGTCGGCGGATGGTCCACTCGTCGACGGCCACACCGAGCTTCGCCGCCGGGATGCCGACCGTCGCGCCGGGCGCCATCACACGGAGGTCGGCGACCATGGCCAGCTGCAGGCCCGCTCCCAACGCACTTCCGTTGAGTGCGGCGATGACCGGAACCGGCAACGATTCGATCTGCTGCAGCGTGGCCACCAACGTCGCGAGGAAGTCCGGGTCGTAGACCGGGCCGGACAGGTCCGCACCCGCGCTGAACACGGCGCCCTGGCCGGTGAGAACGATGGCGCGGCTGCCGGTGTCGACCGCATCGGTGACCGCGGCGGCCAGGCCGTCGAGAACGGCGTGGTCGAGGGCGTTGCGCTTGTTCTCGCGTCGGATCTCGATGGTGGTCACAAGACCGTCTCTGCTGCTCCCGATCATGGTGGTCAGCCTAATACTCGACGCGACGTACAGTTCGGGGCGTGACCGACGAGCGGCTCGACTGTGTGGTGATCGGCGGCGGGCAGGCTGGACTGTCGGCCGGGTATTTTCTTCGACGGCGGGGACTGACCGGGCGATTCGCCATCCTCGACCATGCCCCGAAACCCGGTGGCGCGTGGCAGTTCCGTTGGCCGACACTGACCCTGGCCGGCGCCAACCACGTCCACGATCTGCCCGGATACGGACTCACCGAGGCCCTCGGGGTCGAGTGCGACGAGTGGCCGGCCGCGACCGCGGTGCCCGACTACTTCGAGCGGTACGAGAAGAGGTTCGAACTCGACGTCCGCCGTCCGGTACACGTCACCGCGGTGCGACGTCGCCGAGGCACCACGGACGAATACGAGGTGCTGTTGACCGGCCCCGGGCCGGGTGACACGAGGATCGACTCCACGATCATCACCCGGACCATCGTCAACGCGACCGGGACATGGGATCGACCGTTCATCCCCTACATCCCCGGGACCGAGCGGTTCACCGGCCGCCAGCTGCACACCCACGACTACACCGGACCGCACGAGTTCGACGGGCAGCGGGTGCTGGTGGTCGGAGCGGGTATCTCGGCGGTCCAGCTGCTGATGGAGATCGCCCGCACCGCGACCGACGTCACGACGTATTGGTGCAGCCGAACCCGTCCGGTGTTCACCGACGTGCCGTTCAGCCCGGAGGAGGGCCGCGAGGCCGTCGCCCGGGTGGAGCGCCGGGTGCGCGCCGGACTGCCGCCGACGTCGGTGGTGTCGGTCACCGGCCTGCGCACGACCCCGGCCATCGCCGCGGCGCAGGCCGACGGCATCCTCGAGTGGCTGCCGATGTTCACCCGGATCGTTGCCGACGGCGTCCGCTTCGACGGCGTCCGGGAGGACGCCCCGGCGCAACTCGATGTCGATGTCATCTTCTGGTGCACCGGGTTCCGCAGCGCGCTCGACCACCTCGCGCCGCTGCACCTACGCGCCGCGGGCGGCGGCATCACCATGACCGGGACACTGGCGACCGTCGTGGCCGACGAGCCGGGCGTGCAACTCCTCGGCTACGGCCCGTCCGCGTCGACCATCGGTGCGAACCGGGCCGGTCGCGAGGCGGCGCGACACGTGCGCGCCGTCCTCGACGGGGAGTCCGTCCGGTCGTAGCCGGCTACCGGGTCGGGGTGCGCCCGATCGCCTGACCGAACAGTGCGGCCACGTTGGCGCCCAGTTGGTCGGAGAAGGCCGACCACGACCGGGAGTCCAGGGCCATCGACCCCACATCGGTCGTCGAACACCCTGCCTTCACCGGCTTCCCGGCGAACCGTTCATCCAGCCAGAGCAACGCCGCCGGCGCAGCGACCGGGTCGAGCGAGATGTGTTCGCTGAAGTGGTCGCGGGTGTACTGCACCCGGGCCCGTGGGTCACGGCAGTAGGTCGTCACGAGAGTGTCCACCGGCCCGACGGGGACCAGCCAGTCGGGATGGGACTGATAGACGAACATCGGCGAGCGGGGAACCGTCTGGCCCATCCGCACCTGCGCCAACACCGATTTCACACGCGGATCCCGGAGCGGATCACCACCGAGGAACAGACCCTTGATGTTGAGGAAGGGGGCCAGCACGGACTGATAGGCGAGGCAGAGGGGGTTCTTGGCGGCGACGAGCGCCTTGCCCAGCGGATTGATCCTGCGGGCCAGGATGTCGGCCAACTGGGGGTATTCCCGGCTGACGCCGATGACGCCGGCCATCACCAACCCGGCGCCGAGGTTGCCGCTGCCGAGGTTCACCAGCGCTCCGAGGTCGGCGGGCACGCCGCCCTCGGCGACACCGACGACGTCGAGCTCCGGGGCGTAGCTCTGCTGCAGTTCGGCGGCCCACCCGGTGGCGATCGCTCCACCGGAATAGCCCCACATCCCGACCTTCGTCGCGGTGCCGTCGACCTGAAGGGGCGCGAACTGTTCCGCGGACCTGATGCCGTCGAGAACTATCCGCCCGGCGAGCGGGCCCGCGGCGAACGCGGAGTCCGGCCCCTGGTGATCGGGGACGACGACGGCCCAGCCCTTGGCGACCGCGGCCACCACGTCGATGAAGTTGAGCGGAACCGTGATCGCGCCGGTCAGTGGCGCCGGGATCGACCCCACCCGCATCGCGTAGGAGGGCGCGCAGTAGCCGGCCGTCGAGTCCTCGGCCATCTGATACGACAGCAGCTTTCGCGAACCACCCGGCGCGGCACCACGCGGCTTGAGGACCGTCGAGACCGCCGGGATCGCCTGCCCGCGGGTGTTGGTGGACCGGTAGGAGATCTGCCAGGCGTCGACGTTGACCGGGAGCACCGACGCGTTGGCGAGGTTCACCCGACGCGCCGCGAGGATCTCGCCGGGTGCGGCGGCATCGACCACCCGCTGGGGTGGGAGATAGAACCCGCGGTCGGCGTCCGGCAGTGGCGGGAAGAGTGGGACCGGCGCCGTCGACGGTGCCACGAGCGGCGGGGGCGCAGCGGCGGCGTCGGTGGCGACCACACCCTGTCCGACAACCGCAGTGACGCCGACCATCAACGCCAACAATCGTTTTCGGCCACGAACCGTTCTCACGCCCGACACCAGGAACACAGATTCTCCTTTGAATCGCCGTACGGGTCAGCCACGGGGTATCGCGCTTGTGTGACTCACCTCACCAAGATAAAAAGAGAGTACATGGTTTCTAAGTGTCCACAAGCCCCTTTGAGCACGCCCATTCGCGGCGTGACCGGCAGTGGAGTGGCCAGGCGCTTTTATAGTTGGCAGGTGAGTTCCCCAGGAGGTGCGCCGCGACGGACGCAGGCGCAGCGCCGTGCGACCACCATCGGGGCCCTGCTCGACGCCGCGATCACCTCGATCGCCGAGATCGGATACGCCAAGACCACCGTCGTCGAGATCGTGACACGGGCCGGCCTGTCCCAGGGTGCTCTGTTCCGCCACTTCCCCACCCGCCTCGATCTCATGATCGCGGTGGCCCAGGAAGTCGGCGAGCGCCAGATCAGCAGTTTCACCGCGGAGTTCGGCACATCGAGCGCCGAGGCCACGCCTCGGGACATGCGCGAGGCCGTGCTGCTGGTCCGCGACCTCGCCACCTCCGACCTCAACATCGTCCTGCGCGAGTTGGCTTTTCACGCGCGTATCGACGAAGCGCTGCGGACCCGCCTGAGTCCCATCCTGGAGAACTACTACGCCCAGATGACCCTGCTGGCCGACGGCATGCCCGAACTCCGGGACCTCACCGCCGCACGGCGACGCACCCTGGTCCTGGTCCTCATCGCCGCGTTCGACGGCGAGGCGCTGCGCAAGCCGTTGGCCCCCGATCCCGACGCCGACACCGCCCGGATCGACATGCTCATGCTGCTCGCCGAGAGTTACGGCGTGACCCCCTCCTGAGCAAACGGTTCGTTGTCACCTGTTGACTTTGTGTTGTGTTTTCCTAATACTTGATTGCGTGAGCCCAGTCAGACGGGGAGCCTCGCTCCCGATCTACAACCGCATCGGTGTCCTCCGCGCCGAGCGGCGCATGTCACGTGCCGAGCTCGCCGACCTCGTCGAGATCAACGTGCAGTCGGTGGGGGCGTTGGAACGCGGCGACAACTACCCCAGCCTCGACCTCGCCTTTCGGATCTGCGCGGTCTTCGACCTCCCGGTCGAGGCCGTCTTCAGCCGCACAGAGTTCGGTGCCATGTCGTCCGAGCTGTACGCGAAACGAAACGGAGCGTCATCATGAGCGATCCCAACTCGGCGATCCCCGAGCACGCCAAGCCGCAGCTCTGGCGTCGATACGAGACCTGGCGCGCGGTTCGGTACGAGCGCACCATCGCCAAGTACGCGGGTCGCTACCCGACGATGCGCAACCGCCGGGCCTTCCGACGACTGGCCCTGACGCTGGGGGCGTTCCTCGTGGCCCTCGTCATCGCCGGTGTGGCCGCCCTGTTCACCCACCTGTGGTTCTGGATCCCGTTTCTCATCGGGCTGATCGGTACGGTCAGCACCCTCACGATCCTTCGCATCGTGACCGGGTCGGTCGCCGACGCGCCCGTCTCTGCGCTCGACGAGATCCAACTCGCACAGCGGAACTCGGCTCGGTCGATCGGCTACATCGTGCTCTTCAGCCTCATGTTCATCCCGTACCTGCTGTTGATCTTCCTCGGCTCGGCGAACGATCTCGTCTCAGGTCAGAACGTCTACGGGATCGGAGTGCTGCTCATCAGCCTCGTTCTCGTCGGATCCTGCACGCCCACCATTCTCACCTCGTGGTGGCAGGCCGATCCCGATCCGGATGACTTCGTAGACGACGACGTCGACGAGGTCGCGGAAGACGATCCCCATCCCGAAACCCCTGCAGCAGAGACTCAACCGGCACCCGAGCCGACACCGAGGGCAGCGGCCCGCGACCTGGACCCACCGGCCCCAGCGCCCTGGTGACCCATCCGTCCCCCGATCCACCCGAGAAAGGCAGATCGTGAACGATCCACTGATCATCGACCACCTGTCGAAGAGATACGGCACCCTGACCGCGTTGTCGGACATGACCTTCACGGTCAACGCCGGCGAGATCTTCGGCTTCGTCGGCAGCAACGGCGCCGGCAAATCCACCACCATGCGCATCGTGCTCGGGGTGCTGGCCGCCGATTCCGGGCGAGTGCTCCTCGGCGACCGCCCGATCGACCTCGAGATGCGCCGTCAGATCGGGTACATGCCCGAAGAACGCGGCCTGTACCCGAAGATGAAGGTCGGTGAGCAGCTCCGGTTCCTGGCCGAGCTGCACGGCCTGTCGTCGGCCGACGCACGCGACAACGTCGTCCGCTGGGTCACCCGACTCGGCCTCGGCGAGCGCATCGACGACAACGTCGGCGACCTGAGCCTGGGCAACCAGCAGCGCGCACAGCTCGCCGCGGCGCTCGTGCACGAGCCGACCGTGCTGGTGCTGGACGAGCCGTTCTCCGGTCTCGACCCGGTCGCCGTCGACGTGATGAGCGACGTGTTGAAGGAGAAGGCCGCCGAGGGAGTCCCGGTGCTGTTCTCCAGCCACCAGCTCGATCTCGTCCAGCGGCTGTGCGACCGCGTCGGCATCATCACCAAGGGCAGCATGCGCGCGCAGGGACGCGTCGACGAGCTGCGTGCCGGCGGCGGCAAGACGCTGCACGTCACCGGCCCGGACACCTCCACGCGGTGGGCCGACGGTCTGCCCGGCGTCATCGAGGCCGACTACCGAGGCGCCGACACCCATCTGCGCATCGACGACACCGCCGATGACCAGAGGCTCCTCGCGACGGCGTTGGCCCATGGGCCGGTTCATCGGTTCGCCACGAGCCACCCCCATCTGACCGATCTGTTCCGAGAGGTTGTTTCAGCATGAGCACACCGAAGACCACCGGCGGGGCCACCCTCGGCCCCACCCGCGCGATCTCGCTGATCGCCCGCCGTGAGATCACGACCCGCGTCCGCACCCGATCGTTTCTGATCACCAACGCTCTGATGCTGGTGCTCATCATCGGCGGTCTCATCGTCGCGTCGATCTTCACCGGCGGCGACGACAAGCCCGAGAAGATCGGCGTGGTCGGCACCAACGCCGCGCTGTCGCAGTCGATCACGCAGGCCGGGACGCTGAGCGGCACCTCGGTCGAGGTCGTCCCCCTGGCCGACGCCGCGACCGCGCGCACCCAGGTCGACGCCGGCGACGTCTCGGTCGCCCTGGGCACCGGGGCCCCTGGCGGCCCCGCGTACACGGCGATCACGAAGGATGGTCTGTCGGGCACGTCGGAGACGATCGTGCGGACCGCGCTCGCCCAGCTCGCGCAGCGTGAGGCGCTGGCTCGCAGCAACATCGATCCGGCGTCCTTCGCCAAGCAACAGCAGACGGCGTCGGCGCTGGAGGTGACCCAGACCAAGCCGGACAAGCCCGACGAGGGCCAGCGACTTGCGATCGCCTACGTGGGCGTCATCCTGCTGCTCTTCGCGATCATGACCGGCGGCGGCATGGTGTCGGCAGGCGTGGTCGAGGAGAAGACCTCGCGGGTGGTCGAGCTGCTGCTCGCCACGATCCGTCCGTTGCACCTGCTGTGGGGCAAGATCCTCGGGATCGGCGCGATCACCTTCGCGCAGTTGGTGGTTCTCGGCGGTGCAGGGTTGATCACCGCGTCGGTGACCGGTGTCCTCACCGTCCCCAGCGCGGCCATATCGATGCTCGGCGCTGTCGTGGTGTGGTTCCTCCTCGGCTTCCTCTTCTTCGCCATCCTGTACGCCGCGACGGGTGCGATGGTGTCCCGGCAGGAGGAACTGGGGTCGACCGCGGCGCCGCTGACCATCCTGTCGATCGGCGTGCTCTACGCCGGCATCTTCGGCATCAACTCGCTCGACTCCACGTTCATCAAGGCACTCAGCTGGATCCCGCCGTTCTCCGCCTCGCTGATGCCGATGCGCATCGCCGCAGGCGAGACGAACACCGTCCAGGTGGTGGGCACGATCGTCATCATGATCGCAGCGTGCCTGGTGGCCGTCTGGGTCGCCTCGCGCGTCTATCAGCGGTCGATCCTGCGGACCGGATCCAAGGTGAGCTGGTCGGAGGCGCTGCGCGGCTCGCGGACCACGGAGAAGTCCACGCCGACCCCGGTCGGATGAGCGGGTGAGATCGGCGTAACCGTCGGGTAACACCGCAGCAACGCGCGCGGCCTAGCGTCGCGCTCATGGTTGACCTCGCCCCGCAGTCCGGTGCCCGTCCCCCGGGGACGGGCATCGACATCAGCGGCCTCACCAAGGTGTTCGGCAGTCGCTCGAAGACGGTCACCGCGCTCGAGGACGTCACGTTGAAGACCTCCGAGGGATCGTTCCTCGCGCTGCTCGGTCCGTCGGGATGCGGTAAGTCCACCGTGCTCCGTGTCCTCGCCGGTCTCGAGGCCGCCACCTCGGGTACCGCGTTGATGAACGGACGCTCCCCCAAGGAACTGCAGGGCGATCACGGCCTGGGCATCGCGTTCCAGGACTCGGCGCTGCTGCCGTGGCGCAGTGTCGAGGCGAACATCAAGCTGCCACTGCAGGTGGCCGGGCTCCCCGCCGACGACGAGCTGATCGCCGAATTGATCGACCTCGTCGGACTGAACGGCTTCGAGAAGGCCAAACCCGCAACCTTGTCCGGCGGTATGCGTCAACGGGTCTCGATCGCCCGGGCACTGGTGGTCCGACCGACGGCGCTGCTGCTCGACGAGCCGTTCGGCGCACTCGACGACATGACGCGGCAGCGGCTGAACATCGAACTGCTGCGGATCTGGACCGAGAAGCCGGCCACCACCCTGATGGTCACCCACGGCATCGCCGAGGCGGTGTTCCTGTCCGACGAGGTCGCGGTGATGAGCCCGCGCCCTGGTCGGATCATCGAGATCCTGCCCATCGACCTCCCCCGTCCTCGGGTGCCGGAGATGATGCGGACGCCGGAGTTCCATGCGCTGCACGATCACCTGAGCGGCCTGTTGTTCGGCCGCTCGCAGGCACCCGCCGACCTCGCGCACGCGGACGGCGCCGGATGACCGGAGTGCGCGCCTTCGGGTCCCGCTGGGGCGCAGGCGCTGTGGGGCTCGTGGCGGTCGTCGCCGTGTGGTGGATCGCGGGCGTGTTCGAGTGGTTCAAGGGCACCATCCCGACCCCGTTCGCCGTGCTCCGGGCGATCGGTGAGCAGGGGTCGGAGTTCTACTCCACCAACTTCACCCCGACCATCGAGCTCGCGCTGCGGGGGTTCCTGTGGGGCAACCTGCTGGCGATCGTGCTCGCTCTGCTGGTCGTGATCATCCCGCTGATCGAAGGCCTGGCCACGCAGTTGGCCATCATCAGTTACTGCACGCCGTTGATCGCGGTCGCACCCATCGTGCAGGTCGCGTTCGCCGAGGTGCAGACGATGATCGTGTTCCTGGCCGCCATCTCGGTCTTCTTCACGACGATGATCGGCACCCTCACCGGCCTGCGGTCACCACAGCAGGCCAGTCTCGACCTGGTTCGCGTGTACGGCGGCGGCGCCTTCTCCCAGCTCGTCCGCATCCGACTCATCGCGGCGGTGCCGAACATCCTGGGCGCGCTGAAGATCGCCGGCCCGGCCGCGGTCCTCGGTGCGGTTCTCGGAGAGTTCCTGTCGATGCCGGAGCAGGGCATCGGCCCGGCGCTGATCCTCGCGCAGCAGCAGGCGGCCATCCCCCAGGTGTGGGCGATCGCGCTGCTGGCCGGTGTCATCGCGGGCATCGGCTACGCGATCGTGTCGGTCGTCTCCGTCTTCGCGACACGATGGTCGACCGGGAACGCGGTGTTCGCATGACCACTCGGATGCCCGCCCTGACCGCGACCGCCAAGTTCCTCGGCGCGCTGCTGGGTTCGCTCGTGCTGATCCTGGTGATCTGGTCGCTGTTCCTGCTGGCGTTCCCCGACATCGGACCGATCATCGGGCGCACCCCGATCGACGTGTTCAGCTATCTGTTCACCGGAGCCGACGCATCGACCCAGCGCTCGGACATCCTCGGCGAGCTGTGGATCACGCTCGGTGACACGGCGATCGGATTCGTCACCGGGATGCTCGCCGCGGTCGTCGTCGCGGCGGTGTTCGTGATGTTCCGACCGGCCGCGCAGACGTTCATGCCGCTGGCGATGCTGTTGCGGTCGGTGCCGCTGGTCGCGATGACGCCGTTGATCACGATGATCGTCGGGCGTGGTCCCGCATGTATCGCGGTGATGGGCGGGATCATCGTGTTCTTCCCGGCCCTGGTGATGATCATGACCGGGCTGAACAACGCGCCGCGGCAGATCAGCGACGTGATCACCGCCTACGGCGGAACGCGATTGACCACCATGCGGATGGCCGCTCTGCCATCCGCGGTGCCCGCGCTGTTCGCCGCGGCGAAGATCTCGGTCCCCGGAGCCATCATCGGCGCGACCGTCGCCGAGTGGTTGGGCACCAACAAAGGTCTGGGCGCCAGCCTGCAGCAGGCGCTGCCCGCCGCCGCCTACGACGAACTGTGGGCCTCGGTCGTCGTCATCACCGTCAGCTCGATCGTCCTGTACGCGATCGTCGGCGTCATCGAGAAGATCGTCCTCGCCCGGATGGGCACCGAACCGACATGAGGAGACACCCATGACCCACACATTCGACCGCCGCTCGTTCCTGCGGTATTCCCTCATCGCCGGCGGCGCCGTCGGGACCGTCGGCGGCGCAGGTGTTCTCGCCGCGTGCAGCTCGGGTTCCTCGTCATCGAGTTCGGACGCGGTGAAGGTACAGCTCTCCTGGATCAAGAACATCGAGTTCGCCGGCGAGTACCACGCGCTGTCCAACGGCTACTACAAGGCGGCCGGACTGAGCGATCCCGAGCTCATCACCGGTGGCGGCGCGGGAACCGGCGTGGAGACCGGCCTGACGTCGAACAAGGTGTGGATCGGCATGACCGCGCCACAGCTCACCGCACCGGTGATCCTCAAGGGCGCCAAGCTCAAGACCGTCGCGGCGACCTATCAGAAGAACCCGTTCTGCATCATGTCCGACGCCAAGCGGCCCATCAACACACCGGCCGACATGAAGGGCAAGAAGATCGGTGTCCAGGCCTCGAACGAGAACGTCTTCCGCGCCCTGCTGACCGCGAACAATCTCTCGGAGAGCGACGTCGAGAAGATCACGGTGCAGTACGACCCGACGCCGCTGACCAAGGGCGAGGTGGACGGCTGGGTCGCCTACAGCACCAACGAGCCGATCACACTTGCCGCCAACGGTTTTCCGACCGCGACACTGCTCTTCGCCGACCACAACCTGCCCCTGGTCGCCGAGACACTGGTCGTGCGCCAGGAGACCATCGACAACGAGCGCGACAAACTCAAGAAGTTTCTCAAGGCCGAGGTCCAGGGCTGGAACGACGCCGTCGCGAACCCGCAGAAGTCGGCGGAGCTCGCGGCCAACGTCTACGGGAAGACACTGAAGCTCGACGTCGCCGATCAGACCAAAGAGGCCACCGCGCAGAACGAACTGGTGGTCTCCGCCGACACCAAGGCGAACGGTCTGCTGACCATGACCGACGCCCTGATCGAGCAGAACATCGAGGCGTTGGCGAAGGCCGGCTACACCATCGCCGCGGCCGACATCTTCGACATGTCGGTGCTCGGCGAGGTCTATGCCGAGAACCCGGACCTGAAGAAGTCGGTCTGACGCCACCCGCGGTGAACGCGCGTCGACCGATCAGACGCGCGCCCAGGTTCGCGCGCGGGCGAACGATGGGCGCGCGTTCAGCCTCGTGAGCGGTCGATCCCGGCCGGCCGGGGTGCCAGCCGCACGAGTTGCGTGACGTGCTCGGGCGACAACTGGTCCAGCGACGTCACGCCGAGCAACCGCATGGTGCGGGTGATCTCCTCGCTCAGGATCTCGATGGCCCGGTCCACACCCGCCTCGCCGCCGGCCATCAGACCGTAGAGGTAGGCCCGTCCGACGAGCGTGAAGTCGGCGCCCAGCGCGATGGCCGCGACGATGTCGGCGCCGGACATGATGCCGGTGTCGAGGATGATCTCGGTACGCCCGCCGAGTTCGGCCGCGACCTCGGGGAGCAGGTGGAACGGGATCGGCGCCCGATCGAGCTGTCGCCCGCCGTGATTCGACAGGATGATGCCGTCGACACCCAGGTCGACGACGGCACGCGCGTCGTCGAGGGTCTGGATGCCCTTGACCACCAGCTTGCCGGGCCACTGCGATGTGATCCAGGCGAGGTCGTCGAAGGTGACCGTCGGGTCGAACATGGTGTCCAGCAACTCGGCGACGGTCCCTGACCACCGATCCAACGACGCGAACGCCAGCGGCTCGGTGGTCAGGAAATCGAACCACCACTGCGGGCGGGGAAGCGCGTTCAGCACGGTGGCGGGGGTCAATGCAGGCGGTATCGACATCCCGTTGCGCTTGTCCCGCAGACGCGCACCGGCCACGGGGACGTCCACGGTCACCAACAGGGTGTCGTATCCAGCCGCCGCGGCGCGCTCGACCAACGCCATCGACTTGTCCCGGTCCTTCCACATGTAGAGCTGAAACCATGTGCGCCCATGCGGGCCGGCGTCTCGGACATCCTCGATGGACGCGGTGCCCATGGTGGACAGGGAGAACGGGATACCCGCACGCGCGGCTGCCCGCGACCCGGCGTACTCACCCTCGGTCTGCATCATCCGCGTGAAGCCGGTGGGCGCGATCCCGAACGGCATGCTCGAACTGCCTCCGAGGATCTGGCAGCTGGTGTCCACGGTGGAGACATCGCGCAGGATCGCGGGGTGGAACTCGATGTCGCGAAACGACTGTCGTGCCCGCTCGATGGACAGCTCGGCCTCGGCGGAGCCGTCGGTGTAGTCGAACGCGGCTTTCGGTGTGCGCCGCTTGGCGATCGTGCGCAGGTCCTCGATCGTCAACGCCTTCTCCAGACGGCGACGCTTCGCGTTGAGTTGCGGCTTCTTGAACTGCATCAGCGGGGCGAGGTCGGCGACCCTGGGTACCCGACGGTTCATTGCACACACCTTCCGATCGCCCCGAGGACTCCAACGTATCGAAGGCGCCCGCCTGCGGTCAGCCGATACCGGTGACGGTGAGGAAGATCAGCGCGATGTTGAGCAGCACCACGACGACCGAGATCGCGATCGCGATGACACGCAGCGGAGCGGCGTCGGTGAACTCACCCATGATCTCGCGGTCGCGGGTCAACCGTCCGAGCGGGATGATCGCGAACGGGATGCCGAAGCTCAGCACCACTTGGCTGATGACCAGCGCCCAGGTGGGGTCCACCCCGCTGCCGAGCACGACGAGCGCCGGGATCAGCGTGATGAGCCGGCGGACGAACATGGGGACGTGAATGTTGAGCAGACCCTGCATGATCGACGCACCCGCGTAGCAACCGACCGACGTCGAGGCGAGCCCGGATGCGAGCAGACCGACGGCGAACACCGTGGCCATCACCGGTCCCATCGCGTCGCCCACCGCACGCTGGGCACCCTCGATGGTGTCGGTGCCGTCCTTACCCTGGAGGTTCTGCGCCGCGAGAAGCAGCAGCGCGATGTTGACCGCACCGGCGATCACCAACGCCACCAGCACATCCCACCGCGTCGCCTTGACGAGCCGACGCCGGCGGACGACGCTCGGGCTGAACCCGTGGCGGTCGACCACCAACGCGGAGTGGAGGTAGATGGCGTGGGGCATCACGGTGGCGCCGAGCATGCTGGTCGCCAGGAGAACGGTGTCGGTGCCCTGCAGTCGCGGCACGAGCCCGCCGAGGACGTTGCCCGCGGACGGCGGGTTGACAACGAGCCCGGCCAGGAATCCGACCACGATGATCAACAACAGTCCGGCAATGATCGACTCGAAAGTCCGCTGACGGTTGCGGGACTGAAAGGTCAACAGCCCCATCGAGATCACACCGACGATCACCCCACCGAGCAACAGCGGCAGGTCGAACAGCAGGTGCAGCGCGATGGCGCCACCGATGACCTCGGCGATGTCGGTTGCGGCGGCCACGATCTCGGCCTGCGCCCAGAACGCGAGTCGGTGTTTGCGCTTGAGGCGCGAGCCGATCAGAGACGGCAGCGTCTTTCCGGTGACGATGCCGAGCTTGGCCGACTGGTACTGGATCACCACCGCCATCGCGCAGGCCATCACGAGCACCCAGACGAGCAGGAAGCCGTAGCGCGCGCCCGCGGTGATGTTGGCCGCGACGTTGCCCGGATCGACGTAGGCGATCGCGGCGACGAAGGCCGGCCCGAGCAGCGCTACGCCGGCGAGCCGGCGCGCAGGTCGACCGGGCTTCTCGCCGGTCTCGGGTGCCACGGGAGGAGCTGCCATCCGAACAATCTCGCACAGCGGCCGACATTCTTCAACTTGGGCGAATAATATTCTTCGGCCACCCGAACTCTGCTGCTCAGGTCACTTGCCGGAGACCTGCCCGTAGCGACGCAGGGCCTCCTCACGTTCGGCCTTGTGGTCGACCATGGGCTCGGGATAGTCCGAGGGCCGACCGTCCTTCAGCTCGTGAACCGCCTTGCCCTCGACGTCGGCGAGCTCGGGCACCCAGCGTCGGACATAGTCGCCGCTCGGGTCGAACTTCAGACCCTGGGTGGTCGGGTTGAACACCCGGAAGTACGGCGACGCGTCGGTTCCGCAGCCGGCGGTCCACTGCCACCCGTGCTGGTTGCTGGCGAGGTCACCGTCGATGAGCTGGTCGAGGAACCAGCGGGCACCCCACTGCCACGGCACGTGCAGGTCCTTGACGAGGAACGACGCGACGATCATCCGGACCCGGTTGTGCATGAACCCCGACTCCGAGAGCTGCCGCATGCCTGCGTCGACGATCGGGAAGCCGGTCTTGCCCGCCTTCCAGGTGTCGAAGGCCTCGTGGGCGCCCTTGTCCTCGTCGACCTCGATCGTGTCGAAGCTCCGGTTCCAGTTGTGCCACGCGCTGTGCGGCCACTCGCGCAGCACCGAGGCATAGAAGTCACGGAACCCGAGTTCGCGCAGGTAGGCCGTCGCACCTTCCTTGTGGTCGGGGTCCTTCTCGAGTTCGGTGAGGTCGGCGAGCATGGTGCGCGGGTGGATGTTGCCGAACTTCAGGTAGGCCGACATCCGGCTGCTGGCGTCGAGATCGGGCCGGTTGCGGGCGTCGTCGTAGTCCTCCACCGAGTGCTCGGAGTAGTCCCCCGCACCCTGCCGAAACTGCTTCCAGCGCTTGCTCGCCGCGTCCTCGCCCGCGGGGATGGACAGCTCGACGTCGATGTCGGGGATGTCGACGGCGTGGACGTCCGACGACCCGGTACCCACGACGTCCTTCGGGTCGATCCAGTCCGCCGACGTCGCGCTCGACCGCGCCGGGGAGTGCCAACCGTGCTCGCGCCACGCACGGAAGTAGGGCGTGAACACCTTGTACGGCTCACCGTCGTTCTTGGTGACCCGGCCCGGGGTGACCGCGAACGACGACCCCGTCGAGTGCAGCTCGATGCCGCCGCCGGTGATGCCACCCAGCTCCTCCTCGACACGCTTGTCGCGGGCGACACCGTAGGGGGCGTGGTCGGCGGAGATGTGCACCGAGTTCGCATCGACGGCCTTCGCGATCTTCGGGATCTGGTTCTCCGGCTTGCCCCGGACCACCAACAGCCGGCCGTCGAGCTTGTCGTCGAGTTCCCGCAGCGAGTCGTAGAGGAACTTCAGCCGTCGGTCACCGGCGGTCTTGACCAGCCACGGGTCGAGGACGAAACAGGCCAACACGCGGTCGGCCGCGTCTGCGGCGGCGAGCAACGACGGGAGGTCGGCCAGGCGCAGGTCGCGTCGTAACCAGAGCAGCGATGTAGAGGAACTCATGCATCCATCCTGCCTGCTGCCTCGCCGCACGCCGTCACCATCGGCGGTTCGGACGGTTCCCCCAGGCACAATGGGGGCCATGACCGAACAGATCGCATCGCCCGAGCGCGGGAACGACGTCAGCGTCCTCGTGGTCGACGACGATCCCGACGTCCTCAACTCGCTCGAGCGCGGCCTACGCCTGGCCGGGTTCGACGTCAGCACCGCGACCGGCGGCGCGGAGGCGCTGCGGTCGATGACGCTGCGCCGCCCCGCCCTGCTGATCCTGGACATGAACATGCCCGGTCTCGACGGCGTCGGCGTCGTCACCGCGTTGCGCGCCCTCGGCGACGACATCCCGGTGTGCGTGCTCTCGGCCCGGACGTCGGTCGACGACCGCATCGCCGGACTCGAGGCCGGCGCCGACGACTACCTGACCAAACCGTTCGATCTCGGCGAGCTCATCGCTCGCATCAAGGCATTGCTGCGCCGCAGGCCATCGCCGGCGCCCGAGACCGGTCGCGAGGACAGCGCCGACGACCACCTCGCCTTCGATCACCTCCGCGTCGACATCCCGGCACGGCTGGTCTACAGCGGCGAGCACGCCGTCGACCTCACGCGCCGCGAATTCGAACTACTGGTTGTGCTCGCCGAGCACCCCGGGATGGTGCTGAGCCGGACCCAGTTGCTCAGCCAGGTCTGGGGTTACGACTTCGCCGCCGACACCAACGTCGTCGACGTGTTCATCGGCTACCTGCGCCGCAAGCTCGAGGCCAACGATCAACCCCGCATCATCCAGACGGTGCGGGGGGTCGGGTTCGTCCTGAGGAGATCGGCATGATCCGGAGGTCCGCGTGATGCGGCGCGCGCGGCGGCGCTCGCCCTCTCTGCGGACCCGTGTCACGCTGGCCGCGGCCCTGGTCACGGTGATCATCGTCGGGCTCGTGGGCGCGGTCGCCTGGACCCAGGTACGCACCAGCGGCTACCGGGAGCTCGACGCACGTGTCGACACCCTTTCGGCGGCAACGCAACCCAGCATCTCCAACCCGAACTCCACCACCATCGCCAACAACGTCGCATCGGGCTCACTGGCCACGATCAGGGTGGGTCCGTTGTCGTTGTTCAGCACCGCCACCCAGATACCTCAGCAGAGCGTCGGAGTCCGCGACACCACCATCAACGGGACCAAGTACCGGGTGAAGACCGTGTCGGTACTCGAGAGCTCGGTCCTCGACGGCGGAGCCAACATATCGGTCGCCATCCCACTGAAGGCGACGCTGGATCGGATCGACGGACTCCGGCGCGGCCTGCTGCTGATCGGCCTGGCCGCCGTGGTGGCCTCGGCCGTGCTGGCGTGGCTGCTCGGCGGGTTGGCCATCCGCCCGCTGCGCCGCCTGGCCAAACACACCGAGGCGTTACCCGTCGACGCCGGACCCGAGGACCCCGAACGTGCTGCGCTGCACACCGTTCGCGGCGCACGCGAGGCCGAGGAGATCGCCGCGGCGATGAACTCGCTGCTCGGTCGCGTCGACGACGAGCGGGCCCGCACGCAGGAGGCACTGACGACCGCGCGTGACTTCGCATCGGTGTCGGCGCACGAACTGCGCACCCCGCTGACCGCCATGCGCACCGACCTCGAGGTCCTCGACACCTTCTCCCCCGACGCCGCGTCACGCGCCGAGATCATCACCGACCTGCGCCGGTCCCACGGCCGGATCCTGGAAACGCTTGCCTCGCTGGAGAACCTGGCGCAGGGCGAGCTCGGGGGCCGCGACCGTGTGCGGATGGACATCGTGGACATCCTCGACCGGGTGGCGACAGAATCGGCCGCCCGCCTGCACGGTGTGACCCTCTCGCTCGACGGCGACCAGTCGGTGCCGGCCGCGGTGGTCGAGACCGGGATCGCGATGGCGGTCCAGAACGCGGTGATCAACGCGGTCCGTCACGGACAGGCGACCGAGATCCGGTTGTCCGCGCACTCGCTCGGCGACCGAGGCGGCGCGGTGATCCTGGTCGACGACAACGGGCGCGGCATCCCCCCGGCCGACCGGGCGCGGCTGTTCGGACGCTTCGAGCGCGGCACCACGACCGCATCGGGATCCGGTCTCGGACTCGCCCTGATCGCGCAGCAGGCGACGCTGCACCGTGGCACCGCAGAGCTGTCCGACAGCCCCCTCGGGGGCACCCGGCTGGCCATCACCATCGATGCATGGACCTGACATGTCCGATTTTCCTCGCTACGGTGGATCCCGGGCCCGAGGTGCCGCTGCAGCTACGCCGGTGTTGCCCTCGATGAGCCCGTACCCCGCGAGGAGGCACACATGAGTTCACGTTTCACACGTATCAAGTTGGGCGCCATCACCCTGGGAATCGGCGCAGCCGCGCTGGCCGTGCCCGCAACCGCGTCGGCCGCTCCCCCCACCACCCCGGTGCCGGGCACCAATTGCACCCTGGGCCAGGTCGAGCGGTCGATCGACGCCAACGCGCCCGAGGTGTCGCGGTACCTGGACAACCCGCGCATCAAGGCCGAGTTCGAGCGAGTAGTGACCCTGCCCGACGCGGCCCGGCGTGCCGAGGCGGAGCGATACCTGGACCGCTACCCGCAGCTGCGGCAGTACCGCCCGGCCATCGAGGACCGCATCGCGGTCATCGAGAACACCTGCAGCCGCTTCTGATCGACCCCTGATGACGGACATCGTCCGGCAGGAGCGTCGCCGTCGGCACTGTGCCGGAGGCGAGCCTCAGGTCGGACGATTTCCGTGTGAGAGGTCAGGTCAGAGGAGGGCGCGGCCGAGTGAGGCCGCACCGACGATGCCCGCATCGTCACCCAGCGCCGAGACCGCGAACCTGCGGTCCGGGTTGGGCTGGAGAACCCATGGCGCGGTGGCGGTTTCGATCCGATCGGCCAGATCCTGACCGAGCTTCTCGGCGAGGCCGCCGCCGACGACCACCAGGTCGAGGTCGAGCACGTTGAGTGTCGACCCGATCGCGACGCCCAGGGCGTCGATCGCGGTGTCGAACAACGACACCGCCAGTTCGTCGCCGGAGTCGAGCGCTTTCTTCCACACCTTCGAGGTGATCTTGGTCTTGCCGAGGTCGTCGCGGATGTCGAACAGATTCGTCGACCGTCCCGCCTCGACCATGTCGGCCGCCGCGGTCTCCATCGAGCGGCGTCCGGCGTAGGCCTCCACGCAGCCACGTCGGCCGCAACCACAGAGCGCGCCACGTTCCTGCACGACCACGTGCCCGATCTCGCCGGCGGCACCGCGGGAACCGTTGAACGGCTTGCCGTCGATGATCAGGGCGCCGCCGATGCCGGTACCCATCCAGAGTCCGAGAACGTTGTCCGCGCCGTCGGCCGCTCCGGCGAGCCACTCACCGAGGAGTCCGACGTTCGCGTCGTTGCCGAGTGCGACGGGAATGCCGAGCGACTTGCCGAGTTCGTCCCCGATCTCGACCTTCTCGTGCCAGTTCGAGAGGTTCGGCACGGTGAGGACGTCGCCGTCATGGACGACGCCCGGGATCCCGACACCCACGGCCACCGGATCGGCGTCGAACGACGACACCAGTTCGGCGATCGTGGAGAGCACCGCATCCGGGCCCTCGGTCGGGGTGTTCGCCTTCGCGCGGTCGATCACCCGGTGATGGGAGTCGACCAGTCCGACCTCGATGTTGGTTCCCCCGACATCGACGCCGGCGACGAGATTCTTAGCCGACACCGAGCAGATCGATCACGAACACCAGCGTCTTGCCGGACAGACGGTGTCCGGCACCCGCGGGTCCGTAGGCGAGCTCCGGCGGCACGGTGAGCTGACGACGACCGCCCACCTTCATGCCGGGGATCCCCTCCTGCCAACCCGGGATCAGCCGATCGAGCGGGAAGTTCGCGGACTGGCCGCGGTCCCACGACGAGTCGAACTCCTCGCCGGTGTCGAACTCGACGCCGACGTAGTGCACGTCGACCATGCCGTGCGCAACCGCTTCCGGTCCGTCGCCGACGACCAGGTCGGTGGCCACCAGGTCGGTCGGCGCGGGGCCTTCCTGGAAATCGATCTCGGGTTTGCTCACTGTTGACGGTCTCCCATAGCTGTGAAGTCGCGCTCGGTGTATCCGGTGTAGATCTGGCGCGGGCGGCCGATCTTGGTGCCGGGGTCGGCGTTCATCTCCTGCCAGTGCGCGATCCAGCCCGGCAGGCGGCCGAGCGCGAACAGCACGGTGAACATGCGCGTGGGGAATCCCATGGCGCGGTAGATGAGTCCGGTGTAGAAATCCACGTTCGGGTAGAGCTTGCGCTCGATGAAGTAGTCGTCGTGCAGGGCGACGTCCTCGAGCCCCTTGGCGATGTCGAGCAGATCGTCTGTGACACCGAGGGTTTGCAGGATCTTGTCCGCGGTCTCCTTGACGATGGCCGCACGCGGGTCGTAGTTCTTGTAGACCCGGTGGCCGAAGCCCATGAGCTTGACGCCGGCTTCCTTGTTCTTCACGCGGTTCATGAAGTCCTTGGTGTCGCCACCATTGGCCTTGATGTCGTCGAGCATCTCGAGCACGGCCTGGTTGGCGCCGCCGTGCAGCGGGCCCCAGAGTGCGTTGATGCCACCGGAGATCGACGTGAAGAGGTTGGCCTGCGACGAACCGACCAGCCGCACCGTCGACGTCGAGCAGTTCTGCTCGTGATCGGCGTGCAGGATGAACAGCATGTCGAGGGCTTTGACGACCTCGGGGTCGACCTCGTACGGCTCGGCCGGGAACCCGAACGTCATCCGCAGGAAATTCTCCACCAGGCTCAGCGAGTTGTCCGGGTAGAGGAACGGCTGTCCGGCCGACTTCTTGTACGCGTACGCCGCGATCGTCGGCAGCTTGGCCAGCAGACGGATCGTCGACAACTCGACCTGCTCGGGATCCTTGGGATCGAGCGAGTCCTGGTAGTAGGCGCTGAGTGCGTTGACGGCGCTGGAGAGCACCGGCATCGGGTGGGCGTTGCGGGGGAAGCCGTCGAAGAACCGCTTGAGGTCCTCGTGCAGCAGGGTGTGCCGCTGGATCCGGTTGGTGAAGTCGTCGAGCTCACTCGGGGTCGGCAGCTCGCCGTAGATCAGCAGGTAGCTGACCTCGATGAACGTCGACTGCTTCGCGAGCTGGTCGATCGGGTACCCGCGGTAGCGCAGGATGCCCGCGTCACCGTCGATGTAGGTGATCGCCGACTTGGTGGAGGCGGTGTTGACGAAACCACCGTCGAAGGTCGTGAGCCCCGTCTCGGAGAGGAACTTGCCGAGAGCGACGCCGGAGCTGCCCTCGGTCGCCTCGACGATGGGGAGATCGAGCTCGCCACCCGGGTAGGTGAAACGTGCGGACTGGGCTGTCGAATCGTTGGACGACACTGCTTCGGCGGACACTCGGGCCCCTTTTCGAATGGCTGGAACGGTCTTGTGGACCGGTTGACAAGGGTGTACTTAAGCCTGAGAACAACCTAGTCGTTCGTCAGCTCGCTCGCCCACGGAGGGTCGGCGCCGGCCCGGGAGACGGTGATCGCGGCGGCCCGCGCGGCGTAGGTGAGGGCCTCCCGCCAGGCGTCGTCGTCCATCGACCGCACCTCGTGCTGGCCGAGGGACCCGTGCCCACCGAGCCAGTGCAGCAGGGCGCCGACGACGGTGTCACCCGCCCCGATCGTGTCGACGGCGGTGACCGTCGGCGCGGTGATGTCGACGGTTCCGCCCGCGGTGGTAACCGAGATGCCCTTGCCGCCCCGCGTGACGACGACCGCACCCACCCCCGCGGCGAGCCAGTCGCCGGGGTGAGAACCGTTGGGGCCCAGGCCGAGCCACTCGGCGTCGTCGTCAGACACCTTCACGATGTCGATCGACGGCAGCCACGACCGGAACCGCGCCCGGTAGGCGTCCGGCGCATCGATGGCGACGGTGCGGATGTTGGGATCGACCATGATCAGCCGCCCTTGCGCGTGGTGGGTGTGCATCATCTGCTCGTAGACCGACGCCCCGGGTTCGAGCACCAGAGACAGCGTGCCGAAGCAGAGTGCGGCCACCGATCGCGGCAGGGCGCCGGGGTCGGTCACGAGCCGGTCTGCGGTGCCCTCGACATAGAAGGTGTAGCTCGCGGCGTTGTCCTCGCCGATCGCGGCCAGCGCGAGCGAGGTGGGGGCGTCGTCACGCTGGACCAGCGACAGGTCCACCCCCGCCGCGCGCAGCGAGGCGACGAGTTCGTCGCCGAAGTGGTCGGTGGACACCCGCGAACAGAACGACACCGCCGATCCGAGCCGACCGAGCGCGATGGCGGCGTTGAACGGCCCTCCACCCAGCGCGGGGTGCAGCGGGGGCTGACCCGGCCCGTCGAACCCGCGGGCGTCGAGGACGAGGTCGACCAGGGACTCACCGCAGACGACGATCTCCTTCATGAGACCTGGGTGCTCACCGGGTGAGCGGCGATGGTGCGCAGCCCCCATGTCCCCGACCACTGTTGGCCCGGCTCGAGGACGATCAGGTCGGTGCCGCTGGCCAGGGCGTTGGGCGGGGCGGTCATCGGCTCGACGGCGAGCGCACGGCCGCGGCCCGGGAACCCCTGGCCGTGGTCGGGGTCGGCGGTGAAGACCTGCGCCCACCCGAAGTTGCGGTCGGTCCACAGTTCGGTCGAGTCGCCGTCGGGTGCGGTGAGCCGGCTGCGGTGCCGGCCATCCGTCACGACGAGATCGGTGAACGGGTTGTCCATCCACACCCCGGCCAGGCGTCGCTCGGCCCGGAAGTCGAGGTCGGTGCCGGCCACCTCGACCGGTTCGCCCTGCGGCAGTTGGCGTTCGGGGTCGAGCGGGAGGGTGGAGTCCGCGGCGAGGGTCAGGGTGCAGTCGTCGACCTCGGCGTCACCGGCACGGATGAAGGTGTGCTGCCCCAGCGCGAACGGCGCCCGGACGTCGCCGGTGTTGGCCGCGGTGTGGGTGACGGTGAGGCCGCCGTCGGCGTCGAGGGCGTACTCGACGGTCAGGGTGATGTCGAAGGGCCATCCCGGGTGCTGCCCGACCGGGACACCGAGGGTCACCGACCGCTCGGTGGCGTCGTGCAGATTCCACTCCACGGTGCGGACGAACCCGTGGTTGGCGTTGTTGCGCTCTTTCTCGGTGATGTCGAGCTGGTGGTCGACACCGTCGAAGGTGAACTTCCCGTCGGCGGTGCGGTTCGGCCAGGGCGCGAGCACCAACCCCGCCGACAGCGGCGGCTTCTCGCCCTCGGGCACATCCCAGGTCTCGGTCAGCAGTCGGTCACCGTGTCGCACCTCGCGCAGCGCCGCACCGCGGGCCACGATCAGCGCGCTGTACTCGCCTGCAGCAATTCTGTATTCACCCACATTGCGAGTCTGGCACACGGATCGGGCGCCGTTCTGCGATAGCTTTGGACCCATGCGCGAGCTACCCGCGGGACGCGATGCGCTGCTGCTGGACTTCTCGGATGAGGACACCCCCTGGCGCGGCGCCCTCGAGGTCGCGGGCCGCCTACGCGCAGCCATGACCGGCGGTGAGCTGCCCACGGTGATCGACGTGGTGCCCGCCGAGACGACCGTGCTCGTGCAGGCGGTCCCCGGCCGCGGACTCGACCACCTCGGACTGCGAAGGGCGCTGCGCAGCCCGCGCTCCGCACGGGCCACCGCCCAGACGGAGGGGTCAGGCGATGACCCGGTCGTCATCGGTGTCCGCTACGACGGACCCGATCTCGACGCGGTCGCCGACCTGGCCGGCCTGGACGTCGACGCGGTGATCGCCGCCCACCGCGAGACGATCTGGCGAGTCGCGTTCATGGGGTTCGCCCCGGGCTTCGGTTATCTCGTCCCTGACCGATCGGGGTCGGATCCCCTCGGCGCACTGCGGTCGGTGCCCCGTCGCCCGGAGTCGCGGACGTCGGTGCCCGCAGGATCGGTGGCCGTGGCTGCCGGGTACAGCGCGGTCTATCCGCGGTCGAGTCCGGGGGGTTGGCATCTGTTGGGTCGCAGCGACATCGCGCTGTGGGACGTCGACGCCCGACCGCCGGCGGTTCTCACGCCCGGCCGACGCGTGCGATTCGAGGCCACATGACCCCGCCGTCCGGCGCGTATCCGCAACACCTCGGCATCCTCGCCACCGGTGCGCTGTCGACGGTGCAGGACCTGGGCCGCCCCGGGTACGCACACCTCGGGGTCCCCCTGTCCGGGGCCGCCGACCGCGGCGCGCAGCGACTGGCGAACCGCCTCGTCGGCAACCCGGAGGGCGCCGCGACCATCGAGGTCACCCTGGGCGGGTTGTCGGTCACCGTCGCCGGGGACCTGCTGATGGTCGTGACCGGCGCACCCTGCGCGGTGGTCATCGACGGTCGGCCCACCGGCCCGGGCGCCGCATTCGTCGTGCGTGACGGGCAGACGGTGTCGCTGGGCACTCCCCCGTCGCAGCTGCGCAGCTATCTGGCGGTCCGGGGCGGCATCGACGTCCCGGCGGTACTCGGGTCACGGTCGACCGACACCCTCTCGGACCTGGGACCCGCCCCGCTCCGCGTCGGCGATCGCGTCGCCGTGGGCTCCGATCGCGGCGCGTGGCCGAGCACCACCGAGGCGCCCGGCACCATGACATCGGCGACCGACGAGATCGTGGCGCTGCACGCCGAGCCGGGTCCGCGGGCCCAGGCGCTGATCGACCCACAAGTGCTGTACGTCGGTCTCTGGATGGTCAACCCGTCGAGCAATCGCGTCGGCGTGCGTCTCGACCGCGACGATCCCGGCAGTCCGCTGCCCGAGACCCGCTCGGACGGTGGGACCCTCGCATCCGAGGGGGTTGCGCTGGGTTCGGTGCAGATACCGCCGAGCGGTCAGCCGGTCGTCTTTCTCGCCGACCACCCGGTCACCGGCGGCTATCCCGTCGCCGCGGTGTTGACCGCCGACTCGGTCGATCGGGCCGCACAGCTGGTGCCCGGCCAACGGGTCCGACTGCACCGTTGACACCCGGGCCGTTGACAGCCGAGCCGTTGACAGCCGGGCCGTTGACAGCCGGGTGAGACGAATATAGCGTTCCGTCTCATGACGGCCTCGCCCGCGACCACGAACGATGCCCACACGACACTGGGACCCGACTCGGTCACGTGGCGGTTCTTCGGCGGCTGGCGCGGGATGGTGATGGGCCTGTGGTCCGGTTCGATGCAGAACATGCACCCGAAACTCGGTGCGGCGGTGTGGGAGCACTCCGACTTCTTCGACGAGCGCTGGGAACGCCTGATGCGCTCGCTCTACCCGATCATCGGCGTCGTGTTCGACCAGACCACCGGGACCGGCGCCGAGGTGCGCGACTATCACCGAACCATCAAGGGGGACATGCCCGACGGCGGTCGGTACCACGCCCTCGACCCCGACGTCTTCTACTGGGCGCACGCCACGTTCTGGTACGGCAACATCCGATGCGCCGAGATCTTCGGTCCGCCGATCACCGAGGCGGACAAACGTGCCCTGTTCGCCGAATCCCGCACCTGGTACGCCGCCTACGGCGTCAGCATGCGGCCGTGTCCGGACACCTACGAGGACTTCCTCGTCTACTGGGATCACATGTGCCGCACCGTCCTCACCGATCACCCCGCGGTACGGACCGTCCTGGACATCACCGAACTCCCACCGCCGCCGTGGATCTCGTGGATGCCGGTCCCGGTGTGGCGACGGCTCGCAGCTCCGGTGGCCCGAGGGTTCATGTGGATCACCACCGGGCTGTACGACGAACCCGTCCGCGAGATGCTCGGGCTGACCTGGACCGATCGCGACGAACGTCGGTTGCGACGGCTCGGTCGGGTTGTCGACCGTGCGTTCCGACTCGTGCCGCCGCGGTATCGGATGCACCCACGCGCACGGGACGGGTGGGACCGGATCTCGGGCCGGGTCGGAGCTTCCGAGCCGTTCGTCGAGACACCCGCGCGGAACCTCCCGCCTGCCGACCAACGAGACTCGCCGGTGCACTATTGCCCGGTCAACGCCTCACGACGCGCCGATCTGCCCTGGCAGCGGCGCTGACCCGCGTCGGGAGGGATCGCGATTCCGTCGTCGCCCCATGGAGGGCCGGACTATGCTGGAGGGCATACTTCGACTCGAACGGTGGACTGATGGCTCGGCGGACAGACACTCGCGCGCGGATGCTGCGCAGCGCGATCACCCTGATGCAGCGCAACGGCGCGGCGGCGGTGACGGTCGATGCGGTGCTCGCCGACAGCGGCGCTCCCCGCGGGTCGGTCTACCACCACTTCTCGGGCGGGCGCGACCAGATCGTCTCCGAGGCCCTGCGCACCGCCGGTGACCTGATGACGGCGATGGTGGTCAACGGTGCCCAGACCTCACCGCTCGATGCCATCGAGACGTTCGTCGAGTTCTGGACCGACATGCTGGTCTCCAGCGACTACACCCACGGCTGTCCCGTGGTCGCCGCTGCGGTCAGCGGGGCCGAGAGCAGCTCCGAACTGCAGGCCACCGTCGAGCAGATCTTCACCGACTGGCACGTCGCGCTCACCGAGAGCCTCGTCGCGTGGGGTGTCGACGCCGCGCGCTCGGAACCACTGGCATCGATGGTCGTCGCCTCCTTCGAGGGAGCGCTGGTGCTCGCCCGCTCACGCCGGTCGCTGACGCCGCTGACCGACGTGGCCGCGGAGCTCCGCCGCATCGTCGCCGACGCCCTTCCGGATTCCCCCGCCTGAGGCGTCCTCGTCACACCTTCGCCGGCCACCAGATCCGGTTGCCGATCAGCGCCATCGCGGCGGGCACCAGGATCGATCGGACGATCACCACGTCGAGGATCAGACCGACACCCACGGTGAACCCGAACTGCAGCAGGTTGATCACCGTCGCGCTCATCAACGCGAACATGGTCACCGCGAACACGACACCGGCCGTGGTGATCACACCGCCGGTCGTGCCGAACCCGCGGATGATGCCGCCGACCATGCCCGTCGCCGAGTGTTCCCGTATCCGCGATGCGAACAGCATGCTGTAGTCGGCACCGACCGCCACGAGCGCCATGAACGCCAGCGGGATCACCGACCAGTCGAGGTCGATGCCCAGGCCGTGCTGCCAGAACGCGATGGCGAGGCCGACCGTCGCCGCGAACGACAACAGCACCGCGAGGACCAGCAGCAGGGGCGCCAGCAGACTGCGCAACAGAACCGACAGGATCAAGAACACCGCGGTGATGGCGACGATCGCATACAGCGCGAAGTCGCGGTTGACCTGTTTGTTCATGTCCGCCGACAGCGACGTCAGGCCGGTCGACGAGACGTTCGCCCCCTCCAGGACGGTGCCCGCGGTGGCGGTCCTCGCGGTCGTGGCGATGTCGCCGACGCTGCGCATCGCGGCGTCGCTGTAGGGATTGATGCTGCGTATCACCAGCATCCGCGCGGTCTTCCCGGTCGGCGACAGCAGCAGCTTGGTCCCGGCGACGAACCGCGGATCGGACAGCGCCTGGGCCGGGAGATAGAACCCGGACCCCGGACCGGAGGTCGTGGCGCCGGCCATCGTGGTCAGGTACCCGCCCGCGGTGTCGAGGCCGGCGGTGAGCTGCCCGGTCAGCGACACCGTCTTGTCGGTGCCGTCCTTGACCTGCCGCAGACCGGTCGCCAGTTGCGACATCCCCGTCGACAGCTGCGCCATGCCCGAGGTCAGCTGGGCGAGGTCGGCACGGAGTTGCTCGGGCGTCCTGCCCCCGAGCCCGTCGAGGAGACCACGCATCTGGGTCAGTCCGGTCCGGATGTCGGGCAACAGCGCTCGTGCGGTCGCCACGACGTCACCGGGGACGCCGGCCAGGCCGACGACCTGGCGCAGCGACCGCGAGGCGGCTCCGGCCGTTGCGCGGTCGACGACACCGAACGCGGCGCGCGCGGTCATGCAGGCCGGGTCGGCCAGGCACTTCGAGTCGGGCGCCGCGGTCAGCATCGGTCCGAACACGTCGTCGAGTCGGCCCGCGACGGCGAGCGTTCGGCCGTTGCTCGTCGAGACCGCATTCACCAGCGACCCGAGAACATCGGCGAGCGAGGACAACTGACCGATCCCCTGCGGCAGGGTGAGTCGGCCGTCGGACGCGGTGGTCACGATGCGGGCGGCGGTGTCGACCGCGTCGAGCACTCCGTCGGCGAGCCCCACGACCTGATCGGTGCCGTCGACCAGACGTGGGAGTTGCGCCGCGGCGTCGTCGGCCCCGTCACGCAGCGCGGTCACCCCCGACGCGAGCTGCTGCAACTGCGGTGACGCCGCGACGAGTTGACGGTGGGCGTCGTCGAGGCGGTTGCCCACCTGGCCGACCTGGAAGCCGGTGGACGCCTCCGGGATCGGTGTGCCGTCCGGACGCGTGATCGACCGGACGTAGGCGATGTCGGGCAGTTTCGACACCGACATCGCCATCATCTCCAGCGCGGCGAGGTCATTGGTGTTGCGCATGTCGTGATCGGCTCGGACGATGAGGTACTCCGGCAGGATCTCGTTGACGCCATAGTGTTCGAGCACTTCGTCGTACCCGCGGGTGGAGTCGTTGGCGTACAGCTGCACCGACTCCTCGTCGAAACTCACGCGGAACGTCGGGATCACCAGTGCGAGCAGGATCAGCACCACCATCGACACCGCGGTCAGTGGCCCGGCGTGCCGGATGATCGTCACCCCGCGACGACGCCACCGACGCTCGGTCGACGCCTTCGGCTGCAGACGCCCGGCCCGACCGGCCACCGCCATCAGGGCCGGGGTCAGGGTCGCCGAGATGACCATCACGACCAGGACCCCGAGGGCGGTGGGCGGCCCGGCGGTCTTGAACATCCCCACCTTCGTGAACGCCATCGCGCCGGCCGCGGCGGCGATGGTGAGAGCGGAGGCGAGAAGGATCGGCGAGACCTTCGCGCTGGCGATGGCAACCGCCGCATCCGGGTCGGCCCCCGCCCGTCGCGCATCGTGATAGCCGGCGATCTGGAAGATCGCGTAATCGGTTCCGGCGCCGAGGATCAGCGCGGTCATGATGGCGATGGTGAAGTTCGAGATCGAGAGCACCTCGTGGGCGCCGAGCGCGGAGATGATCGGCCGCACCACACCCAGACCGATGCCGATCGTCAGCAGCGGGATCAGCGCGCTGATGACCGAGCGGTAGGCGATGAGCAGCATCAGCGTGATGAGCACGACCGACACCACGGTGATGATCAGCAATGACACGTCGATCGACGAGAACAGATCGGCCAGCGTCGGCGAGGCGCCGGTGTAGTACACCGACAGCCCGTCCGGTTTCGGGATCGAGTCGATGGCAGAACGGATCTCGACGGTGCTGTGGTGCGCGCGGGTGCTGCCCACGTCGCCCTGCGCGGCCACCATCACCGTGACCGCCTTGCCGTCCGGACTGCGTGCGGCGTCCCGGGTGGCCGGGTTGCCGTACATGTCCAGCACGTAGGCGACGTTGTCGCGGTCGGCCGTCAGACGCGAGACGAGCTGGGCGTAGTACCGACCGTCGGCGTCGTCGATGCCGCGGTCGGCGGCGAGAACCACGTTGCCCACGGCAGTCGAGGCCGGGGACCCGAAGTCGGTGGACATGTCGCGCAGGGCGTTGACCGAGGGCATGTCGTCGGGGAGGAACGCGGCCGATCGCTCCGACACCGTCTTCTCGATCTGGGGAACAGCGAGGTTCAGACCGACGATCACCGCGAACCAGAACCCGATGATCCACCAGCGATGCCGGACGCAGAACGCGCCCACCGACTCGAAAAGCCTGCTCCGACCATGTGCCATGTGGTGCCCAACCCCTCGTCCAGCGCGTCCTTCGCACTATGGTGTTACGCATAGTAACGCATAAAAAAGCACGCGCAACGAGACCGTCGAGTGCACTGCGGACTTCCTGGAGATCGGTGTGGCCGACCTGGCCGACACCGACAACTGCCTCGCCTACGCGACGGCCTGAACGCTCTCCCGGGACGACGGGGTGACAGGGCTCGTCCGGCCCACCCCGACCGTGAGCAACCCGGAGACCGCGGCCGCAACGATGCCGACGACGGCCAGCACCGGGTGTCCGGTGTAGACCGACCACACCACCGGCGCGACCGCGGCGAGGCACGCGACCAGCAACGCCGTCCGGGGCTTCACCCCGACGTCCCGTCGTGGGTCCGGGACGACGAACAGCAGGGCCCCGACCATGAACAGTGAGCCGATGACGTCGCTGGGTCGGTGGGCACCGACCTCCATGAGCCCCTGACCGACCACCGTCACCCACATGGCGCCGACGACGGCGATCACCGGCGCGACCTGCCGCGGGGCGGCCCGGATTGCTGCCGCCACACAGCCGAACGCCGCGGCGGTGTGCCCGCTGGGGAACGTGTTGAACGCCGCGAGGACGATGTCGATGAGCTCGGGCCGCGGCAGGATCACCGTCCGCAGCGCCCGCGCGATGACGACGCCGGCCGCCGGGAGGACCAGCAGGGCGAGGATGCTCCATCGTCTACGCGCGGCGACCCCGAGGACGATCACCGCCACGGCGGTCACCAGCCACAGGCGGGGATCGGTGACCTGCTCGAAACCGAGGTGGTGCAAGAGGTCCCGCCAGGTGTCGGCGCCGTACATCTCGAGGTAGACACGCTGATCGACCGTCTGTCCGCGCGTGGTCCAGACCGTCAGCAGATAGACCACCGTCATGGCGGCCAGCAGCACGACGCTGCCCGCCAGCCGCAGGGTCATCTCTTTCACCGGGCCAGCGTACCTGCGGCACCCATTCGTCGATCGTGAGCGCGAACGCGCACGTCAGCGGGTGATTCGATAACGAACGAACGCCGGTATGGCCAGTGCGGCCACCACCGTGAAGACGATCACCCCGATACCGCCGCCCGCCGTGGTGACCGCGACGCCTGCCGTGGCGGCCACGCCACCGTGCGCGACGTCGGCGATGCGTGGGCCACCGGCGACCACGACGGTGAACACACCCTGCAATCGGCCCCGCACGTCGTCATTGGCGGCCGACTGCAGCATCGACTGACGGAACGCGGCCGACGCCATGTCGGCCGCGCCGCCGATCATCAACAGCGCCACCGCGATCGGGAGCATCGGCATCGCCGACCCGCCGGCGAACGCGACGACGATGCCGAGGCCGGTGATCGAGGCACCCCAGATGAGGATGCAGACGATCACGGCCAGACCCTGGCGCTCGACCCGCGACACCCACCCGGAGAACACGCCGCCGACGACCGCGCCGGCGCCGATCGCCGCGAACAGCAGCGCGAAGGCGATGCCGCCGCCGTCGGGTCCGCCGAAGCTCTCGTGGGCCATCTCGGGGAACAGGGCGCGGGGCATGCCGAAGATCATCGCGATCAGGTCGACGACGAACGACGCCATCAGCACCTTGTGGCCGCGCAGGTAGACGAAACCGTCGATGACCGAACGGAATCCGGCCACCCGCGGGGCGTCATCGCTGCGTTCGGGCTTCAGCGACGGCAGACGGATGACCGCCCACAGTGTCGCGAACAGGAAGATGGTGTCGACGAGGTAGAGCGTCGAGTACCCCAGCGGCTTGATCAACGCGCCACCGAGGACCGGGCCGGCGATCGCGCCCGCCTGCATCACCGTCATGTTCAACGAGTTGGCCGCCGGGAGGTCCTTGATCGCGACGATCTTGGGCAGGATGGCCGACTTGGTCGGCTGGTTCACCGCGAAGAACGCCTGTTGCACCGCGAACAGCGTCAGGATCACCCACACGTTGTTCACGCCGCTCGCGGCCTGCAGCCAGAACAGCGCGCTACAACCGATCAGACCCAGCGTCGTGGCGATGAGCAGGATGCGACGGTCGATGATGTCGGCCAACGCCCCACCCCAGAGACCGAAGACGACGAGCGGTACCAGTCCGAACAGCCCGGCGAGACCGACGTAGGCCGAACTGCCGGTGATGAAGTAGATCTGCGCGGGGACCACGACGACGGTGAGCTGCGCCCCGATGACCGTGATGATGTTGGCCGACCACAGCCGTCGGAAGTGGGGACTTCTCAGGGGTGTGGTGTCGGCGAGGATTCCCGCCATCAGGGTTGGAGCCTGGCCACATCCCAGCGGCCGTCGACCAGCGACGCGCGCACCCGGTCGTGAAGCCGGTTGGCGCCGCCCTGCCAGAACTCGACCACCGTCGGGGCGATCAGGTACCCGCCCCAGTTGTCGGGCACGTCGATGGGCGCGTCGCCGTCCACGCCACCGGCCCGGCGCGCGACGTCGGCGGCCTGTTCCTCGAGCGCGGCTCGCGACGCGATCGGGCGGGACTGCTCCGAGGCGATCGCACCCAGTTGCGACCCGCGCGGTCGGGTCGTCCAGTACGCCCGGGTCTCCTCCCGGGAGACCTGCGTGACCGGTCCCCGGAAGTGCACCTGCCGTTCCATCGCGACCCACGGGAACGTCGCCGAGGCGACCGGATGCGTCGCGATGGCGCGGCCTTTGTCCGAATCGTGGTTGGTGTAGAACACGATTCCCCGCGCGTCGACCCCTTTGCACAGCACGGTGCGCGTCGCCGGCACCCCCTCGGCGTCGACGGTCGCGACGACCATCGCGTTCGGTTCGGGGATCTGCGCCGACACCCCCTCGGCCAACCAGCGCTCGAACAGATCGAGCCAGACCGGTTCGCCGGACAACGAATCGGGCGTCAGCCCACCCGTGCCGGATCCCCCGTAGCTGACCCGCATCCCGGACACGTCCACAGCGTCACCACTCACGCGCCTGACGCTACTCCCGCATCAAGACACCCTGTACTCGCCGGTAACCCGGCCCATGCCGCCCACTAGAGTCGCGACAAGAACAGTCACGGCAGCGGTGGCCGACGAAGGAGTCGAGAAGTGACACAGGCAACGGGAACAGAACAGCCGGACATTCCGGAGGGTTTCGTGGAGGGACTCGAAGGCGTCACCGCGTTCACCACTCAGATCGCCGAGCCCGACAAGGCCGGCGGCAACCTGCGCTACCGCGGCGTCGACATCGAGGACCTCGTGGAGAACCACGTCACCTTCGCCGATGTGTGGGCGTTGTTGGTCGACGGCCGCTTCGGTGACGGTCTGCCGCCCGCCGAGCCGTTCCCGCTGCCCATCCACACCGGTGACGTCCGGGTCGACGTGCAGGCCGGTCTGGCGATGTTGGCCCCGATCTGGGGCTACCAGCCACTTCTCGACATCGACGACGCCACCGCGCGCGACAACCTGGCCCGCGCCTCGGTGATGGCGCTGTCCTACGTCGCGCAGTCGGCGCGCGGGATCCACCAGCCCGCCGTACCGCAGGCCAAGATCGACCAGTGCGACACCGTGACCGCGCGGTTCATGACGCGATGGAAGGGCGAGCCCGATCCCGCCCACACCCGCGCGATCGACGCCTATTGGGTCAGCGCGGCCGAGCACGGCATGAACGCGTCGACGTTCACCGCCCGCGTGATCGCCTCGACCGGCGCCGATGTCGCCGCCTCGCTGTCCGGTGCCATCGGCGCGATGTCGGGGCCGCTGCACGGCGGCGCACCGGCCCGGGTGCTGCCGATGATCGACGAGGTCGAACGCACTGACGACGCCCGTGGCCTGGTCAAGGGCATCCTCGACCGCAAGGAGAAGCTCATGGGCTTCGGCCACCGCGTCTACCGCGCCGAGGACCCGCGTGCCCGGGTGCTGCGGCGCACGGCCAAGGAGCTCAACGCTCCGCGTTACGAAGTGGCCGCGGCCCTGGAGCAGGCCGCGCTGACCGAGCTGCGGGAACGTCGACCCGACCGCGCCATCGAGACCAACGTGGAGTTCTGGGCCGCGGTCATCCTCGACTTCGCCGAGGTGCCCCCGCACATGATGCCCGCGATGTTCACCTGCGGCCGGACCGCGGGCTGGTGCGCGCACATCATGGAGCAGAAGCGCCTGGGCAAGCTCGTCCGCCCCGCCGCGATCTACCTCGGCCCCGGCCCGCGCCGTCCCGAGGACGTCGACGGGTGGAGCGAGATCGCCTGAGCTCCGCTCACCGCGGAGGCCTCGCCTCGACCAGGAACGCCCGACCCTCGCCCGCCACACGGGTGAGCACGACCGTCGCGGTGTTCGGACCCTCCAGTCGCAGCTTCGCGATCAGGGCGTCCGGCGCGATCAACAGACCATGGGACTTCACCGTGACCGCACCGATCTCACGGTCGCGCAACGCGATTCGCAGCTTCGGCGTACGGAACGGGAGCTCGCGCAGCACCGTGTGAACGCGGGCGAACGGCGTGTCGACCGGGTCGTCGGTGCTGATCCAGTGCAGCTGCGGATCGGGTAGCCACCCACCCAGATCGGTCGCCAGCCGCGCGGTCAGACCGGCTCGGATGACCACCTCGTGCGGCTCGAGCAGAAAGCGTCCGACCTCCCCGATCGGCGCATCGCCGTCGCCGTCGCCGGCGATCGACTCGCCGCGCGGCAGCAGGGTGGCCCTCCTGATCGATCCACCGTCGACGAGTCCCGCACCCCACAGCGTGGTGCCGACGACGTCGCCCCCGGTACCGATCCACTCGGCCTCGACGCCGTCGGGCAGGTCGCCGTGCGCCACGCCCGGGAACACCGACGCCACCGCACGACCGGCCAGCATCGAGCTGACCAGGTCCCACGGGGGCGACAGTGCGTTGCGCCCGGCGACCCCGCCGCGCGCCGCCCCACGTTCCGGATCGCAGAAGACGACCTCGTCCTCGGCGGCCACGACATCGCGAGCGTCCCCGACCTCGACCGACCCGGGTAACCCCAGGGCCTCGAGGTTGGCGCGGGCGATCTCCACGAGCACGGGGTCGGTGTCGATGCCGCGGACGTCCACCCCGACGCGAGCGAAGCCGAGAAGGTCGCCGCCGAGACCGCACCCGACGTCGACGACGCGTCGCACCCCGAGGGCGCGCATCCGGTACGCGCGGTGGTCGGCGACCGGGGCCGCGGTGGTCCGACGCAGAGCTTCGTGGGTGAAGTACATCCGGCCGGCGTCGGTCCCGAAACGGTCGACGGCCAGGCCGCGTAGATGGTTCTGCGTGACCGCAGCGGCCACGAGGTCACCGTTGTGGGCCTGCCGCAAGCGCGCACCGAGCGCGTGGTCGGATTCGATCCCGGCGCGGTCGTGCACCTCGGCCAGCAACGCCTGACCCGACGGGGTCAGCAGAGTGCGAAAGGTGTCGACGTCCACGGGCCCGATGGTGCCACCCCGCCGATGCCGACCGGTCATGTCCGCGACCGCCTCCGACGTCGCGATGCGCCGTCCGGGGCGTCGCGACCGGCCACTACTATCGACCTCATGAGTTCACCGATCACGATCCCCGCCGACCTGCTCCCCTCCGACGGTCGTTTCGGTTGCGGCCCGTCCAAGGTGCGTCCCGAGCAGCTGCAGTCGCTGGTCGAGACCGGTGCATCGGTGTTCGGCACCAGCCATCGTCAGGCTCCGGTGAAGAACGTCGTCGGCGCGATCCGCGACGGTCTGAGCTCGCTGTTCTCGCTGCCCGAGGGCTACGAGGTCGTGTTGTCCAACGGTGGTTCGACCGCGTTCTGGGACGCCGCCTCGTTCGGTCTGATCGAGAAGAAGTCGCTGCACCTGACCTACGGCGAGTTCTCGTCGAAATTCGCCAGCGTCGCCAAGAAGGCCCCGTTCATCGACAACCCGACGGTCATCTCCACCGACCCGGGCACCGCACCGGACCCGGCCGACATCACCGCCGAGCAGGCCGGCGACGTCGACCTCATCGGCTGGGCGCACAACGAGACCTCGACCGGTGTCGCGGTGCCCGTCTCGCGTCCGTCCGCCGCCGGTGACGCCCTGATCGTCATCGACGCGACATCGGGTGCCGGAGGCCTCCCGGTCAACGCGGCCGACGCCGACGTCTACTACTTCGCGCCGCAGAAGAGCTTCGCCTCCGACGGCGGCATCTGGCTGGCCCTGATGAGCCCGGCCGCCCTCGAGCGCATCGCGAAGATCGAGGCGTCGGGCCGCTGGTGCCCGGACTTCCTGTCGCTGCCCACCGCGGTCGACAACAGCTCGAAGAACCAGACCTACAACACCCCCGCGGTCGCGTCGCTGCTCCTGCTGGCCAACCAGCTCGAGTGGATGAACGGCAACGGCGGTCTGGACTGGTGCACCAGCCGGACCGCCGACAGCTCGAGCCGGCTCTACGAGTGGGCCGAGAAGAGCGAGTTCGCGACGCCGTTCGCCGCGCCCGAGCACCGCAGCCAGGTCGTGGGCACCATCGACTTCGACGACTCGGTCGACGCCGCAGCCGTGGCCAAGACCCTGCGCGCCAACGGCGTGGTCGACACCGAGCCCTACCGCAAGCTGGGACGCAACCAGCTGCGCATCGGCATGTTCCCGGCCGTCGAGCCCGACGACATCTCCCAGCTGACCGCCTGCATCGATCACGTGGTCGCTGCCCTCTAGCACAGTTCACCCGTGACGGATGGGACACGTGGGGTCGGCGATACAGCCTTTCTGAGCTGGCCTTTTCTCGGTGTGTCACCCGCGTCGGCGGCGTGCCCTGAACTAGGGTTGTCAGAATCTACATTCGCGAGATGTGAAACTCCCGCACTCACTCGAGGAGGAGGGGCAGATGCGTGAACTCCGCGTGATCGGCTTGGAAGCCGACGGCAGTTCGGTGGTCTGCCAGGATCCCGAGTCGGGCGAGAAGTTCCACATCGCTGCCGACGATCGGCTGCGCGCGGCTGCTCGCGGCGACCTGTCCCGACTCGGCCAGATCGAGATCGAGATGGAGAGCTCGCTGCGTCCCCGCGAGATCCAGTCCCGGATCCGGGCCGGCGCCAGCGTCGCCCAGGTGGCTGCCGCAGCCGGGGTCACCGCGGACAAGGTCGCCCGCTTCGCACACCCGGTACTCCTGGAACGGTCCCGCGCCGCCGAGCTCGCATCGTCGGCGCACCCCATCCGTGTCGACGGCCCCGCCCTGTCGACCCTGAGCGAGGTGGTCGCCGCCGCGCTCGGCGCCCGCGGCCACAACCCCGACGACACCACATGGGACGCCTGGAAGGGCGAGGACAACCGCTGGGTGGTCCAGGTGAGTTGGCGTGTGGGTCGATCCGAGAATCATGCGCACTGGCGGTATCTCCCGGGTTCCAGCGGCGGTGCCGTCGAGCCCCTCGACGAGACCGCCGACGAGATCACCGATCCCGACATGAGTCGTCCCCTGCGGGGTCTCACGTCGGTTGCGACCTTCGCGTCGTCCCCGACCGCCGAGTTCACCGTCGAGGCCGACGAGGTCATCGGTGCGCAGCGTGCACGCCACGAGGACCCGGACCCGTTCGACTCCGCGCCCCGCGAGCCGGCACCGCGCACGGCGAAGGCGCCCGACCCCGAGCCGATCGAGGCCGAGCCGTACGAGGCCGA
>NZ_JAEMTF010000009.1:8632-30136 GCF_016462415.1 Williamsia sp. | reverse complement strand
CCGACGAGGTCGTGCGGGCACCTGTGGCCCGCGTCGACGTCCGCCCGACGACTGCACCGGTGCTCGACACCGAGGACGACGACGACATCGACGTGCCCGCGACATCGGCGCGCGACGTATCGTCCACCGCCCCAGAACCATCGGATCCTCCCCCTGCTCCGCGTCGTCGCAAGGCGGCACGCAAGCCGTCTGTCCCGGCGTGGGAAGATGTACTCCTCGGCGTCCGTAGCAACGGAAACCAGTAATCGATCCGACAGGGGGCTGGACTTGGCCGCGACCGCATCGATGCTCTGGCTGATCGACAGCGATGACTTCATCGCCGATCTCCGCCTGGGTCTCGTCAACGACCGCGAGTCGGCAACGGCGATGGCGCACAAGCTATTCGCCGAGAACGTGCTCCTGCCGCTCGGCGAGACGACCCTCGACCGGGCCGCGTCGTGTGCCGGCGACGAGGTGTTCGTCGGCGTCTTCGGTCGGTTCGCCGTCATCGCCGGGGCGACGTTGGACACCACCGCGCCCTCCCAGCTCCCCGAGGTGGTACTGACGGCCCACCCGGCCGAGACCGCCTACCTGATCCACACCGATCCCGCGGCCTCGGTGGGGGTGTTCGCGCAGTGGGACAACGGAACCCTGCGCCGGTCGTTCTCCGCCGACCCGGTGAACATCGTCGAGAACCTGGGCCTGCCGTTCCCCTTCGAGCGTTCCTTCTGGGCCGGTGAGCACCCGCTGGTCTACGCCGAGGGGGTACCCCGCGATCCACAGGCCCTGCCGTTTCACCCCATCGAGTTCGCCGACCACGCCTCACGCCAGTGGCTCGGCATGCGGCTCACGCGCCCCTGGGACGACGGCGACATCGTCCCGGACCGGATCCCGTTGAGCGGCTTCGCGATCCGCCCGCCCGGGTATCAGCCCACGCAGGACGAGCTGGCCGGACGACGCGCTCCGTCAGCGACCGGCGAGACCGATCGCGAATCGCCGAACCCGGCACCGGCAGACGACACACCCACCCCGACCGCCCGTGTGGCACGGTGGTTCGGTTTCGGCAGACGCGACTGACCAGCTCGGCCGTTCCCCCGCGACATCTGTGGAGAACGACCATCGTGAGGCACGATTCCTGATCCTGCTCAGCCGATCCCGGCCGCGGCGAGGAAGACCACCACCGGCACGCCGACGGCCAACCCGGTGATCGCACCCCAACTCGGCCATCGCAGCACCGATCGGCGGCGCCAGATCCACGCGGTCGGCACCACCCCACCGCACACCACGAGAACCGCGGCCACCCCCAGCAACACGTGGGTCTGCGCGACCACGTCGTAGACCCCGATCGACACGCACGTCGTGAACACGGCACTGAGCGACGCCAGGAGCACACCCAACGTCCAGGGTGTGGGTTCGTCGGGATCGGGCAGATCCTCGGGGTCGTACGTCACCACGTCATTGTCGCAGCCACACCGACGTCGACGTCGTATCGTCGGCGGGAACATCGCCGCCGGCACACGCATCGAACCGTTCATGGAGACCACACCGATGATCACGTTCCGCCTCGACTCGATCGACTGGGACCAGAGCGGCGGAGGCGTACCCGGCGCGATCGCCGACGCGCAGTCGCAACTCCCCGTCGACGCGTCACCGCGCCTCACCCTGCCCGGCCCCGACCGTCCCGATTACGTTCTCTGCGTGCTCGAGCAGCCGATCCGCTATCGGATCGGCGCGGACTTCGACCTCTCGCGGACACAGCCCGAGTTCCGGCGGACCGATCCACACGGCGCGTTCCTGCTCATCCACGCCGTCGTGGTGTGTGCCCTGTTCCGGGGCGAGCAACTGCACGCCGGCATGCGCTCGCTCCCCGTGCGGGTCGCCTACGTCATCGACAACACCGTGGGGTCGGACACCCAGCTCGATTTCGGGAAGTGCGACTACATCGGCCAGGGTTTCCTCACCGACGTGACCGGCGCCCGGTCGTCGACCGATCGCACCTGAGTCACAAGGGGCGCCGAGGGTTTCCGATACGTTCGAGGTATGACAACAGCGGTGGTCGTCGGCGCGGGGCCCAACGGTCTCGCCGCGGCGGTACGTCTGGCCACGCAGGGCGTCGAGGTCACGGTCGTCGAGGCCGCGGACACCATCGGCGGCGGGACGCGGTCGGGCGAACTGACACTGCCCGGCCTCATCCACGATCACTGTTCGGGGTTTCATCCGATGGGTGCGGGGTCGCCGTATCTGCAGACCCTCGACCTCGAGCGGTACGGCCTGCACTGGGAATGGGCCGACATCGACTGCGCCCACCCGCTCGACGGTGGCGACGCCGGGCTGATGTACCGGTCGCTCGACGCCACCGCCGACGGACTCGGCGTCGACGGCGCCCGATGGCGGGCGGTGTTCGGCCCGGCGGCCGCGCATTTCGACGATCTCGCGAACGACCTGATGCGTCCCGTCGCGAACATCCCCCGCCATCCGCTCGCGCTGGCGTCGTTCGGTCCGCGTGCGCTGTCCCCGGCGACACTGACGTCACGGGTCTTTCGAACCCCGCGTGCACGAGCACTGTTCACCGGCCTGTCCGCGCACCTCTACGCACGTCTCGACCGGCCGTTCGCGAGCGCGGTCGCGCTGCTGCTCACCGCCGCGGGCCACAACTACGGGTGGCCGGTCGCGCGCGGCGGGTCCGCCTCCATCACCGACGCGCTCGCCGCGATGCTCACCGCGCACGGCGGCACCATCGTGACCGGTACCCCGATCCGCACTGCGGCGGACATCCCCACGGCCGACGTCGTCCTGCTCGACGTGTCACCCGCGATCGCCCTCGACATCTACGGCGACGCCATCCCGACGCACGTCTCCAGGTCCTACCGCCGGTTCCGACGTGCCCCGGGCGCCTACAAGGTCGACTTCGCCGTCGAATCCGGTGTGCCGTGGGCCGACCCGGACACCGGGAGGGCCGGGACGGTCCACGTCGGTGGCAGCGCGAAGGAGGTCGCCGACGCCGAGCGTCAGGTCTTCGGCGGCTCCATGCCCGAGCGCCCGTTCGTCCTCGTCGGTCAGCAGTACGTGGCCGATCCGAGTCGGTCCGACGGCGATGTGCACCCGCTCTACGCGTACGCGCATGTGCCCAACGGCTTCACCGGGGATGCGACCGAGGCGATCACCGCCCAGATCGAGCGGTTCGCCCCCGGGTTCCGGGATCGCATTCTCGCGACGACGGTGACCACACCGGCGCAACTGGAGAGCTCTAACGCCAACTACGGCGGGGGTGACATCGTCGGCGGCTCCAATTCCGGTCTGCAGGTGTTGTTCCGGCCTCGCGCCGGGATCGATCCGTACAGCATCGGCATCCCCGGCACCTACCTGTGTTCGGCGTCGACACCTCCGGGTGCGGGCGCGCACGGGATGTGCGGGTACAACGCGGCCGAGTCCGCGCTGAAATACCTTCGTACGCGCTGACTCAGCGATCGGCGCGAGATGCCCGCTCGTAGAACGCGATCGCGGCGGCCGTGGCCACGTTGAGCGAGTCGGTGCCGCGCGCCATCGGGATCCGCGCGCGGATGTCACCGGCCCGCATGGCGGTCTCGGTCAGACCTGGCCCCTCCGCCCCGACCATGAACGCGACCTTGTCGCCGGTGACCGCCTGCGCCAGCGGCACAGCGGATGCATCCGGCGTCAGCGACACGATCTCGAACCCGTTGTCGCGCAGCATGGTCAGGTCATGCGGCCAGTTCGTGGCGGCGGCGAACGGGACCAGCAGCGCATGACCCATCGAGACACGCACGCACCGCCGGTAGAGCGGGTCGGCGCACCCCGCGCCGAACAGGACCGCGTCGACACCCAGGCCGGCGGCATTGCGGAACACGCTGCCGATGTTCTCGTGGTCGTTGACGCCCTCGAGGACGGCGATGGTGGTCGCCGTCGTCACGAAATCCGCCGGCGCCAAGGGCTCGGGACGCCGCGCAACCCCGAGGACACCACGGTTGAGGTGGAACCCGATGATCGCGGCCATCACCTCTTTGGACATCCGGTAGAACGGAACGCCCGTGATCGACGGGGTCCGTAGATCCGCGTCGAGTTCACGCAGTCGTTTCTCGACGCCGATGAACGCGTACGGCGCGAAGCGTGAGGCGATCATGCGGGCGACCACGAGGACACCCTCCGAGATCACGAGTCCCTTTCCGGGACTTCCGCCCGGTAGCACCGGAAGGTCCGGACGACGGTCGACCGAGGTCAGATCACGGAAGTCGTCGACTCTGGGGTCGTCGGGGTCGGTGATGTCGATGACGTCGACGGCGAGGTCGCCCGTCTCGATTCGGGAAGGTGGCACGCGATCAGTGTGCCGCAGGCTCCCGGTCGGACTCGACGGCAGCCGACCGACGCCGCTCGAACGCGGTGAGCGCCCCCGCGAGCAACGCCAGCACGATGATCACGCTCGCGAAGATGATCCCGGCGGTCTCGACCCCGACGGCACGCGAGAGCAGCCCCTCGGCGACCACCGGCACGCTGATGCCGATGTAGGCGATGACGAAGTACGCGGAGGTGATGCCGGCCTTGTCGTCGGCAGGGGCGGCCGCGGTCACCCCGGCCAGCCCTTTGGAGAAGGCGATGCCCTGGCCCAGACCACCGACGACGCCGGCCACGGCGAGCAACGGCCACTGCCCGACGATCAGCGTCAGGATCAGCAGCACCATGCCGAGCACGAAAAGCGCGATCGACAGCGGGTCGGCGACCCGGGAGGTGAGTGTGCGGGCCGCGATCTGTCCGATGATCGAGCCGCCGAAGGTGGTGGCCACGAGGAAGGCGGTCCCGATCAACGAGTCGACCCCGGCGATCTGGGTGGCGATGGTCGGGGCGACGGCGGTGAACAGACCGAGAACCGCGAACCCGGCGAACCCCAGCAGCGACGCGCGGATGAAGTAGGTGCGGATGTCGGCGGGCACCGACAACGGCATCGGACGCAGCGGTTCGTCGCGGTGCCGCGAGCGGGTCTCCGGCACCACGGTCACGATGAGGGCCGCGACCACCATCAGGCCGAGGTGCACCCAGTAGCTCGTCCGGGTGGGTGCAGGCGCCACGGTGACGACGACGGCCGCCAGGATCGGACCCAGGCCGAGTCCGCCGATGTTGGACATCGACGCGAACAGCGGGGCACGTTTCGACAACCGGCCGCGTGCCATCTCGATGATGGCCACCGACGCGGTCCCGACGAAGATGCCCGCCGACATCCCGGAGATCAGACGTCCCACCAGCAGCAGGGCGGTGTTGTCGGCCAGCAGGAACACCACGTCGCTCAGTGCGGCGAACCCGATACCGGCGAACAGCAGCGGCCGCCGCCCCAGCGCGTCGGACCACTTGCCGAAGGCGAGCAGCGTCGCGAGGACGCCGACGGCGTACGTCGCGTAGATGACGGTGACCGTCAGCAGTGAGAAATGCAGCTCGCGCTCGTAGGTGGCGTAGATCGAGGTGGGCATCGTGGTACCGACCATCACCAGGGCCAACACAGCCATGAGCCCGGCGGTCTGCGGAGCCCGCGTCGTGTCGGGTCGGGTCGATGTCGCGTCGGTCATGGTGTCTTCAAGGATGTCGGACGCTCGGATATTTCGCGAGGCGAGCAACCAGTGGCGGGCGCGATATGAAAACGTAAAGATCGTGACCGATTCCGATCTGACCATGCGCCGCGCGACCGACGAGGACTGGCCGGCCATCATCGCCGCAGATGCGCGCGCTTTCGCGTTCATCCATCCGCTCGACGACGAGGCCCAGGCCGACATCCGCAGCAAGCTGCGCGACTCCGACGTGGTGGTGGTCTACGACGAGTCCGGATCGGCCGGCCCGGTGCTTGCCGGCGTGGCGATGTTCTACCGGATGACGCTCACCCTGCCCGGTGGTGTCCGCATCGAGCTGCCGGGACTGTCGTGGGTGTCGGTGGCGGCCACGCACCGGCGGCGCGGCATCCTGCGCCTGATGATCACCGAGTTGTTCGAGCAGTGGGAACGCGAGCAGAGCGTGTTCTCGATCCTCACCGCCAGCGAGGCGACCATCTACGAACGTTTCGGCTACGGTCCCGCGTGCTTCGAGGAGCGCGTGACCATCGACCTGGCCAAGGCGGAGCTGCGCGAGCCCACGCCCGCCTACTCCCCGGTCCACTTCGCCGACGAGCAGCAGGTTCGCGACATGGTCCCCGACCTGCACGACCGCTGGGCGTCGATGAGCCCGGGCGCCATCGTCCGCTCCCGGGTGTGGTGGAACATGATCTTCGCCGACCGCGAGATGCTCCGTGAGGGCCGCAGTGCGTTGCACTACCTGATCCACCCCGACGGGTACGCCAGCTACCGGATCCACCGGGACAACGGCTCGGCCGTCGCCGAGGTCTCCGAGTTCGTCGCCGTCACCGATCAGGCGCACACCGACCTGTGGCGCGTCCTGCTCGGACTCGACCTCATCCCCCGGATCACCGCATCGATGCCCGTCGATGATCCGCTGCCGATGAAGCTGACCAATCTGCGCGCGCCGACGGTGACCGCGATCTCCGACTCGATGTGGCTGCGCATCCTCGACGTCCCGAAGGCACTCGAGGCCCGCACGTACTCCGAGGACGTCGACGCGGTCCTCGAGATCACCGACACGTTCCGTGACAGCGGCGGACGGTTCGCGTTCACCGTGCGCGACGGCGCGGCGACGGTCACGGAGACCGAGGAGCCGGCGACGGTCCGGATGGACATCTCGGTGCTCGGCAGCATCTACCTCGGCGGGTACCGCGCCACCGAGTTCGCGGCGGCCGACCGGCTCTGGGCGGCCGACCACACCACCCTGTGCGAGTTGGACCAGGCGTTCCTGACCGACCGGAAGCCGTTCTCCGGCACGTTCTTCTAGACGCCCACCTTGTGTAGCCCGATCCGCCCGTGGTCGACCACCGGACGCAGGTGGTGCGCCCGCATGAGCAGCGCAACACAGACGACACCGGCGACAGCGGACACCACCCCGCCGATCAGCAACGACGAGCGGGGACCGTAGACGCCGGCGAGCCAACCGAGCAGTGGGCTCCCCAGTGGGGTGCCGCCGAGGAAACACAGCATGTAGATGCCCATGACCCGACCACGCATCGACGAGTCCACCGACAGCTGCACGATGTTCATCGCGGTGGTGCTGAACGTGATCACCGCGGCACCGGCAGGGATGAGCACCACCGCCACCAACCAGAACGTGGGCATCAGTCCCACCACCACCTCGAGCACACCGAATGCGGTTGCCGCTGCGAGGAAATGGCGTAGTCGGGCGGGCGATCGGCGGCGTGCGGCGAGCGTCGCACCGGCGAGGGTGCCCACGGCGAGCATCGTCGAGAGCAGGCCGTACCCACCCGCCGACCCGGCGAAGGTGTTGCGGGTGATCAGAGCGAGGGACAACGGGAAGTTCATCCCGAAGGTGCCGACCACGAACACCGTGGAGAGCACCACCACCAGGTGCGGATGTCCACGGACATAGGCGATCCCGCTGCGCACCGACCCGCGTCCAGGGGGTTTGTCCGAGCGGATGAGGTCACCGGGTCGCATCATCAGCAACCCGATGATGACCGCCACGAAGCTGACGACGTTGACCAGGAAGACCGGTCCGGTGCCGATCAGGGTGATGAGCACACCGGCGATCGCAGGGCCGATGATGCGGGCCAGATTGAAGGTCATCGAGTTCAGGGCAACCGCGTTGGGCAGATGTTCGGGGCCGACCATCTCGATGGCGAACGACTGCCGCACGGGCGCATCGATCGCCGAGATCGCCCCGAGCGCGAACGACAGCGCATACACCTGTCCCAGGGTCGCCAGACCGAGTGTGTCCGACACACCGAGGATGAGCGCACACACCGCCATGCCGACCTGGGTGCCGAGTAACAGCGTGCGTTTGTCGTAGCGGTCGGCCAATGCCCCCGCGGGCATCGAGAGCACCGCCGTGGGACCGAATTGCAGTGCCATGACGATGCCGACGGCGAGCCCGCTGCCACCCGAGAGGTGCAGCACCAACCAGTCCTGGGCGATGCGTTGCATCCACGTCCCGACCAGTGAGACGACCTGACCACTGGCCCAGAGTCGATAGTTGCGCACCCCGAGCGAGGAGAACATCAGGGGCAGCTGCACACACCAATGTTACCGCCGCTAAAAAGCGGATTTTCCGGACTCGTGACCGACGGGCCGAGTCAGCTCACGATGACCGTGGGATTCGGGAGTCGCTCAGTCGCTGCTGGAGACGAGCGTGGACATGATCTCGACGGCCTTGCGCAGCGTGGTCAGATCATCGCCGTCGAGTTTGCCGAGTTCGCCGCGGAGCCATTCCTCGCGGGCGTTCGCCTCGTCGGTGATGACCTCGTTGCCCAGGTCCGACAACGTGACGATCACCTGGCGACCGTCGGTCGGGTGCGGATCGCGCTTGACCATCCCCAGGTCGGCGAGCGACGCGATGACACGGGTCATCGACGGCGGCTGGACACGCTCCTGGGCGGCCATGGCGCCGGGGGTCATGGGGCCTTCGCGCTGCAGCGTCGAGAGCGCGGACAGCTGCGTCAGCGACACCGTCGACGATGCGCGTCGGCCACGGAGGTGCCGGGCCAGCCGAACCACGGCCAATGCCAGGTCACTGGCCAGTTTGTCGTCTTTGGCGTTCACGTCGTCAACAATAGGTCACGCCATGTGTAATGCACGCCGAACTAGCGATGTGGCGCGCAATCTCGTTGCGGTCACCTGCACTTGATCAACCGTCCAGTAGCGACTCGATCGGCCCCTTCGCGAAGTACAGGACGAACAGGACAGCCACCACCCACAGCAGCGGGTGAACCGATCGGATGCGTCCGCGCGCGGTCGCCAGGACCACCCAGGTGATGAAGCCGACGCCGATCCCGTTGGCGATCGAGTAGGTGAAGGGCATCACGACGATGGTGAGGAAGCACGGCAGCGCCACCTCGAACCGCGTCAGGTCGATCGACCGGATCTGCGCGATCATCATGGCGCCCACCACGACCAACGCAGGCGCGGCGGCCTCGAGTGGGACGACCGAGTACAGCGGCGTGAAGAACATCGCCACCAGGAACAGCACGCCGGTGACGACGTTGGCGAGTCCGGTCCGGGCGCCCTCGGCGATACCGGAGGCCGATTCGACGAACACCGTGTTCGACGACGAGGACGCCGCACCGCCGACGATGGCGCCCGCACCCTCGACCACCAGTGCGCGGCCGACGTTGGGGAGGTTGTCGTCGGGGTCGGTGAGACCGGCCTCCTTGCCGAGGCCGGTCATAGTGCCCATGGCGTCGAAGAAGTTCGACAGCACCAACGCGAACACGAGCACCGACGCCGACAGGACGCCGATGCGGACGAACGCACCGAAGATGCTGACGTCACCCACCAGGCTGAGGTCCGGCAGACCGCCGACACTGCCCGGCCACTGCGGGATGTTCAGGCTCCAGCCGGAACGGTCGGTGGTCGACGGCCCGAGATCGGCGAAGGACTGCACGATCATCGCGATGGCGGTGGTGACGACGATGCCGATCAACAGTCCGCCACGGACCTTGCGCACGACCAGGATCCCCATCAGCAGCACGCCGATGACGAAGATCAGGGCGGGCAGGGTCGTGACCGAGTTGCCGACCCCGAGGCCCACCGGGACCGTGGTGTCGGCCGCGTCGGGGACCCGCGTGACGAAACCGGAGTCGACCAGTCCGATGAACGCGATGAAGCAGCCGATGCCCGCGGCGATGGCCGCCTTGAGTTCTGGGGGGATGGCCGTGAAGACGCGTGTCCGCAGACCGGTGACGGCGAGCAGCACGATGATGATGCCGTCGATCACGACCAGTCCCATGGCCTCGGGCCAGGTGACATCGGGGACGATGGTGACGGCCAGCAGGCTGTTGATGCCCAGCCCGGTCGCGATGGCGAACGGGTAGTTGGCCACGACTCCGAACAGGATCGACATGACGCCGGCCACCAACGCCGTCACCGCGGCCACGGCCGCGATCGGGAGGATGTTGCCCAGCACGTCGGCGTTGCGGTTGCTGCCCGCGACACCGCCGATGATGATCGGGTTGAGCACCACGATGTAGGCCATCGTGAAGAACGTGACGAGCCCGCCGCGCATCTCGCGGCCGAACGTCGATTCCCGTTCGGTGATCTTGAAATATCGGTCGATGCGTCCCGACACGGCGGTGGGGACGGCGGCGGTGCGACCACTCAGCGACACGGGCGCAAACCTCTCTCGATGGTCTCGATCATTGTCCGGTGTGCGCGGGTGACCTTACCCTGGGCGCATGACCACTCCCCCGGATCCGGCCTCCACCGGGCCTGCGCCCGCGGCACTGCCCGCGTTACCGGCATGGCTCGGTTCACCGCAGGTGGTGATCTACATCGGGATGCCGCTCTGGCTCATCGCCTCGATAGTCGTCGGGGTCACCGGCGTCGGCACGACCACGACGTTCGTCAGCTGCCTGATCGGACTCGGCGTCGGACTGTTCGGCACCACGATCTTCCTGGTGCAGCGGCGCGCCAGTCGGCGCGGCGACCGTTCGGCGCAGCAGGGGCTGGGCTAGGAGCCGCTGCACCACCACCGCGACGCCGATCCAGACGAGCGCGAACAGCCACCCGCCGACCACGTCGGACGCCCAGTGCACCCCGAGGTACACCCGCGACGCCCCGATGAGCAGCGACGCCGCGGGCGCGATCAGCAGGATCGCGCGGTGGCGGCGGATCCATGGTGTCCCCTGCCAGAGCGCCACGACGACGAGGCCGAGCACCAGGGCCGACATCATCGCGTGGCCGGACGGGAACGCGTAGGTGTCGATGTCGACGAGGCGATCGGGCCGCGGCGGCCGATCCCGGGCGAACAGGTGCTTGAGGCCGACCATCACGAGATAGCCGGTCGCGGAACCGATCACGATCAGCCAGGCCTGTGGGCGTCGGTGCGCTCGGGCGAAGAGCAACCCCGCGACGATCGCGATGATCGTCATCGCCAGGGTGTTGCCGACCGTGGTGATGACGCGGAACGGGGTCTCGAGCCAGTCGAGGCGGTGATCGACGACCCAGTCGGTGATGTCGTGGTCGATCTCCAGTGCGGGGAACTGCATTCTGTCGGTGCCTAGGCCTTCGGTGTCGTCGGTGTCGTCGGGGCGGGGGCGAGGAGATGGTGGATCCCGGTGTCGTCGACCCACCAGCTCACGTCCACGACGCGGTGTCGCTCGCCGCGGCGCACCTCGATCCGCAACCGGTCGTGGATCATCACCGTGCCCGACGCGGCGCCCACACCACGGGTGATGGCATCGGTCAGCGCGGTCGGCGAGTCGCGCCACGTGCTCGGTCGCGCATCGCGGTCGATGATCTCGGTACGCAGTTCCTCGCTCGCGGTGGGGATGTCGAGGACCGCGGCCAGACCGGCCGCTGCGTCGGCCTCGATCGGCGGGGCGCAGATGACGACCTCGGCGGGATCGAGCACCTGCACCAGCCAGGGGCGATCGAGAACGAGCGCGGTGTCGGACGTCGTGCCGGCCAGGGTGCGGACCGCGGTCGGTGCGTCGAGCCGGTCGAGGTCGATGATCCGCCGCCGGTGGGCGAGCACCAGGGCCGAATGTGCCGCAGCGGCAACGCCGGGGGCGATGACGCGGTCGGGGTCGCCGAGGTGACGCAACACGACCGCGGCGTGGTCGTCGGACTCGATCGTCGGCCCGGCCAGCGCACCGGCGAAACGGTCGGCGTCGGGATGGTCGATCGGATCGAGCAACCCGGACTTCTCGACGTCGTCAGGGGCCCGGAGATGTCCGAGCGGGCTGCCGTCGATCTCGGCGAATGTCCGCAGCCACCAGGCGGTGTAGCCGGTTCGGTCGGTGAGCGTGGCCGCGATCGCCTGGTCGTCGACCAACACGCTCAGCGCACGATGCCACCGGTCCGGGTCGACGAGATCGAGGTCGCGGACGGCGGTCATCTGCTGCGGCTCGGTGTCGAGGGAGTTCCACCACCGGTTCTCGTCGGGTAGGTCGTGGTCGGGTCCGGCCGGGAGTTCGTCGGCGATCAGGGTGAAACCCCACCCGACCCCGATGCGGCGCAGCACCTCTGGTCCGTGACGGGCGACGGTGGCGGCGTCGACGATGCCGAAGGGCGAGTCGGGCGCGAGCACCGACGCGACAGGACTGTCCGGGAGCAACAGTTCGTCGGCGGGGCGCAGTTCGTCGTCGGCGTCGGGGACGAGGAGCCCGCCGAGCCACTCCGGAACCGGTGCCGCCGGATCGGTCGCGAGGAGCGCGAGCACCTCCTCGGTGATCGCGTCGTCGTCGGCGTGATCGATCGCGGCGCGCAGAGCCGGGTCGTCGACGATCTCACCGACGGTCATCCGCCGCGCGCCGAGTCGTTCCAGAAGCGGATGCACGGCGTCGGGATGCACGGTCGGCAACCACGAGATCACCACGGCTGGTGCGTTATCGGAGATCAAATCGTGCCGATCGGCGATCACCAACCCGCGGGCGCCGATCGACACCCGCCCGTCCGCGCGTGGGACCGGGATCGCCCCGATCTCCCCGGCGGCGCGGTCGTCGACGATGAGCGGGGTCAGCGCGTCGTAGAGCGAACTCCACCACGACGGCTCCCGCGTCATCCCGCTCAGACGCTCGACGACGTCGGCGAGGGTGATCTGTTCGACCCGCAGCGATCGCAGTGCGGGCAGGGAGATGTTGTCGGACAACGCGGGGTGCACCAGCCCGTCGAGGACGTCGGCGAGCAACGCGCCCAGATCCTCGGTGAGGCCGGCGAGGACGACCGCGCGGTTCGGTTGCGCCAGGGCGTCGTCGGCGGTGGGCAACCACCGGGAGTCGATCAGGTCACCCAGAACCGCGGTGCGCAATGCGTCGTCGACCCGACCGGCGGCGAAGCCCGGTGTCGGCACGACGGCGAGTCGTTCGACGGGATCCAGTGCCAGCGCGAGATGGTGGTATCCCGTTGCTGTACGGGCGATGTCGGCGTCAGGGTGCAGACCTCGCCGGTCGGGCGTGAGTGCGACGTCAGCGACGCAGAGTGCCGGGAGGGTCAACTCCACGTCCGTGCGGGTCGGGGCGTGCAGCACCTCGTCGTGCACAGGCCGGGGTCGACTCGGTGTCCCGGGCATCAACCATCGCGCGTGTGGCGTGCGCACCTGGACCCACGACCGGTCACCGACGACGACGGTGTCGACGCCGGCCGTGCTGATGATCGTCCGTTCCACGCGTCGACCACCGCAGATGATCGCCCGCAGCGCCGTCAGTTCGAGCAGAAGGGTCTCGATCTGCGCGTCCATATCGGCGACGAGATCCGCGGCGTCCAGGCCGGGTCGGAGTTCGATGACCACCTCGGTGTCGAAACCTGTTGTCGGAGCCACAGGATCGGGCCACGGCAACCGCAGCATCGGCACGCGATCTCCCGCGGCGATGCCGGCGTCGGCGAGCGCCTCGGCGGTACGGCGTGTCCCGAACACCACGCCGCCGAGGGTCGAGCGGATGGCCACCTCGACCCCGACCGCGGCGACCGAGCTGAACCCGACCCCGAACCGACCCACCGAGGTGTGCTGCGACTGATCCGACCCGGTGGTCTTCGCCGACACCCGAAGCGCCGCGAGCGCGGCGACACCCGAAGCACTCAGCGGCGCACCGGTGTTCGCCACATGCAGGAGGTTGTCGGGGGTGGCCCAGATCGCGAGCTCGCCATCGTCGTCGATGGCCGCATCGGCGGCGTTGGCCGCGAGTTCGGTGAGCAGGCGGTCACGGTAGCCGATCTCGACGAGATCGGCCTCGGATGCCGCGTCCTCGGCGAGACGGGTCGCCGAGAGCCGCCAGGACTCGAGGACCCCGTGTCGGATCGTGGCGGTGTCGAACGGATCGAGCTCGGCCACCTCAGAGGTCGTCAGTCGCTCGCGGGGACGATCTCGATGGCGCCGTCGTCGTAGGCGTCGTACGCGGGAGAGCCCTCACCGGACGGGGCCTCGGCGTCGGAGTGTGCGCCGCAACCGAATTCAGCGGACACGACCTGCCCGTCGGAGGCGTACTCGTTGGCGCAGACACCGAAGGCGACCCGCAGCGATCCGGCCACCGGCAGGTAGAAGCCGCAGGTGCCACAGTGCAGGCGGCTGGCCGTCGCCATGTCGGACTCGGGTCCGCGCGGGCCCTCGAACCACCGCTGGGCGGCCTCGTCGCGACCCTCGCGGCTGAGCACGCGATTGCGCCCGAGCCCGAGTTCGAGCGCCACGTCGGACACCTCGTCGAGGTCACCGGTCGAAGTCAGCTCGGCCGTGTCGATGTGGTTGGGAACCAGACGCACGTCGTCGGCGGGCGCGGCGAGCACGTCACCCGGGCCGAGGTCACCGGGCGCGATGCGTTCGATCCACGGAACCCAGGAGGGAGCGGTCAGGGCATCGCCGCCGGGCAGCAGTGCGATCTCGCTGACCGTGATCTCGCCGGGGCCGGACTCGGTGTCGGGGTAGGACGCCAGCACGGCACACCACACCCACCCGCGGTAACCGGTGATGTCGGCTTCGAAGTAGTGCGTGACGGTGCAGTCGCCCTCGGTCACCGCACGGATGTGCGCGCCGACCGCACCCTCGCCGGATGCCTCCACCGCCGACCGGGCCACATCGACGGCGGCGGTCAGCCGTGCCTCGAGCTCAGCAGGCATGTCGCTGCCCGCCGATTCGACGGCAGCCGGGCTTGTTGCAGTATCCACTCCCCTATTCTGCCGTATACCGGCCGACACAGGGTGTTGCGGGTTGGTGGCTGTCTGGGGATAGGGAACAATCGGCACGGTGAACCGACCCCACCAGCGTCGCGTACCGCGACCCACGCCCCGACGCGGCCGTGCTCCCGGTGGAGAGACGACGGGTCGGCCCGCCGAGACCCGTCGGATGCCGACGGGGGAACACCCCGGAGCGGCCAACTATCCCGCCGACACGCCTCATCGCGCCTCGGCCTACCGTCCGCCGCCGACCCACAACCCGCATCTCGACCCGCTCGATTCAGCCGAGAACCACCCCGGCGCGACCGATCGCCGTCCACCGGGCGGCCCCGGTGGCGACATCCCCTCGCCCGAGGTGCCGCGGGCGGCGCCCCGCAAACTGACCGTCACCCGGGTTGCGGCGTTCCGCGGACGCGAACTGACGTCGAAGGGCATCGGCAAGATCCACCGCGCCGCCACCGCCGACGGCGCCGACCGCTCGGGTCTGACCGCGCTCACCTACCCGACGATCGTGAACTTCGCCGTCGACGCAGCGATGACCGTCGCCCTGGCCAACACTCTGTTCTTCGCCGCCGCCAGCGCGGAATCGAAGGGCAAGGTCGCGCTCTACCTGATGCTCACGATCGCGCCGTTCGCCCTGATCGCCCCGTTGATCGGTCCGGCCCTGGACCGTTTCCAGAAGGGCCGTCGCATCGCGATGGCGGTCACCTTCGGCATCCGCGTGTTGCTGGCGCTGCTGATCATGGCGAACTGCGGATGGGACTCGACCTCGAATCAACTCGTCTACGACCCCTGGGTGCTCTATCCCTGCGCGCTGGGTCTGCTCGTGCTGTCGAAGTCGTTCGGTGTCCTCAAGTCCGCGGTCACGCCGCGAGTACTTCCACCGACGATCGATCTGGTGCGGGTCAACTCCCGACTCACCACGTTCGGCCTGGTCGGCGGAACCATTCTCGGCGGTGCGCTCGCAGCCCTGTTCGAGACGATGCTGGGTCGGTTCCTGCCCCTGCACCTGCCCGGGGCCATGGTGTTCCTGGCGATCATCGCCACCGCCGGTGCGGTGCTGTGCATGCGCATCCCGTCGTGGGTGGAGGTCACCGAGGGCGAGATCCCCGCGACGTTCACCTACCACGGTGAGCCCGAGGCACCACCGGGCAAGCAGAAGACGTTCACGCCGGCGGCCCTGGCCGCGAAGATGCGACAACCGTTGGGGCGCAACGTCCTCACCGGACTGTGGGGCAACGCGACCATCCGCATCCTGACCGGGTTCCTGGTGCTCTACATCGCGTTCTACGCCAAGTCGAACCAGGGCACCCATTCGGGGTGGATGCAGTTCGCACTGCTCGGCGCCGTGGGTGCCGCGGCCGGCGTCGGCAACTTCGTCGGCAACGCCACCGGTACCCGACTCGAGTTGAAGAACCCGCAACGCATCGTGGTGCTGGTGACCGCGGCGAGCCTCGTCGCGGCCGTGCTCGCCGCCGTCTTCGGGTCGATCCTCTTCGCCGCGCTTGCCGCTCTGGTCGCGTCGGGGACAAGCGCGATCGGCAAGGTGTGTCTGGACTCGTCGATCCAGGACGACCTGCCCGAGGAGTCGCGCGCGTCGGCGTTCGGACGGTCGGAGTCGGTGCTCCAGCTGTCATGGGTCTTCGGTGCCGCGCTCGGGGTGTTGCTGCCGCCGACGCTGTGGATCGGGTTCACCGTCGTCTCGGTACTCCTGGCCCTCGGGTTCGCGCAGACGGCGATCACCAACCGCGGCTCGACGCTCGTCCCCGGCTTCGGCGGCAAACGTCCCGACCAGGCGATGCCGACCGGCAGCCTGCGGGTGAACCCCGACATGACCCGACCCCGGCCGTCGCATCCCGACACCCGGGTCAACACCCACGAGAACGGATTCTGACCGCACCGTGTTCACACTGAAGGCAGGCGAGAAGAAGTTCCTCGCCATCGCCACCATCGTCGGTTTGTTGTTCGTCGCCGTCGTCGGCGGTTCGGTCGCCTTCCTCGTCGTGGGAAACAACGACGAGGAGGCGCCCTATCTGCAGGCGACCACCGGCAAGACCCTCGTGCACGTCGAGCCGACCATCCTCTGCGACATCGACCTGTCGAACTGCAAGAAGGGTGCCGAGGGCACGTTCGCACCGCGGCTCCCGGTGCCGCCGGGCGAGAAGCTCACCGTGTCGTTGTCGCCCGACATCTTCGATGCGCCGTGGTCGCTGACACTGGAATACCTGACGCCCAAGGGATTCGAGCAGATGCCGACGGAATCGTTCTCCCCGGGCGAACGCTATGCGCTGACCCTGACCTCGACCCCAGATCGCATCCTGAGCAACCTCGAGGTGCGACTGCCCGGCCCCCTGGACTCCGCCGGGGACCCGACCACCCGCGGCTTCTGGTCCATCAACACCCTGCCCGAGGGCACCAAGGTGCCATCCCCCGAGGCGACGGGACAGTCCATCAGCCAGGCGAACTCCGACTGAGGCTCAGCCGAACCGGCGCTCGAGCTCCGCGGCGCCCGCTACACGCCGACTGTGTGGAAACGGGCGTCGAGTGTGCTCGCAGCGGCACGTGACATGAGCTCGAGACGACGCACACTCGATGACCGGCTTCCGCACCGTCGGCGGCTTTCGCCGACCACCACACAAGTTTCAGACGCTGACGGTGCGGAAGCCCCGCATCGAGTGTGCGCAGTTCGCGACTCGAACTCACGCAACGCCGGTAGCACACTCGATGCGCGTTTCCACACAGTCAGCAAGCAAAGCTCAGTGCTCGAGCTCCTTGGCCACCGCACGGACGACCTCGGAGATGCGTTGCGCGGTCTTGCGATCCGGGTACTTGCCGTGGCGTAGATCGGGCTGGATCTTGTTCTCGAGCAGGGTGATCAGGTCGGCGACCATGCCGTGCAGCTCGTCGGGCGAATGGCGCTTGGCCGGCTCACGGGCCGCCGCAGCCGCCTCGCGTGCATTCTTCGCGACGCTGGGCGCCGGCTCGAGCACCGTCACCGACAACGCCTGCGGACCACGACGGCCTGCGGCCATACCGAACTCGACACGCTGTCCGGGCTTGAGTGCCTCGACACCGCCCGCGAGCGCACTCGAACGCACGTAGACGTCCTCGCCGCCCTCCTGGGACAGGAAGCCGAAGCCCTTCTCCGCGTCGTACCACTTCACCTTGCCGGTTGGCACCGAACTCACCCTCAACTTTTGTCTGTGTCGGATCGAGCCGGGATTCGTCGAGGACGAAGCACGGCACGAATAAAGCGCCCGAGTGGCGACCTGGGTCCCGCACGTCGGAGCGCTACGCCACCATTCTACGCAGGCGATGTCCAGGGTTTTACGCGCCCGAGCTCCCAGATGCCCGCTGCGTGGAGTTCGGTTGGCAGGCGGAGCGTGCCCTGCTCTACCGTCATCGGTATGCCTGGACAACCCGGGGATCGTCTGCTGTACGCAGCTCTGGTCCTGTTCGCGATCGGCGTCGTGGCCATCATCGCGATGTTCGCCTACCCCGCTCTCGCCGATGGCGACCGTGCCCCCATCGGGGTCTATCTCCTCACGCTGGGAACACCGATCGGCTTCGTGCTGGCCATCGTGTTCGCACTGCGGTCGGGGCGGAGGCACCGGTGAGCTCCGAACAGATCGATCTCGCCCCCGCCACCGACGGCGACGCCCTGCGCGCGGCCTACAGCTGCTTCCCGTCCGGCGTGGTCGCGGTGTGTGCGCAGATCGACTCGGCGCCGGTGGGCATGGCCGCGAGCTCGTTCGCCACCGTGTCCCTCGACCCTCCGCTGGTCTCGTTGTGCGTGCAGCACACGTCGAGCACCTGGCCGAAGCTGCGCGACGCACCCCGGATCGGGGTCAGCGTCTTCGCGGCCAGCCAGGACCTGCTGTGTCGGCAACTCGCCGGATCCGCCGAGCACCGCTTCGACGGCATCGCACCCCAGGTCAGCGACAACGGGGCACTGTTCATCCCGGGCGCCGCGGCGTTGCTGTCGTGCAGCCTCTACAACGAGTTCCCCGCGGGCGACCACAACCTGGTGCTCCTGGAGATCGAGGCGTTGAGCGCCGACCCGACGATCGAACCGCTGGTGTTCCACGCGAGCACCTTCAGAGCCCTCGAGGCGCGCGCCTGATCGCTCACCGTCAGTAGGCTGAGTACATGACAGCCATCGCCCTGGGTATGCCCTCGGGTATACGGAGTGGGACGGGCGCGGACGACACCGACGTACCGGGCACGTCCGGTATGCCCACGTCGGGACCGATGGTGGACACGTACGGGCGCACGACCCGCGATCTGCGGGTCTCGCTCACCGATCGCTGCAATCTTCGCTGCACCTACTGCATGCCGGCCGAGGGACTCGACTGGCTGCCGCGCTCGGAGGTGCTCGACACCGCCGAGCTGGTCCGGCTGATCGGCATCGCGGTCGGCGATCTCGGGGTCACCGCGATCCGCTTCACCGGCGGCGAACCCCTGCTGCGCAAGGATCTCCCCGAGATCGTCGAGGCCGTCGCACGTCTGGAGCCGCGACCCGAGATGGCCGTCACGACGAACGGACTCGGACTCCGCCGCCAGGCGCCCCGGTTGGCCGCGGCCGGACTCGACCGCGTCAACGTCTCTCTCGACACCCTCGATCGCGACCGGTTCGCCGCCATCACCCGCCGCGACCGCCTCGACGACGTCCTGGACGGCCTGGCGGCCGCACGTGAGGCCGGACTGTCCCCCGTGAAGGTCAACGCCGTCCTGAGCCCGGACGGCGGGCTCGACGACGCCCCGGAACTGCTCCGGATGTGCCTGGAGAACGGTTACGCGCTACGGATCATCGAGCAGATGCCCCTCGACGCCGGACACACCTGGTCACGGTCGGACATGATCACCGCCGACATGGTCCACGACCGCCTCTCCCAGGAATTCGACCTCGTCGCCGACCCACGTCCGCGTGGCTCGGCACCTGCAGAGACCTGGGTCGTGCGCGGTCACCGGATGCCCGGGCGCGACGGCGAGACGGTCGACGCCCGGGTGGGCATCATCGCGTCGGTGACCCGACCGTTCTGCGGCAACTGCGACCGAACCCGACTCACCGCCGACGGTGCACTTCGTACGTGTCTGTTCTCCACCACCGAGACCGATCTGCGCGGGCTGCTGCGCGGGGGCGCCGACGATGCCGAGATCGCGCTGGCCTGGCGCCGAGCCACCTGGGGCAAGCTGCCCGGCCACGCGATCAACGACCCGTCCTTCCTGCAGCCCACACGGCCGATGTCGGCCATCGGCGGCTGAGATGAGCATCGAGGCCACCGAGAAGGCGGTTCAGCGCGTCGAGGTCCGGTTCTTCGCCGCCGCCAAGGCTGCCGCGGGTCGCGCGAGCGACGTGGTCGAACTCCCCCGGGACGCCACCGTCGGGGACCTGGAGGCCGCCCTCGGGGTGGGGAATCCCGATCTCGCGCGCGTCCTGCTCCGCTGCTCGTATCTACGCGATTCGGTCGCGGTTCGCGACCGCGATCGGACCCTCGCGCCGTGCTCGGTGGTCGAGGTCCTGCCACCGTTCGCCGGCGGCTGATCTGTCGTCTCCGCGACCGAGTTGCGCTCTGCGAAACTCGTATTCCCGCTGTGCGACATCATCCGATCGGATGATGTGTGGCCTTGGTCACATCACAGAACGGTCACAGCTAGGACACGAACCGGCCGTCAGCCCCGTGGCCTGCGGGGACGCCGGGGTACTCGCCGAGACCAACCCGCGACACATCAAATCCTTTGCGCGACGAACGTATGACACGTACGCGACGACCACGTAGCGTCTGCGACGGCTGCACCTGCTGCCACACCCGAAACACAAACTCCCCGTCCTCCGCGCCAAACCTCGTTCCGTGGACAGGGTCACCGATCACGAATTCAGGAACGAGGGCGGGGGACCCACATCTCCTCGACCGAGAACCGGGATCCCGGCGAGTCATCGCCGAGATCCCTTGGGGTGAAGCTCCACCAGTGGAGCCGGGCAACCTCTCAGCCCGAACCCGACAGCTCACTTCGTCGGCGCGTGAAGAGAGGAATACCTGTATATGTCCGGACGTCATCGCAAGCCGACCTCCACCACCCGCACCGTCGCTCGCGTAGCGGTCACCTCTGCTGTTCTCGGCGGCGGCGCCAGCATGCTCCTGGGAGTCGGCAACGCAGCTGCAGCCACCGATTCCGAGTGGAACCAGGTCGCCCAGTGCGAGTCGGGCGGCAACTGGGGGATCAACACCGGTAACGGATACCAGGGCGGGCTGCAGTTCAGCCCCAGCACCTGGGCCGGCCACGGTGGTACCCAGTACGCCCCCTCGGCCAACCAGGCCACCAAGGAACAGCAGATCGCGGTTGCCGAGAAGGTCCTCGCGGGCCAGGGCAAGGGCGCATGGCCGGTGTGTGGCACCGGGCTCGGCGCTCCCACCCCCCGCAGCACCACCCCGGTGGACCTGCCCAAGCTGCCGAGCCTGAAGGCACCGGAGCTCAAGACCCCGGAGGCACCGGCCGCTCAGTCCGATGCCAACAAGAAGGTCGACGAGGCCCTCGCCGAGCAGAAGGTCGACCCCGCGGTCACCGCGCTCTGGGAGCAGGCCAAGAAGAGCGGTGTTCAGCTCGACGCCGGCCAGCTCGCGCTGTTCAACCAGTTCAAGGGACTGCTGCCCTGATCTGACGCACCGCGTCGATCACACAGACGAAGGACCCCGCACGAGGACATCTGTCCCGTGCGGGGTCCTTTTCCAATTCCCCCCACCGCCACCGGGAGCGTCAGGCCGAGCCGACCCATTCGTCGCTGCCGTCGGCGAAGATCTGGTGCTTC
>NZ_JAEMTF010000009.1:0-8532 GCF_016462415.1 Williamsia sp. | reverse complement strand
GCGTCAGGCCGAGCCGACCCATTCGTCGCTGCCGTCGGCGAAGATCTGGTGCTTCCAGACGGGCAGGGCGTCCTTGACCTCGTCGACCATCCGCGCGCACGTCGCGAACGCCGCCCCACGGTGATCGGCCGCGACCGAGACGACCAGGGCCGCGTCTCCGATCTCCAGGTCGCCGACCCGATGCGACACCGCAACGGCACGCACCCCGTCGGAGGACTCGGCCACGTCGGCGACCACGCGGGCGATGACCTCGCCTGCGCTCGGATGGGCGGTGTAGTGCAACGCTCCGACATCGCGACCGCCGTCGTGATTGCGCACCGCGCCCACGAAGTCGACGACGGCTCCCGCGGCGCCATCAGACGCCGCCTCCACCGCAGTCCGGTGCTCGCCGACATCGAGCGGATCCTCGGTGATCACGGCACGCACCACGACGGCGCTCATCGCGCCCCCATCAGTGGTCGCCGCCGGCGATCTGATCGAGCGCGTGCGCCAGGACGGGCTCGAGCACGGCGAGCCCGTCACGGACACCACCGGTCGATCCAGGCAGGTTCACGATGAGCGTTCGCCCCGCGATCCCGGCGACACCGCGCGACAGGATGGCCGTGGGCACCGCATCGGAGCCGGCGGCACGGACCGCGTCGGCGAGTCCGGGGATCTCCGTCTCGATGACAGCGCGGGTCTGTTCCGGCGTCACGTCGGTGGGACTGAGCCCCGTGCCGCCCGTGGTGATGATGACCGACACCCGCGCGGCGACACCTTCGCGCAGCAGATGACCGACGTCGTCGCCGTCCGGGACCACCGACACCGCGTCCACCGAGAAGTCGTGCGCCGCCAACCAGTCGGCGATGACGGGACCGGTCCGGTCGGGGTAGGTGCCCGCAGCGGCGCGCGTCGAGGCGACGACGACGCGGGCGGTTCTCTGATCAGTCACGGGTCCAGTGTCCGCGCTTGCCGCCGAGTTTCTCGACCAGGCGCACGGAGTCCATGCTCGCGCGCGGATCGAGAGCCTTCACCATGTCGTGCAGGGTGAGTCCGGCGACCGCGACCGCGGTGAGCGCTTCCATCTCGACCCCGGTGCGGTCGGTGGTCTGCGCGGTGGCCGTCACGCCGATGCTGTCGGCGGCGATGTCGAAGTCGACGGTGACCGACGACAGCGCCACCTGGTGGCACAGCGGGATCAGGTCAGGTGTGTGTTTGGCGCCCATGATCGCGGCGACGCGGGCGGTGGCCAGCGCATCGCCCTTGGCGAGGGTGCCGTCGGACAGGTGGCCGATGACCTCGGCGGTGGTGCGGAACGTTCCCGCGGCGACGGCGATCCGATGGGTCACCGACTTGGCTGCGACATCGACCATCCGGGCCGCGCCTGCGGAATCGATGTGCGTCAGGCCGCCCGTCGAGTCACCGTCCGCACTCGTCGACTCGGAGTCGGGCACCGATCAGCGGTTGACGTGGGTCTCGGGGTGCACGTACGAGAGATGCTCGACGGGCAGGGGGAACTCGACGTCGCCGAACGGGGACAGCGCGCCGGAGATGCTCGCCGCGAACTCCGACACCGCGTGTTCGTGATCGCCCTCATCCGACTGGGGCCAGCCGTTGTCGACATACCGCTTCTTTTCAGCCACGACGGTTATTCTGCCATGACCCCCATCTGGTCGGTGTCACAGCCAGATAAGATCACTTCGATGAGTTCTGACGATCGTCCCGGCACGGGCGCCGGCCCCGAACGTCACGTGGGTCTGGCCCAGGACCTGGCCGGTCGCACGGACGAGCAACTCGTCGAACTGCTCCTCGCCCGCCCCGACCTGGCCACTCCCCCGCCGACGAGCACCGCGGTCCTCGCGCAGCGGGCGCTGGCCGGTCCGTCGATCAGCCTGGCCGCCGAGGATCTCGATCTGCTCACCGCCGCGGTAATCGAGCAGGCGATCACCGCGACCACCGACGCCGCACACCGCACGATCCTCGCCCCGACGTCGGCGAAGGCCATCGTCTCCGCACTCGACGGCCGGGCCGACAAGGACGAGATCCGCGAGCGGATCGCGCTGCTGCGCGGTCGTGCTCTGCTGTGGGGCCCCGACTCCGCCCTCGAGACCGGCTCGCACACACCGAGCGCGTTGTCGACGAGGGCCATGCACCTGGGCGGCCCGTTGTCGGCGATGACGCTGGCCGAGATCACCGACGTCCTGGCCGGACTCGGCGATCGGGAACGTGAACTCCTCGAGACGCTCGCCACCGGTTCGGCCTTGGGGCGCACCCGCGACGCCGCACCCGACGCCGACCCGGCCCGCCCTGTCCCGCATCTGATCTCGCTCGGGTTGCTCGCCCGGGTGGACGACCAGACCGTCGAACTCCCGCCGGTCCTCGGTCAGCTGCTGCGCGGTGAGAAGCCGGCCGAGCCGCACGATCTGCGCGCGCCGGCCCTCGTCCCGGCCGACACGACCCGCAGGTTCAAGGCCGCCGACGTCGAGGCCGCGGCCGGAGGCGAGGCACTCGAACTCCTGCGCCACCTCACCGACACCGTCGATGTCCTCGGCCGGTCCCCTGCGCTCGTGTTGCGCGCAGGCGGGCTCGGCGTCCGGGAGATGCGTCGGCTGGCCAAGGCCACCGGGATCGACCTGGCGCGACAGGGGTTCGTGATCGAGCTGCTCGCAGGTGCGCGTCTGATCGACAACGGCTTCCCCGACCCGCCGATCGACAGCGGCGAGACCGCCTGGACACCGACCGTCACCGCCGATCAGTGGCTGCATCAGCCGCCGGAGCGGCGCTGGTACGCCATCGCCGATGCGTGGATGACGTTGCCGCGCCGACCGTGGCAGATCGGCGAGGACAATGCCGAGGGGTCGGCGATCCCGTCGTTGGCGGGCGACCTCTACGACGTGCAGGCCCCGGCGGAGCGTCGGATGTTGTTGAGCGCGTTGGCCGCCGGCACTCCCGGAGTGTCGGTCGACGTCGACTCCCTGGCCCGTCTGATCGGGTGGCGACACCCGCGGTGGCAGCGACGGATGTCGCGTCGCCTCATCGACGCGACCCTCGACGAAGCGCAGTCGCTGGGGCTGGTCGCGCACGGTGCGCTCACCGCGGCGGGGCGCGCCATCATCGCCGATCCGGCCACGCAGAACGGCGATCCGGAGAAGGCGGTGTCGGCGGTGATGGGGCGCGCCCTGCCCGATCCGATCGACTTCTTCCTCACCCAGGCCGACCTGACCGTGACCGCGCCCGGACCGTTGACGCCGGAACTCTCGGCCGAACTGGCCCTGGTCGCCGACCTCGAATCCGGTGGCGCGGCGTCGGTCTACCGGGTCACCGACGCCACGGTGCGGCGCGCGCTGGACACCGGTCGCACCGGGACCGAGCTGACCGGCTTCTTCACCGCCCACTCGAAAACCCCGGTGCCGCAGTCGCTGGTGTATCTGATCGACGATGTCGCCCGCAGGCACGGTCAGCTTCGTGTCGGGGTCGCGTCTGCGTTCATCCGGTGCGAGGACCCGACGACGCTGGCGGCCGTCCTCGCGTCCCCGGTGTCGGAGACGCTGGCGCTGCGCGCGCTGGCGCCGACCGTCGCGATCTCGCAGGCGTCGCTGAAGACGGTGCTCGACGAACTCCGCTCGGCCGGGTTCGCCCCGGCGGGCGAGGACAGTTCCGGCGACCTCGTCGATCTGCGCGAGCGCGGCGCCCGGGTCCCGGCCCTGCGGGCGGTGCGTCGGTCGCCGCGCCGGCCGGTCGCCAGCCCCGAACAGATGACGACCGTGGTCGCCCGGATGCGCACCCAGGACGCCGCCGTCTCGGCCGTGCCGTCGGGCTCGGCGGGCAACTCCGTGCGCGCCGGCGGCGGCGAACCGGCGACCGCGCTGCTCCAGCTCGCCATGCGCGTGGGACGCAAGGTACGCATCGGCTACGTCGACGCACACGGCTCCGCCAGCCGCCACATCGTTGTCCCCCGCCTCGTCGGTGCAGGTCAGCTGATCGTCACCGAGGACGACGGCCTCGCCGACCAGCACTACGCGCTGCATCGGATCACGTCGGTGGAGCTGATCGAGGACTAGCCCACGGGCACGCGGCGACGCGGTGTCACAGAACCGTGGACAATGGACAGGTGACCGAAGGCCCACTGATCGTCCAGTCCGACAAGACCCTGCTCCTCGAGGTCGACCACCCGCGCGCCGCCGACGCACGCGCGGCGATCGCGCCGTTCGCCGAGCTCGAACGCGCACCCGAACACGTGCACACCTACCGGGTGACGCCGCTGGCGCTCTGGAACGCACGCGCCGCCGGTCACGACGCCGAGCAGGTCGTCGACGCACTCGTCAGCTTCTCCCGGTACGCGGTTCCGCAGCCCCTGCTGATGGACATCGTCGACACGATGGGACGGTACGGCCGACTCCAGCTGGTCAAGAGCCCGGTTCACGGTCTGATCCTGGTCAGCCTCGACCGCGCGGTGCTCGAAGAGATCATGCGACACAAGAAGATCGCCCCGATGCTCGGCGCGCGTCTCGACGACGACACCGTCGTGGTGCACCCCTCCGAGCGCGGCCACATCAAACAGCTGCTGCTCAAGGTCGGCTGGCCCGCGGAGGATCTCGCGGGCTACGTCGACGGCGAGGCCCACCCGATCGAGCTGGCCGAGACCGATTGGGAGCTGCGCGATTATCAGCAGATGGCCGCCGACTCGTTCTGGGCCGGCGGCTCGGGCGTCGTCGTGCTCCCCTGCGGTGCGGGCAAGACGATGGTCGGCGCCGCGGCGATGGCCAAGGCCGGTGCCACCACCCTGATCCTGGTGACCAACACCGTCGCCGGTCGCCAGTGGAAGCGTGAGTTGGTCGCGCGGACCTCGCTGACCGAGGAGGAGATCGGCGAGTACTCGGGCGAGCGCAAGGAGATCCGTCCGGTCACCATCGCCACCTATCAGGTGATGACACGTCGATCCAAGGGCGAGTACCGCAACCTCGAGCTGTTCGACTCCCGCGACTGGGGTCTGATCATCTACGACGAGGTCCATCTGCTGCCCGCACCCGTCTTCCGGATGACCGCCGACCTCCAGTCGCGTCGCCGCCTCGGCCTGACCGCCACACTCGTGCGCGAGGACGGTCGCGAGGGCGACGTGTTCAGCCTCATCGGGCCGAAACGCTATGACGCGCCGTGGAAGGACATCGAGTCGCAGGGGTGGATCGCGCCCGCCGACTGCATCGAGGTCCGGGTGACGTTGACCGACGAGGAGCGACTGCAGTACGCCGTCGCCGAGCCGGAGGAGAAGTACAAGCTCTGCTCCACCGCGCACACCAAGGTCAACGTGGTGAAGTCCATCCTGGCGCGCCACGAGGGGTCGCCGACCCTGGTGATCGGCGCCTACATCGATCAGCTCGAGGAGCTGGGTGAGGCGTTGGGGGCGCCGGTGATCCAGGGGTCGACGAAGAACAAGGACCGCGAGATCCTCTTCGAACAGTTCCGTCGCGGCGAGGTCTCGACGCTGGTGGTGTCGAAGGTCGCGAACTTCTCCATCGACCTCCCCGAGGCGTCGGTGGCCGTGCAGGTCTCGGGGACCTTCGGTTCCCGTCAGGAGGAGGCCCAGCGGCTGGGTCGTCTGCTGCGCCCGAAGAAGGACGGTGGACAGGCCCACTTCTACTCAGTGGTCTCCCGCGACACCCTCGACGCCGACTACGCCGCGCACCGGCAGCGCTTCCTCGCCGAGCAGGGCTACGCCTACCGGATCACCGACGCCGACGATCTGCTCGGGCCGGCGATCGGCTGACGCCGGAGCCGGTCACTGCGTGGGCAACACCTCGGCGCAGTAACCCAGCGGCTTCGGTAGCTCGAACGTCAGTGTCTCCCCGGCACACGACGACACCTCGGTCGAGTCGACACGGTCGGTCACCCTCACCACCTGCGTTCCGGAGGTCGGGTCGGTCGCTGAGCAGTCGATGTTCTTGAAGTCGCCGAACGAGCCGCCCGACGACGGGAACTGATAGCACTTGCCGACCGAGAGATTCGGGATCAGACACAGCTTTCCCTTGTCCTTCTGTGTCAGTTCGGAGTACTGCGAGTCCTGGCACGAATCCGTTGCCGTGTCGAGCTTCTGGGCGACGATGAAGGTGAAATCGCTGGAGTCGCAGGACGCGGACTTCGGTTGGGCATCACCCTGTCCCCCGGTGACGGAGATGCAGTCGCCGACGGACGCGTCGTCGATGTCCCTGATGTCGTCCTTGGTGGCGACCAGCGCTATGACGACGATTGCGATGATCAGGGCGACGATCACCCCGAGAGCGATGAAGAGCAATTTCTTGCGCGAGCGCCGCGGCGGCGGCGCTCCGTACGCACCGGGAACCCCGGTGGCGTAGGCGGGTATCCCGCCGGGCCCGCCCGGTGGCGGGAACTGCTGCCCGCCCGCAGGCGGGTAGGACGGCGCTCCACCCGGCGGCGGATACGAGGGCTGGCCGCCCGGCGGCGGGTACGAGGGCTGGCCGCCCGGCGGCGGGTACTGCGGCTGTCCACCCGGGGGTGGGTACGACGGGTGTTGTGAACCCGGCGGCGGGTACTGCGGCGGTTGCCCACCCGGCGGCGGATTGTGCGGGCCACCCTGCTGTGAGGGGTCGTCGGGGGATGTCATCGGTGTTCTCCGCTCGCTTCGTAGGCGACACAACGCGCGAAGATTACCGCGCATGTCGCCCACCGGCGACCGTTATCGCAGGTTGAGCGAGCGGGACTGCTCAGGCGGGTATGTCGGAGGCGGGCGCGTAGCAGTAGCCGACGGGCCGGGGCAACGCGAATGACACCGAGGCCTCGGACGCGGCGCAGTCCGGATCCGACGTCCCGTCGAGCCGTTTGGTGATCTCGAGAATCGGGTGGTCCCTGTCCGAGGACGGCGTCGCACAGCCCCGTTCGCGGTAGGTGGCCTCCGGGTCCGACGCTCGTGGCACCTCGTAACAGTGGCCCGCGCGCCAGTTCGGTGCGAGACAGAGGACGCCGCCGCTGCCGAACGAGATGCGCGAGTAATCGTTGGTCGCACAACGGACTCCGGACGCCGACGATCTCGAGGCGACGTAGAAGGTGAACTCCTCGGAGTCGCAGTCGGCCGTTCTCGCCCTGACCGTTCCCTCGCCGGTGGTGGTGACGCGGACGCATTCGCCGGCCGACACGTCGTCGACGTCGGTGACCAGGGTGCGCGCGGTGATCGCGAAGACGACGGCGATGGCCACGGCCAGCGCGACGATCACCGCCAGCGCGACAAGGGGTGCGCGAAACGGGTGGCTCCGCCTCGGGGGCAGCGGCACGCCCGGAGGTGGTCCGGGCGGGTACGGATTCGGCGGATAGGTCATCGGATTCGACAGTATCGAAAGACCCCGGCAACCCGTCGGCTGGTCCCGTCGGTGTGACAGCCTGGAAACCATGCGCACCGTCACGCGACTGGCACCGTTCGCCACCACGATCTTCGCCGAGATGTCCCAGCTGGCCGCCGCTCACGACGCCATCAACCTCGGTCAGGGGTTCCCCGACACCGACGGGCCGCAGTCGATGCTCGACGCGGCACGTGCTGCCATCGCCGAGGGCAACAACCAGTACCCGCCCGGTCCCGGCATCCCCGCGCTGCGCCAGGCGGTCGCAGACCATCAACTGCGCTGCTACGGAATCGAATACGATCCGGCCGGCGAGATCCTCATCACCGTCGGCGCCACCGAGGCGATAGCCGGATCTCTCGTGGGGCTCGTCGAGACCGGTGACGAGGTGGTGATGATCGAGCCGTACTACGACGCGTACGCGGCCGCCACCGCGATGGCCGGCGGGGTCCGTCGCACCGTTCCGCTCGTCGCCGACGGCGACGGGTTCGTCCTGGATCGCGACGCCCTGGCGAGCACGGTCACCGACGCCACGCGCGTGCTCATCGTCAACAGCCCCCACAACCCGACCGGAACGGTTCTCGGCGAGCGCGACCTGCGCGCCATCGCACGGGTCTGCATCGACCACGACGTCATCGTGATCAGCGACGAGGTCTACGAGCACCTCGTGTTCGACGGCCGGACCCACACCACGATCGCCGCGCTTCCCGGGATGCGCGAGCGCACCCTGCGGATCTCCAGTGCGGCGAAGACGTTCAACGTGACCGGCTGGAAGGTCGGGTGGGTCAGCGGCCCCGCCGACCTGGTCGCGGCCGCCCGGACGGCCAAACAGTTCATGTCCTACGTCGGCAGCGGACCGTTCCAACCGGCCATCGCCGTCGCGTTGAACACCGAGATGGACTGGGTGCGTGACTCGTGCGCGTCGCTCTCGGCCAAGCGCGACCTGATCTCCGGGGCTCTGCGCGACGCAGGTTTCGGGGTGCACCGCACCGAGGGGACGTTCTTCGTCTGCGCCGATCCCCGGCCGCTCGGGTACACCGACGGCGAGGAACTCTGCCGTGACCTGCCGGCGCGGGTCGGTGTCGCCGCGGTCCCCGTCAGCGCCTTCGTCGACCATCCCGAACCGTGGGCGCACCTGGTGCGGTTCGCCTTCGCCAAGCGCGACGAGGTCCTGCTCGAGGGTGTCGAGCGATTGCGACGCCTGCAG
>NZ_JAEMTF010000227.1 GCF_016462415.1 Williamsia sp. | reverse complement strand
CTGGCCAACCGCGCGACCATCGGCAACATGAGCCCCGAGTTCGGGTCCACCTGCGCGATGTTCCCCATCGACGAGGAGACGGTGAAGTACCTGCGTCTGACCGGTCGTAGCGAGGAGCAGCTCGCACTGGTCGAGGCATACGCCAAAGAGCAGGGCATGTGGCACGACGGCGACAAGGAGTCGGTGTACTCGGAGTACCTCGAACTCGACCTCGCCGACGTGGTCCCCTCCATCGCCGGACCGAAGCGTCCGCAGGACCGTATCGAGCTGTGGGACGCGAAGAACGCGTTCCGCAAGGACATCCACAACTACGTCGAGAACGGCAACTCCGCCGAGCACACCAAGCTCGACGACGCCGTCGAGGATTCCTTCCCGGCATCCGATCCGGCCGCGTTGTCCTTCGCCGACGACGATGCCGCGCCGCTGCACTCGGCCGCGCGCAATGCGACCGGCCGCCCGACCAAGCCGGTGCGTATCGACTCCGATGAGCTCGGCTCGATGGTCCTCGACCACGGAATCGTCTCGATCGCGTCGATCACCAGCTGCACCAACACCTCCAACCCGTCGGTGATGATCGGCGCCGGACTGTTGGCCCGCAACGCCGTCGACCGCGGCCTGACCTCCAAGCCCTGGGTCAAGACCTCGATGGCGCCCGGGTCGCAGGTCGTCACCGGCTACTACGAGAAGGCCGGCCTGTGGCCCTACCTGGAGAAGCTGGGCTTCTACCTCGTCGGTTACGGCTGCACGACCTGTATCGGCAACTCCGGACCGCTGCCCGAGGAGATCTCCAAGGCGATCAACGAGCACGACCTCACCGCGACCGCCGTGCTCTCGGGCAACCGCAACTTCGAGGGACGCATCAACCCCGACGTGAAGATGAACTACCTGGCGTCGCCGCCGTTGGTCATCGCCTACGCTCTCGCGGGCACCATGGACTTCGACTTCGAGTCCGACCCGCTGGGCCAGGACACCGACGGCAACGACGTCTTCCTCAAGGACATCTGGCCGTCGGGTGAGGAGATCGAGAAGACGATCTCCGAGTCGATCTCGCCGGAGCAGTACGCGGCTGACTACGCCGACGTCTTCAAGGGCGACGAGCGCTGGCGCGGACTGCCCACCCCGGACGGCAAGACGTTCGAGTGGGACGAGAAGTCCACCTACGTGCGCAAGCCTCCGTACTTCGACGGCATGGAGCGCGAGCCGGCTCCGGTGAAGGACATCACGGGTGCTCGCGTGCTCGCGAAGCTGGGCGACTCGGTCACGACCGACCACATCTCGCCCGCCTCGACGATCAAGCCGGGCACTCCCGCCGCGCAGTACCTCGACGCCAACGGCGTGGAGCGCAAGGACTACAACTCGCTGGGTGCGCGCCGCGGCAACCACGAGGTGATGATCCGCTCGACGTTCGGCAACATCCGTTTGCAGAACCAGCTGCTCGACGGTGTCTCGGGTGGTTACACCCGCGACTTCACCCAGGACGACGCACCGCAGTCGTTCATCTACGACGCCGCGCAGAACTACGCCGCGCAGGGCACCCCGCTCGTCGTGCTCGGCGGCAAGGAGTACGGCACCGGGTCGTCGCGTGACTGGGCGGCCAAGGGCACCAGCCTGCTGGGTGTCAAGGCCGTCATCACCGAGAGCTTCGAGCGCATCCACCGCTCGAACCTGATCGGCATGGGCGTCATCCCGCTGCAGTTCCCGGAGGGCGAGTCACACGGGTCGCTCAAGCTCGACGGCACCGAGACGTTCGACATCACCGGTATCGAGGAGCTCAACAACGGCGGTGTCCCGTCGACCGTGAAGGTCGTCGCGACCAAGACCGACGGATCCACCGTCGAGTTCGACGCCGTGGTGCGCATCGACACCCCCGGCGAGGCGGACTACTACCGCAACGGCGGCATCCTGCAGTACGTGCT
>NZ_JAEMTF010000008.1 GCF_016462415.1 Williamsia sp. | reverse complement strand
AGACGATCGCCGCGATGGCAAAGGCCGCCTCGACCGACACCATGCCGCTCTCGTCACCCCACCGACGGGCGACCGTCGCCCCGCCTCGCGAGCCCTTCTGCGCGTCTACGAACACCGTGTTCCGACGCGCGCGGGGGACCGCTGGTTCCGCTCGGCCGAACGGTCGACACGGGTCGCCCATGGCCGCCAGACCGTGTTTACTCGTACGCATGGGTAGCGCCGAGAGACCCGCAGTGGCCGTGATCGTACCGATGTACAACGAGAAACACCTGGTCCTGGACACGTTGCGCGCTCTGGAGGCCCAGCGTTTCGACAAGCCGGTCCATCGCGACGTGCTCGGTGGATTCCGGGTGATCCTGGTCGACAACAACAGCACCGACGACACCGCAGCGATAGTGAGCGACTTCATATCGGCCGGTACGAAGGTCCCCTTCGAGATGATCACCGAACTCGAGAAGGGCACCGGGTCGGCCGCCGATGCCGGTGCACGTCGGGCCATCGAACTCGGCGCGACCTACATCGCCCGCACCGACGCCGACACGCTTCCGGCCCCGGACTGGCTCGCCTCGATCATCGCGCCGCTGCTCGGCGGCAAGCGACTGGTGGGTGGTCGGGTGCGGGCGCGCAGCGGCGACGGGATGCAGTCGACGGTGTTCAACGCCGTCGGGCGGCTCTGGCGCGTAGGACATCTCGTGGAGTGGATCCGCACCCGCGACCACGAACCGGACAAGCGACGCAGCTTCGCCGTCGTCGGCAACAATCTGGCGATCGACGCCGAGATGTACGAGAAGTCCGGCGGATTCCCCCGCACGTCCATCGAGGAGGCCGACGAGGACCAGGTGCTGCAGCAGAGTGTCCGCGCGATCACCGGACCCGAGGGAATCGCATTGGCGCCCAGGGCGATCGTCTACACATCGCTGCGACGTCTCGACGAGTACGGCACGCAGGGCTTCGTGTCCTGGTACGCATCATCCGACCGCACCGCCACGGAGCAGAACACCGACATTCGCTGACGCACGACGAAACGATCCCTCGGGGGGAACGCTAGGAGTGAGTAACGATGACAACGCAAGAACTCGACAAGATCGATGTCCACTCGGTGGCAGTGATCGTCGCTGCCTACAACGAGGAGAAGTTCATCCTCGACACGCTGCGCGCACTCGACCGGCAGCACTGGGACGACGTCATCCACCGCGACGTGCTGGGCAGTCCGCGAATCATCGTCGTGGACAACAACAGCACCGATCGCACCGCGCAGATCGTCGCAGAGCACATCGAGTCGAATCCGCGCTTCCCTGTCGAGTTGATCACCGAGACCCAGAAGGGCGTCGGGTACGCGATCGACACCGCCACGCGCCACGCCATCGACACGGGTGCGACCTTGGTCGCGCGGACCGACGCCGACACCATCCCGGACGCCGAGTGGCTCTCGCAGCTGATCCGACCGTTGCTCGACGGTAAGCGCCTCGTCGGCGGCCGACTGCGTGCGCGCACCGACGAGGGCTTCACCAACGTGGTGTTCAACGCGATCGGCGTGGCCTGGCGCCTCGGCCACGGCGTCGAGTGGTGGCGCACCCGCAAGGAGCCCGACGCCCGCCGGCGCAGCTTCGCCGTGTGCGGGCCGAACATGGCGTTCGACGCCGAGATCTACCGCGAGAGCGGCGGTTTCCCACGGGTGTCGATGGATGACGCCGACGAGGACATCATCCTGCAGCGCCGTGTCCGCGCCATCACCGGCTCGGCGGGTATCGCGCTGGCACAGAAGGCCGTCGTCTACATCTCACTGCGGCGTCTGCATGCGTTCGGCATCAAGGACTTCGTGACCTGGTACAGCACCAAGGACCGCGACACCACGGGCAAGCAGGTCGACGTCCGCTGACGAGGTTCGGACGCGACCGGTTCCGGGGCGCCTGATCCCCGAACCGGTCCGCCCGGCTCACCCCCACCGCGGTTACGAGTAGAGCAGCAGAGGTTGAAATGGTGGCGCCTCGCACGGAGTTAGAGCGCAAGGTCTAACCTCCGGTTTCGGCGGCGAGATGGTTGCGAACAGCTGGTGGACCTCGGCCATCGGCGCGATCGGTCGACCGCAAGCAAGACTTGAGCAGTGGTGGTCATAATCGCGGGGTGACAACCCCGATGCGTCTCGGCCCGCCCACACCTCCCACTCCCCCGCAGGCAACCACCCTTAGCCCACCTCAAACGGTCGAAATCCATCTTCCGAGGGATGTTGTCGACAAGTTAGCGCCGAAGCAATCCCCTGACATCTGGCTTGGGTTGACGCAGCCCTGGGCGACCATTCTTGCGGCCTGCATTGCTCTTATAGCGGCCTTGATCGCTTTTGGGGGTGTGTGGTGGCAAATACGGTCGAATGGGCGGAATCTACATAAGCAACTCGACGAACAAGATAGGTTACATTCGCTCACGCGAAGTGCCGAATGGTTGCGGATGCAACGTGGCGAGCGCATGACAGCCCTTCTTGACAGTGCCGAGAAGGCGGCCTCGATGGCCCCCCTGGCGGTCGAGTATCAGTGGCACGACGAGCTTTCCGATCCAGACTGGGACTCAGACTTGACGGACTATCCAGTCCTGGAACGTATCCGTAAACTATTCGACCCGATCTACATAGGGACGGTACCGCACGGGGTACGTCTTGAAATCCTTGGACTACCAGCGGCAGCGGCAGCCTTTAATGATTTTAGACGTGCAACTTACCAAGTGGTTCATCGGAAAAGTAATTCCTTTGCCAAGGTGAATGTCTCGGCATTACACGACATCATGCTCGAACAGTTTAGGATCGCGCTCGACACAGAGGTCACGGATGGTCAAAACGCAGAAACTGCGTTGGGTAGTGAAGGGAATTGAGCGGCTTGTGGGCGTTTAGACGCACGATGGGTTCACCGACACCAAGCCCCTTTGGGGCCGTGTAGCCACTGCTGGATTCAGTTCCGCCGCACGAGTCTCTTCGACCCGCGACGAGTGCTCGTGATGCTACAGGGCACCACCTACAGACGAAGGCCACCTCAATCCCGAGATCGATTGTCTCAGAGCGCGAGCTGCTCCTCATCCTTCGTCCCGGTCCTCGACGATCACGAGCCACAGCGCAGGCAGCAATAGGAGGAGAGTCGTAAGCGCGGTATCGGTCACCGCGCTTAGACGTAGCTTGTGGCCAGGCGGTTCCGGTGCGGGCTCGACCCGAGTAATCAGCCCCTACGCGTGGCCTCCCGCAGTCGTTGCACAACGGCCTCGCGTTCCGTCGTGGAGAGCCGCCGGATCCTGTCGTAGGCAACGTCCACCTTGTTACGTATTCGCCGGCCAGCGGTCAGCCAATCGAGCAGCGCGGTCTTGTCCTTCACGCCCAGCCGACTTACGACCGACATGACCTCATCGAGACGCTCGGGGTTCGGCGGCGTGTCCCCGGCGGGCTCATTGCATCGCGAACATTCGGTTTGGAGATTGTCGGGACTGGCGCTTGCAAGCCGCGCGCCCGCAACACGGTGACCGACTGTCATTCGCGCTTTCGAGTCGGGTTCCCGGTCGTACGGTTCCCCAGCACCGACGCCACAGACAACGCAGCGGTTGAGGTCGCGTTCGATGACCTCGCGCCTGACCGCCTGCGAGGGCTTGTCCAAACGGTTGCGTTCTCCCAGCCAGATTCGCTTTCCCTTAGCTTTGAGGACGTAGGCGTCGACGTCCTGTCCAGCGAGGTCTTTGTAGGAATCGAACCGCCAATCTTGGTCACGAAGCTGCCGAAGTCTGCGGTTCAGGTGTTCGTCATCGGCGGGTGCATCGTCACCAAGCGCACGGCGGAGTTCCTTCATCCGGAACGTATTGCCCACCTCGTAGTTGAAATACAGGTACGCGGCCAGCTTCGGCCGACCCCCGAACTTGACATTCTTGCCCGGCCACTTCTTCAGCTCCCACCACGGAACGCCCTCGTAAAACGCCTCATCGTCCACGCTCGTCAGCTAACCAGCAAGCCGGTGGCATGTCGCGGACCCAGGAGCAGTCCGCGCGGCGATACAGTCACTGTCAGTGAGGGGCTCTACGGTCTCCGTGATCCTCAACGAACACCAGGAACGGAACCACTGTGGCATTGACATCCGTCGAAATCTGCACCGGAGCGGGCGGCCAGGCTCTCGGTCTGGAACAGGCCGGTTTCAAGCATCGTGTCGTGATCGAGAACGACCACCATGCCTGCAACACCCTTCGTGCCAACCGCCCGCGCTGGAACGTAGTCGAGGAGGACCTCCGGGAATGGGACCCTACCGGCTATGAGGGCGTCGACCTTCTCGCGGGCGGCGTGCCTTGCCCGCCCTTCTCTAAGGCTGGACGTCAACTCGGGGCAGAAGACGACCGCGACCTGTTTCCACGCGCAATCGAACTTGTAGACGCTCTACGCCCGAAGGCCGTGATGCTGGAGAACGTGCGCGGCCTCATGGATATCGTCTTCCAGACCTACCGTTCGGAGGTCGAACAACAACTGGTCGAACTGGGTTACCGACCGGATTGGCGACTCCTGAACGCATCCGACTACGGAGTTCCGCAGTTGCGACCGAGGGTTGTGTTCGTAGCTATGCGTAACGACATGGGCGACTTCGAGTGGCCAACACCCGCGTCACGCAAGTCCACCCCGACAGTGGGAGAAGCACTCAAAGACCTGATGGCCGCCAACGGTTGGTCAGGAGCCGACGACTGGGCCGCACGCGCGAACACGATTGCCCCCACATTGGTTGGCGGATCGAAGAAGCACGGTGGACCGGACCTCGGGCCAACACGAGCGCGTCGCGCCTGGGAGATGCTCGGAGTCAACGGCAAAACTATTGCCGAGGAGGCGCCTGGCCCTGACCATGAGGAGATGCCCCGGCTGACCGTTCGGATGGCGGCACGCGTGCAGGGGTTCCCCGACAGTTGGGAGATCACCGGGCGTAAGACCAACGCGTACCGCCAGATCGGGAACGCGTTCCCTCCACCGGTCGCTAAGGCAGTGGGTCTTCAAATAAAAAGAGCCATTAACACCGCACAGTCGTGATCGGCGCAATCACGCGAGAGCGCGACATGTTCTACCGAGAGCTGATCTCCAACGGAACGCTTTCTATTACGGATGGCGTTGCGTCGAACGCGGACTCCAGCCAGGCCACTAGCAAGAAGATCGGGCTGTATGTGGCCAGGGCGTTGGGAGCCCAGGAAGCGCAGCGGAAGCTCATGGGACAGCGTGCGGGAACTCAATTCGAGTTGGCCGTGAAACACTTCCTGGATAGGACCTTCCCTCTCATGGCGCCAGTGCGGCCGGGCAGTTGGCAGGTGGAACACGTCGGCGGTTCCCGCAAGACCTATCAAATCGCGGTCTACGAGCCCTACACACATCTCGACGACCTCGCTCGCGCGATCGAAGCTGACCCAACGCTAGCGTCGGTGTTGGGCAACTCATATGAGGTCAGTCCTGATGTACTGATCACGCGTCGTCCCGAACCCGACCTCGTGTTCAACGACGACGAGGTCGTGGTCGATGACCACAGCGGCCTCTTCGCCGTCCTGCGAGAAGCGAACCAGGACCGCGCAATTGTCCATGCCGTTGTGTCCTGCAAGTGGACGCTGCGCTCAGACCGTGCGCAGAACGCCCGATCCGAGGCCCTCAATGTAATTCGCAACCGCAAGGGGCGCACCCCTCATATCGCGGTTGTTACGGGTGAGCCCACCCCGTCCCGGCTTGCCTCGTTGGCGCTTGGCACCGGCGACATCGACACCGTCTACCATTTCGCCCTGAACGAACTCATCGAGGCCGTTGACCTCACAAAAAACGACGAGGCGATCAGCATGTTAGGCATCCTGATCGAGGGGAAGCGTCTGCGAGATATCTCCGATCTACCCCTCGATCTCGCTGTATAACTAGCTATCTGAGGAACGGGTCGTACCGTCGGTCCACATCGCCGCCTGTTTTAGAGTCCTGCCCCTCGGCCCTCGACACTCAGCACACGTACCCACCGACCTGTCAGGTGACGGAAATCACAACGGCCAACCGCGCAAATGCGAAGCCTCACTCCGCCACATTTCCAGGGCATGAGCGACCACGGTGAAGGGGTCAGAACCGGCCGGATACGAAACCTCGATTCCCTCCTTCCGGTAGCCCGCGCCATCCTCGAATGGCTCTACGTGATCCGACAGTGCGATCTCGCCCCGGAACACGCCACCGCCCGCACGCCCCTCGAAAGCGCCAACCGTTACGCCGCCAACACTGATCTCGAAGAAGATGTCTGGGTTCATGGATCGATCACTACATCTACGTCGGCCTCGAACTACTAAAGCAATTCGCAGCGGAACCCAACAATCTCAATCACGCACACCCCGCCCCGTGCGCATCGTCACGCACCTGGATCACGTAGCAAAGCACCCCCACCATTTACCGGGTAGGGGTGCTTAGTCATATCCGAAATGTGATGGTGTCGAACTCATTCGGCGCTGTGTCGCGCGTACGCCACCCACTCCGCGGCAGTCTCGTGTCCGTTCTCATCGAAGCACACCCCCGACTCATCCATCACAGCCACACGAAACGCTCCCCCGTGGATATAGCGGCCTATCACCACCGTGCACCCGTTGTGCTGAACGGTGAACTGTTCGCAATGTCGATAGGCAGACTCTCGACCACGATGGCGCTCATGTGTCGCGGGGTGTCGTCGCTCGTGCGTGACAGCCGCCTACCGTCAGCGACGAGGCTGTGGGTCTAGTGTCCAATCGAGTTCAACGTGGTTCGACAGATCGTTGACCCCGGCGCGAACGTAATCGACACCGGAGGCGAGCTCCTCCCAAGTCGCCGTTATAGCGCCGCTCTCGCCTACGGCTGCGGCCACCACGTCGTCTAGGTCCAGCTGCCATAGCTGGCACAGCCCCACAGCGGCGGCGACGCCGGCGTCTATCGCACACTGCATGTTCCGTAGCGTCGCGCACCGTGTGTAGTTGGTCCCCTTCTGCTCCTGGATAACCGCGGTTGTGAGCCACACAGCGTTGCCGTGCGCCGGACGACTCAATTCGTCGTAGGCGAGAACGTGCGGGATGTACGTCTCGACCAGCTTGCTGTTGCTCTTGGCTGTCTGTCTCGGCACTCCGGAAAAAAGCTCACCGGTCCGGTTCCGCCACCGTTCCCAGCTGCCGATCATCTCCCGAGCCCCGGTTTCGTTCGAGGACTTGTATTCGGAGGAGGCCGCAGTGAACAACGCTTGAGCGCGAAGGACACGGACTTTCCATCCCGCGTAGGGGTCGGAGAGATACATCGCTTTGCTCGCATGCTCAGCTGTCGTTCGCGCCAGCGCCGCGGAGCCTACATGCATCGGGTATTCGCGCCCGACCAGCTCGCAGCAGGACTTGAGCGCGTCGCCAGCTGAGATGACGTAGAACTTCGCAAGCCGGTGCGCGGTTAGCAGCGGGTCGGGTACATCGTCTTCGCTACCGATCAGGGAGTCGATGTCGTCGATCGACTCCCCCGGTTCTACGTAATTCGAGGACACATACGCCGACGCCAGCGCGAAATGTGCCACCAACTCGCCGATGTTCGACGCCTCCCGGGCAAACTCGAGGACGCGTTCTGGGGATGCCCACGGGTTTTCCGGCGCACTCTGGTCCCGCGATGTTGCGTTGGCCCGCCGACGCTCTGATCGTCGCGGTCGTGATCTTCGAGTCATCCACTAATTGTCAGTTGCACTCCCGACAACTGAACTCAGCTAACGAGTTCGCTCTGCCGGTAGAACGTGTGAACCGGGGAATCCGAGTCCGGGTCGACAGCTACCACGATGCGCCCGTTCCGGACCTCGATCACCGTGGCCTCATGGTTCTGACTGCCGTAGGGCACCACGATGCGATCGCCGCGCTTTATGCGTCTAGCCATCTTGGGGACCTCCTTCACCACGGGGCAACGCCCGTGAGTTGCTTCAAGTGTGTCTTAGTTACCCGATCCATGCCAGATGCAATTGCCCCGGTGGTCCGTCGCGACTCCCGCGCCCGGCGGAGATTCAGGTCGCCCCGACTGCGACAGGCCAACAGCTTGATCTCGTCGGCGTGGGCAACCGCGTTACGCGTGTAGGTCAGCGAGTCGAGTTGAGCAAGCCACGTCTTGTGCCGTTCGGGGTAGTGGGTCTTGATCGTCTTCTTCAGGTCCAGTTCCACCCGTCCAAAGTCGGCGATCAGCACCTTCCAGGTCGGGTTCCCCTGATCCAACAGTCGACCTCGGAGATAGGCGGCACGGGTCAGGGCGAGGAGGCCGGGGTCCGTGATGCCCGAGCAGGACACAACGTGATCGACTGCTTCGTTGTGCAAGTCACGACAGAAGCCTTGGAACTCGGCTAAGACGCGAGAGATCACTGCCCCGTTGATGTGCTCCGTCTGTCGTCGACGACCGCTTCCCGGCCCCGTGAGTGCGCGGTGGATCGCTTCCATGCGGTCGAGATCGTCCGCCCGGCTGGTCCTCCACAACTCCAACGCTCCCGAATTGGACATGGGAGCAAGCTATACGAATCGCGCTTCCCGAACCGCGATCAAGCCGTTGCTAGTTCGAGTTCATCCTCGAGCCGGCGGCGGACCACGCCTGGTTGACTGTCTGGCTGCTCGGCTTCGCCTACTGAAGCAACGCGACCCGCGTACGCCTGTCGGCCGAGGTCCCCCTGTCGAGCCTGGGCCTCAACAGACGCAGACGCTCCCAAGTAATCGGAGATCCGATCTAGATCGGGCAACCCGCCTCGCCGAACCCATCCTGCGGAGGTCCGCTCGGCGAGAAGGAACGCAACAAGCCGTTGCATACACCGAGTGAACGTCGAAGGCGAGCACGATGCCAGCTTCGAGAGCCGGCGACGAGTGCGTCGGCTCTGTTCGGGCGAGCTACAGTCGGCACGCCGTCTTGCCCAGCCCTGCCCCGTTTCGGAACACCGGGTGTCCCTCAAACGAGCGCTAGGGGGCCAGCGGAACTGACACACTTAGCACTAGGGGACGGTAACAAGTGTGGAACTCTTGCTACCCCCTTGCGGGATACGCAGCTCGAAACCGTCTGCTGACCCGACCGGTATCGCCCGCTTTGATCCGACGTAGCCAAACTACGGAGACGAGACGGGCAGGCGCCTTGCACGTCGTCTTGTCCGGCAGCTGCGCCCGTAGCGCCACCGCTCTAACACCGAACGTCGGAACCGTGGTGCCCCGTTCCTCGGCGAGCGTCAACAACACCCGCATCACCCCGTGATCCGATCGAGCTGTCCGACCGGTCCAGCAGCGTGCGTAGACAGCCGCGGACACCGCGGCGACAATCTCGGGTCGGTATCCACCGACAGATGCCCGGTCCCACGTCCTGGCGATGAACGCCTCAGCGTCGCGGTTCTCGTCGTCCAACTCGAACCGGACCCGTTGGTCAATCTTCGAAGTTGTCGTCAGTCGGTATCTCTTTGCGAGCGAGTGCCGCCTTGAGCAAACGAGCCTTAACTGCCTTCAGACCTGCTTTACCCATGTGCCGGTAGTCGACATACGCGTGACCAGGCGCGCGTTGTTTGCCTGGCTCAAGAGCGGTCTCACTGTCATCGATTGCGCGGGTCCCCGCGTCAGCTACCTCTTGTATCGAGCATGCCCAGACGCCGCGCGACTTCGACTTCGCCCATTCGCTCTGCCAGTCGCGGCTCTCTTGAGCTGTTACGACGGAGCTGCGCGAGAACGACGGACGGCGCTGATCTACTTTCTGAGGGCCGAATGAATCAAGGTTCGGGAGACCGTATTGCGCATCCCAGCTGTGATCGCAGATCTGTCTCCAAAGCAGTTCGTCATCCTCAACTTCGTTGACAATGACCCTCTCCTTGGGGTCGAGCTCCCAAAACTCAGGTTCACTCATCACAGCTCCACCCCCGTGATGAACGACTCGGCCACAGAAAAGTTGACAGCGTCGAAATGGTGCGGAATGTCGTCGTTGCCGAGGTGAAACAGAGTGACGTCAGCTTCAGGCGAGATCTCGATGGAGTAGATCGAGTCGGGGGACGCCCACTCAAGACTGACTCCACCGTCACCCAAGGGAAAGATCCCGGGCTGAGGAATCTCAACGGATCTCGCGTGGCTCAACAAATGACGCGCTCCGTCTAGCGCGGCGAAAGATACTGGTTGACTTTCTGAATCGTCGTCGTCCCAACCCTCCTCTAAAGACGCAAGCTCAATGAACCGACGCGACCACGGTTGACCATCAACCTCCAAGACCTGCACCAAGCTCGCATTCCGCATGCGAAAGAAGTCATTTTCCGAATAGTACTGCAGCCGCCCAAATATTCTGACGACGGGAGCCTCCTTGCTCGTACCGAGGACCGCCCGCAGGTCATCCAAGATTTCGGGCACTGCGTAGAAACCATGTACGTCGCCGTATCTTTCGGAGGCAAGCTCGAACCTCGTATCTTTCGAGGAAACGGCAAAGAGCCGACCGACAAGCCACCCGTCGCGGCCTTTCAGGCGGGGACGTCCAGGTACCGCAGGCTCGCGCAACGACCGCTCATGCGCGGGTCGGACATACTCGCGATAACTCGAGCGTGTAATTCGAACAGGCTCGTCGTCCGAGTCGTACGACGGAACTTCGAGCGAATCGCCCACACTCAGTGACGAGCCTAATTCGCCAAACGAGTCGATCCTCGCAAGTAGTTCATCTGTTTCGTCTATACGGCCTTGCAACACCTGTCGCAATTCGCGTCCAACGCGTTCCCGGCTTTGGTCGAAGTAGTCATCTTCGTCCCCCGAGTGTGGGAGCAATCTTTCGAGGTGGCAATCAGCGCTGCCGTTGTGGACTGACGTCAGCACCAGATCGAAATCAGCGCCGAAATCTTGGGGTAGATCCTCGCCTGGGTGCGCATCGCGCCATGCTAGTTTTGCAGCCTCTCGGATCAGGTTGGTGTAGTTCTCAAGTTCGGATAGTGCCGAGACAGGCAGGCGCGCACCTGCGAACCGCTCACCGTTCAGCTTCAGTCGCGCGAAATCTTGCGACGGGACTGGCTCACTCATGTCGTGAAGCATACGGGTTGCCTATGTCACACCCCTGAAGCTAGGCGCGGAATCGCGACCGCACCCCGGGCTGTCCTGCGTCTGGACTGCTGACGACACGCGCGCTTGCGACGCACTGCTCGAGACGCACGACCCTGCAGACATCACCGACGGGATGGTCGAGGGCATGTAGCGCCCGGAGTTCTGACAGCCACGTCCAACGAGGCCCTCATCGACCAACTGGGTCTCTCGTGAGTTCGTCTGAGCCCCTTGTCAATTGAGTTCAGACGCTTTAGGAGGCTGTTGCAACGAGGGAATGTTGTGCTGTCGGTGTATTCGCGAAACTCATTGATCGCCGCCATAACTGACTTCGGGTTCTCGGTATGGGGCGACCGCTCCGCGCGGTGCAGCGATTTCCCCAATGCGACCTCGACAGAAAGATCGCTGTCCCCGCATTGAACACCGCAGACTCCAGTTTGGAGTCGACTCTCTTCGACAAGCTATGCAATTCGTCCGAACACTTGCCGAGGGTTTCGCTCGCGGGACCGACATAATTTCCGGATCGGATGGCGGCTTTAGCCCGCTCTAGTTCAGCGACAGCTTCCGATAAATGGCCCCTCAGCTGCCCCCTGAGTTCCTTCTGCACCGCGCGCGTATTCGCGCCCAAATCCCACTTAAGGCGCACCCCGTGAATGATGAGCGCGCCCACACCTGAAACGGCGCCAACCCACGCGACAACTTCGACACCCGCCATAGAAGTGCATTGTTCCAGATGAATCGGGCAGGTCAGGTACGTGACGCGCTGATGAGCCCCTGCAGTCGGATGCTCCCGCTCGATCTTCAGCCGTCAACTCCTCGCGCATCGCCGGGTAGTCTCGACCATGGCGCTACCAAGCTAAAGCAACAGGTCACCGCGTTGCAGAAGCCCGCTTCGATGCGTCCCGAGTCCCACGGGTACACGGCCGCCTCACACGGCCGGCAGTAATACGCAGGGCACGGAACCTCCGCAGTTTGTCCCACCCCACGAGGTAGGTGCGGGACCTATCCCAACTGTGGCCGTTTGGCAATTATCCGGCGGATCCTCCACAGCCTCACCAGGCTGACTCCCTCAACCCGCGACGAGTGGCGCGGACTTACGGATTGCTGCAGTAAAATATCCTCGATGAGATACTGCGGCCTAGAACTCTGGCAACGGCCGGGCGGGTAAAGAGCAGCACACTGCAGAACGGGTCAGCTATGGCGCGCAATAGTGAGGTCCAGAAACCGGGGACGCGGTCCCTCACAGGCCGAATTAGCCAGACGAAAGTTCTTCTCAGAGTGGCCGGGCTAGCAGCTCTGGCCGGGCTGACCGCAGTCGGCGTTGTCGCCGCCGTCCCCTGCACGCGACACTCTGTGTCTTGGGGCCAGATGCCAGGATGGGTAACTGCCGGTGCCTCGCTACTCGCTCTGGCTGGGGTCTTTGTGGCGATCATCCGGTGGCAAGAGGACGCCACCCGACAGCGCGACGACGAAGCGAATCAAGCCCGGCTTGTCGTGCCAAAGACGATCACCGTAGGTGGGCCTGACCCGGTTCTGCTTGATGTGCTCGTTCAAAACAGGAGTGCCGAATCGATATTTGATGTAACCGTCCGCTCCGTTCGTACAGCCCCTCTAAAGATTGTGAATGACTCACCAGAGGGGTTCGCGTACGACTATTCGCGCGCGGACAAAATGACCGAGTTAGTGACGAGCTTAGTCCGGCACCTATCTGCGCCAACCACAATTGAAGGTGGCGACGAGTCGCATCCGACCCGGTGGACCGGCAAAGGTTTCGAAGACGGTGCCGAAACCTTCACGGCTTTTGTCTCCCATGTTGAGTTCACTGACGCGCGTGGCAGAAGATGGAAGCGGATAGGGACCTACAGTCCAGAGCGTGTCACGTATTCGGCTGACAGTGAAGTCCCTGTCGCGCTCCAAAAAATACTGGATAGTGACCAATAGACCTTGCGAGCCGCGTAACGCTATTCAGAACTTCAAGTCGCAACCATTCCCGAAGCATACGCATCAATGCACTGATGGAGGACGACAAGCGAAAGAGGCGTGACGTCGTCGACGTTGAGCACAGCCTCCCCTAAGTGTTCAAACGATCCGATGTCGATTTCTTGTTGTGCTCAGAATCCTCCTATCGCTTTTAGTATCTTGCAAGCATCGGTCAGCAGATCAATGTCTGGGTTGCGACCAACGTCGACCACGAACTCGACCAAATCATGTGTGCGTTCGTGACGCAGGTCGTAGATTGCACTGAGACGTGACGCCTGACCCTCGGCTATTGCTTCTAATTCGACAAGCCAGCTCACCGAAGCGTCGACATTGCTCATGGTTTGCCTGTCGACGTCTTTCGATCTAGAACGCTCGTACGATGGGCCGCCTCGTCGTAGTTCATTCCATTCTCGTCCAACCCACGCTAAAAAAATCATGGACTTGTTCGAAAACAGTCCGCTCGATTATTTCGTGAGCGATCTGGTAAAGGCCCGCAAACGCGGGCGTAGATCGGATCACTCCCGGACGTAGCTTCGCCTTGAGCATCCGCTCCTATTCCGTACGGCTACGACCGTCGTACGGGTCGTCCATTGCCGCGCTCATAGCTGTCTCGCTCTCGCTCTGCCTCACCGATACTCCGTAAGCCAACGAGGCTATCCGCTCACGCGCAATGAGACCAACAGTTTATCGACTGCTTTCCCGCACAACGAATGCCCGTTTACGTCGCTAAAGTACCACTTGTGCTCAAAGACGAAGTTCCCGCCATTGCCGACGAACTACTGGGCATCATCAACCAACTCTGCAAGCAATGCGCGTCGTACACCCGCGATGACAAGCCGGACATGGTGCTCGTCAGCCACCACCGAGGCGACGCGGTCTCTATCGCCGTTCACGCCCTTGCGAATGAAACGACCCAGTGCTCAGGCGCCGCCCGATCCCTGCTTCTGAGGGAATACCCGCCCATATTCATCATGCCGCTGGTGCGGCAAGCGCTGGAGTGCGCATGCACCGCGCAATGGCTGGTGGAGGCGTCGTAATCTGCCCACCCTCCACCAGCGAGATGTAGGTTTCGAGTTCGGTCGGCGACCGATGCAATCAGTCCGGGCCCAAGCCACCACGCCCGTGATTGCCTTTGCCGCAATATCGTTCAACAGCTGCTGATACTGCGACCTCACCTTGCCGCTGTAGGCCGAAATATCTTCGCCGACATACACTTTCGCGACTTGCCAGCCCTGCCGTTCAGCGAGGTCTCTGTAGTCTTGCTCGTGCGACCGAAGCCTAACCCGGCTCCGTCGCGGCCTTGCGAAATTCTTACGACATGCCGACACGCTCAGTGGCTGTCACCGTTGAATCGTTTCATAGCCCGGATGTCGTCTTGCCGGCGTCGATGACCGACGTCACCGCCTCGACACCGACCGGCCGCACGTCCCCGCGACGCGGGCACAGCACGGCGAGATCCGTCCCCACCCTCGGTAGCGCAGCGTGCAGACTGTCGGCGAACACGTGTCCGCTCTCCAGTGTCAGATCGGGCCATCGCAGTCCGGACGTGTCCTCGATGCCGAGCAGGAGGTCGACGCCACCGCCCAGCTCGTCGACGTCGAGCAGCAGCGTCGTCCCCGAGAACTCACCGGCCGCACGCATCGCGATCGCCGCAGCGAGCACCGACGCGCCCGCACCGCCGTGGCCACCGAGGCATGCGACCACCGCTCCCGCGGGACTGCGAGGCGCGCGAAGGCGACTCAGAGCCCCGACCACGTCGTGTTCCTGCTCCGGAAGGAGATACCCGTCATGGGCGCCCAGCGTCAGCGCCGACCGCCACAGCTGCGGATCGACCTCTCCCGCACCGACCACCAGGACACCGGCGCGACGCGGCCAGCCCAGGCCTGCCAGCTCCGCGGCGGCCTGCACGTCGACGACGACCGCGAGACAGTCCGACCACGCCCGACGACAGGTGTCGGGTTGCGCGGTCAGGATCTGATAGCCGGCCGCGGCTGCGCAGCGGGCCACATCGTCGGCGAGATCGTCGCCCACCATGAACCAGTACGTGATCGCTCATGGGGTCGATGGTGGTCGGAGAGGGCGACCGTTCGCCCCGAAACCAGCTTCGATCACCGCATTCTGCGAGTCGGAGAACAACTGTGCACAAATATGCCGAAAGAGCGGAAAACGACCTGGTCGGCGAATGCGGTTAAACAGGCCGTGCGTTCGGAATGGGGACACACGAAAAGGTCCGGAAATGGGGACGACCCCGGCCAGGGGGGGAGGAGGCCAGGGTCGTCGCGTTTCAGCCCCGGGGGGTCGGGCTGAAAGCCCCGGATGAACCGGGTGACTATGACTATACACACCGTCCCCAGGATGATTGCAAGTTCAACCATCTTGTTACCCGTGGGTAGTTTATGGCGGCTGACCTGTCGGTTTGTCGTTCGAGATCGCACGCCTGTCCGAGTCCACACGTCCGCACAGCCCCCGACGTAGGCTGATGCCGTGACGACCCCGCCGCCGGGTTCACCCACGGGTGACCGGAGTGCTCAGAGAAGCGAAACTCCCGTGGCCGCATTCTTCGATCTCGATAAAACGATAATCGCCAAGTCGAGCACCTTGGCATTCTCACGACCCTTTTTCGACGAGGGGCTGATCAACCGACGTTCGGTACTCAAATCCAGTTACGCACAGTTTCTGTTCCTGCTGACCGCGGCCGACGCAGACCAGGTCGAGCGACTCCGTAAGCACGTGACCCAGATGTGCGCGGGATGGGACGTCGACCAGGTCCGCACGATCGTCGCCGAGACGCTGCACGACATCGTCGACCCGCTGGTCTTCGCCGAGGCGGCCGAGCTCATCGCCGGCCATCGCGCACGCGGACACGACGTCGTGATCGTGTCGGCATCGGGCAGTGAGATCGTCGAACCCATCGGCGAGATGCTCGGCGTCGACACCTCGGTGGCGAGCCGGATGCAGGTCGTCGACGGCAAGTACTCCGGCGAGGTCGACTTCTACTGCTACGGCGAGGGCAAGCGGACCGCCATCCGCGAGATCGCCGCGGAACGCGGATACGACCTCGATCTGTGCTTCGCGTACTCGGATTCGATCACCGATCTGCCGATGCTCGAGGTCGTCGGCCACCCGACCGCGGTCAACCCCGACCGTTCGCTGCGCAAGGCCGCGGCGGCCAACGGATGGCCCGTCCTGTCCTTCAACCGGCCCGTCTCGCTGCGTGAACGGATCCCGGGCGCACCGTCGCGCACCACGGTGACCGGCGCTGCGGCCGTCGGTGTGGGCGCCGCGGTGGCGGGCGGCATCACCTACGCGATCGTGCACCGCACTCGTGGACGATGATCGTGTCCTGCTCTGTTACACAACAGTTTTCGACTGACCACCGAATCGTTGCCGTTCACCTCTTGATGTGACCGACGTCACGGTGTAGAAAGAGAGCACGGAAGTACGAACGGCAAAGGCCACCTCGGAAGAGAAGAAGTGGCCCCCCGGGCGGGCACTTCCCAGCACGGACACCGAGCACCCACGCGGAGCACGCCGCGAGAGGCACAAGTGTTGCGGGCCTGCGACATTGCGGAAGTGACGAGAGCGTCGGACCTTGGGTGGGACGGCGCGTTCATCACAACGCGACCAATCGCCGAGGCCACCCACGCAACCCGATCAGCACGCTTGGTAACCAGTGATCCGTGCTCGGCGGGCGGCCGAATGATCTTCGCGATCATCGGTCGCCCGCATTTATGTGCCCACCATGGTCGGTCAGTTGGCTGATCGCACAGGTGTTTCGACGCCGGAATGGTCAGCGGCGGGCGTCGGCGATCGACCGGGCCTCGGTCGCCCCTGCGGTCAGTGCGGCACAGTGCAGGATCAACCATTCTCGAACGCCGTCGCCGGTTCCGGTGCCGAAGCCGATTGCGGCCGCGCGGTATTCGTCGATGCGGCGCAGCCAGGTCACCTCCGGCACCCCGAGACTGTGCGGATCGAGTCCGGTCGATGCCGCGACCAGTCGCGCGGCGGCGCGGGCGACCACGCCGTTGCCGGTCGTGAACGGGGCGAGGGTCAGCAACTCCCCGTGGACGACGCCGGCGAGCACCGGCGCCGCGACCGAGGTGCCGCCGGCGATCAGCTGCGCGAGCATGTCCAGTCGTTGCGAGACGTGCGGGTCGGTCCGTGGTCGGCCGAGGGTGTCGGGATCGGTGACGAGGTCGGCCGCGACCAGCAGGTGCAGCCGTGCCAGCGCCTGCAGCGGCGCCCGCGTCCACACCGAGACGAGCTGATCGAGGGAGTCACCGGTCAGGGCCAACGCGACACGCATGGCGCCGGCGAGCACCGGGTCGTCGACGTCCTCGTCGCGTCGCAGGGAGCCTGCTACGCCCTCGATACCCGCCGAGGAGTGCGCGGTTCGCCAGGACGCCTCGGTCGAGGTGTCCAACCACCCGCGCATGTTCACCGGATGCCGGTGCACCGAGCTCAGCGCGTCACGCGCCTCGTCCGCGGCAGCGGCGACGCCGGGCAGGTCCAACAGCGGTGCGAGCGGATCGGTGGTCACAACCGACCAGCCTAGGGCCGACGAGATCGGTGCCGACCACCGCCGCTAGGTGGTGACGATCGATGCCCCGGGAATCGCGTCGAGCAGCTTGCGGGTGTAGTCCTGCGACGGTTTGTCGAAGACCGTGTCGGTCGCGGCCTGCTCGACCACCTTGCCCTGCTCCATGACGACGACGTTGTCGGCGATCTGCTTCACGACGGCGAGGTCGTGGGTGATGAACAGGTACGTCAGGCCCAACTCCCCCTGGAGGTCGTTCAGCAACCCGAGGATCTGCGCCTGGACCAGCACGTCGAGCGCCGAGACCGCCTCGTCGCAGACGATCAGCTCGGGGTCGAGTGCCAGCGCCCGGGCGATCGCCACGCGCTGTCGCTGACCGCCGGACAGTTCGTTCGGGAACCGCTTCATCACCGACGACGGCAGCGCGACCTTGTCGAGCAGATCCCGGACGCGCGCCTCACGCTCCTTGGCCGATCCGATGCCGTGGATGCGCAGCGGTTCCTCCACCACCCGGTAGATCGAGAACAGCGGGTCGATGGACCCGTACGGGTTCTGGAAGATGGGCTGGACCCGTCGGCGGAACGCCAGCGCACTCTTGCCCTTGAAGCTCGTGACGTCGTCACCGTCGAAGGTCACCGACCCGCTGGTCGGCGCCAGCAGCGCCAGGACCATCTGCGCGACGGTCGACTTGCCCGAGCCCGACTCGCCGACGACGGCGGTGGTGGTGCCGCGGCGGATCGAGAACGAGACGTCGTCGACCGCGGTCAGGCTCTTCGACTTCCACGGCGCGCCGCCGCGAATGGGGAAGACCTTGGTGAGGTGGTCGACGACGAGGACGGTGTTGTCGGAGTCGGACGGCTTGATCTCGTCGGCGACCTCCACCGCCTGCTCGACGATCTCGGCGCGCGCGGCCTTGGCGGTCAGCCGCTTGGACGCCAGCGACGGCGCCGACGCGACGAGACGCTTGGTGTACTCGTGCTGCGGGTCGCGCAGGATGTCGCGGGCCGGACCCGACTCCACCACCTTGCCGCGGTACATGACCACGAGATGCGACGCTCGCTCGGCGGCCAGGCCGAGATCATGGGTGATCAGCAGGACCGACGTGCCCAGTTCCTTCGTCAGCCCCTCGAGGTGGTCGAGGATCTGCCGCTGGACCGTGACGTCGAGCGCAGACGTCGGCTCATCGGCCACCAGCAGTTTCGGTCGGCACGCCAGTCCGATGGCGATCAGCGCGCGCTGACGCATGCCGCCGGAGAACTCGTGCGGATACTGGTTCATCCGCGATTCGGCGTCGCGCATACCCGCCTCGGTCAGCAACTCGGCCGCTCGCTTCTTGGCAGCGGCCCCCTTGGCGACGTTGTTGGCCTCGATCGCCTCGCGGACCTGGAACCCGACCTTCCACAACGGGTTCAGGTTCGACATCGGGTCCTGGGGAACCAGGCCGATCGACGATCCGCGCAACGCGTCGACGTCCTTCTTCGACGCGGTCGTGAGTTCCTGACCGTCGAAGGTGATGCTGCCGCGGGTGACATGGCCGGCGCCGGGCAGCAGGTTGAGCACCGCGTTGGCGGTGGTCGTCTTGCCGGAGCCCGACTCGCCGACGATCGCGACCGTCTGGCCCGGATAGATGGTCAGGTTGATCCCCGAGACGGCCTCGGTGTCACCGAACGAGACCGCGAGGTCGGTGACCTGGAGCAGTGGTGTGGCGGCGGTGTTCGGTTCGGTCATCGGGTGCGCGCCTTCGGGTCGAGGGCGTCGCGCAGCGCGTCACCCATCATGATGAACGCGAGCACTGTGAGCGCGAGCGCACCTGCGGGATACAGCAGGATCGGGTTCCCCGAGCGCAGGAGACTCTGTCCGGCGGCGATGTCGATGCCCCACGAGACGCTGGTCGCGGGCAGGCCGATACCGAGGTAGGACAACGTCGCCTCGGTGACGATGAAGACACCCAGGCTGATGGTGCAGATCACGATGATCGGGCCGAGCGCGTTGGGGATGACGTGGGCCACGATGATGCGCATCCGCGAGGCGCCCAACGACTTTGCCGCGGTGATGAAATCCTCACCCCGGATGGAGATCGTCGCACCACGCGCGATGCGCGCCACCTGGGGCCAGCCGAACACCGCCAGGATCGTGACGACGGTCCACACGCTCCGCTGCGCGAACATCTGCATGATCACGATGGCCGCGAGAATCAGCGGGAGCGCGAAGAAGATGTCCGTGAGGCGGGAGATGATCACGTCGAGCCATCCGCCGAAGAACCCCGCCAGCACGCCGGCGACGGTCCCGATGACGAAGACGATCAACGTGGTCACCACACCGACCACCACCGATGCGCGCGCGCCGTAGATGGTGCGTGCGTAGATGTCGCAGCCCTGCAGATCGGTACCGAACCAATGCCCGCCCGAGGGCTTCTGGAGGCTGAGCGAGCCGAGGCAGAGTTGCGGGTCCTGGTGGGCGAAGAGCCCGGGGAACAGGCAGATCACCACCACCAGCACGATCATCACCCCGGAGATGATGAAGAGGGGCCGACGACGCAGACCGATCCACGCGCCCTTCCAGAAGCCGGCCGACGATCCTCGGTCGTCGATGGCATCGACCGCGAGAACCTCGGCCTCCGATGCGCCGGCGACGAAACGGTCCTGGTGCGGGTAGGTGCTGGGGAGTCCGGATTCCTCCGGAACACGGTCAGGCATAGCGGATCCTCGGATCGATGACGGCGTAGAGAAGGTCGACCACCAGGTTGGCGATGAGATAGATCAGCACGAGCACGGTGACGATCGAGACCACCGTCGGCGCCTCGCCGATCTGCACACTGCGGAAAACAGTCTGGCCGATCCCGTTGATGTTGAAGATGCCCTCGGTGACGACCGCACCGGCCATCAGCGCGCCGAGGTCGGCGCCCAGGAAGGTGACGACCGGGATGAGCGAGTTGCGCAGGATGTGCACGGTCACGACGCGGGGCCGTCCCAGGCCTTTGGCCGTGGCCGTGCGCACGTGGTCGGCGCCGGCGACCTCGGCCACCGAGTTCCGGGTCAGCCGCAGGATGTAGGCGATCGACACCAGCGCGAGCACGAACGCGGGCAGCAACAGGTTGCCGATGGAGGTGTTGCCCCCGACGGTCACCGGCGCGAGGCCCCACTTCACCCCGATCAGGAACTGCGCGAGGAAGCCCAGCACGAAGATCGGGATGGCGATGACGATCAGGCTGGCCACCAACACCGTGGAGTCGAAGAGCCCACCACGACGCAGACCGGCGATGACACCGATGATGATGCCGAGCACAGCCTCGATGATGAGCGCCATCACCGCCAGCTTGATCGTCGTCGGGAACGTCTGCTGCATCACGTCGAGGACGGGTCGGCCGGAGAACGACTGACCGAAATCGAACGTGAAGATGCCCTTCAGATAAATCCAGTACTGCTGGAAGAAGCTGTCGTTCAGGTGGTACTGCTCCCGGATCTGCTCGCGTACCGCCGGGGTGAGGGGGCGTCCGCCACCGAGGGCAGCGGTGGGATCGCCGGGCAACTTGTAGACCATGAAGTACAGCAGCAACGTGGCGCCGAAGAACACGGGGATCAGCTGCAGGATCCGCCGGACGGTGTACCAGACCATGAGTCGGTCACTTCCTTCTCGAGAACACCGCGACCTCCCGCGCCCCTGGCGATGCCCGGGCGCGGGAGGACGTGCGGTGGCGTTGTCAGCTCTTGGTGAAGTTCTCGAAATCGCCGAGACCGGACCAGGTCATCGGCGCGCTCACGCCGACTCCCTCGCCGCCGTTGGCGACGTAGTCCCACATCGGGATCGCGGGAAGGTCGTTGAGCAGGATGGACTGCGCCTCACCGGTCAGCTGGTACGAGGCCTCGTTGGTCTTCTGGGCCTCCGCCTCGCGCAGCTTCGCGTCGAACGCCGGGTTCGAGTAGTCGGTGTCGTTCGATCCGGCACCGGTCACGAAAATCGGCTCGAGGAACTCGAGCATCGACGGGTAGTCACCCTGCCATCCGGCACGGAACGCAGTCTTGATCGTGCGTGCGTTCACCTGCTGGCGCAGCTGCGAGAACGTCGCGATCGCCTCCGGCTGCGCGTCGATCTTCAGCACGTTCTTGATGCTGTTGGCCGCGGCCTCGATCCACTCCTTGTGCCCGCCATCGTAATTGGAGGCGAGGACGAAGTTCCCACTCCACGGCGAGATCGCGTTCGCCTGGTTCCACAACTGCACGGCCTTGGTCGGGTTGTAGTCCAGGTTCGACGAGTTCGGCAGGTTGTCGTTGAAGCCCGGCAGGGTCTTCGCGGTGAAGTCGCGAGCCGGGTTACGTGATCCCGCGAAGATGTTCTGCGTGATCTGCTTGCGGTCGATCGCCATCGAGATCGCCTGGCGACGAAGCACACCTTCGGCACCGGAGAAGTGCGGCATCGTGTACGGGATGTCGACGGTCTGGTTCTGCGCGGTCGCCTTCGTGATCGCGCGGTCCCCGAGGTCCTGCTTGTAGGTGCGCAGGGCGCTGACCGGGATGGTGTCGAGGAAGTCGAGGTTGCCCGACTGCAGATCGCTGTAGGCCGAATCGAAGTCGAGGTAGAACTTGAAGATCAGGCCCTTGTTCTTGGCCTTGTTCTCGCCCGGGTACGTGTCGTTGGGGACCAGCGTCGCCTGCACGTTGTGCTGCCAGCTCTGCAGCTTGTACGGGCCGTTGCCGACCGGGTTCTCGCCGAAGGCCTTGATGTCCTTGAAAGCGACGTCCGGCAGCGGCTTGAACGGGGTGAACCCGAGACCGAGCTTGAAGTCGATCGCGGGGTTCTTCAGCGCGACGGTGAAGGTGTAGTCGTCGACGACCTTCAGGCCCGACATCGTCTTCACGGTCGGGTTCTCGCTGGAGACATCGTCGTAACCCTGGATGGGTGCGAAGAAGCTCTGCTGCTTCTGGGCGTTGGGGGTGTAGGCACCGAAGTTCCAGGCGTCGACGAAGTTGCGCGCCTTCACCTCCGTACCGTCGGTGAACTTCCACCCCTTCTTGATGGTGATCGTGTAGTTCTGGTTGTCGGTCGTGTCGAGCTTGTCGACCATCGCCGGCTTCGGATTGCCGTCGGCGTCGTAGTAGTAGAGACCCGTGAACAGCCGGTCGACGATACGTCCACCGCCGTTCTCGTTGGTCGTCGTGGTGATCAGTCCGGTCTCCGGCTCAGAGCCGTTGACCGTGATCATGCTGCTGTCCGAACTCGATCCACCACATGCCGCCAGCACGCCCGCACTGATCACCAGTGCACCGGCCATCGCCGCGATTCTCTTCAATCTCACCGCTGTCATTCCTTCTCATCGACGTCGTTCGACACTCGGGATTACCGGCATCGAACGTTGTGTGACCTCACACCCACCCCGCGAACGGAGATCCGAAACACGTCGGCAACATTTCGTGAATGTCGCTAACCGGGGCTCGAACCTCCGAGGACATTACTCACCTCTCTGAGCCGCGTCTCGCTGAGTGAGATATTCGTTGGCCAGTACACGTAACGATTGGTAGGAATTGCGACCTTTCGGACAGAGATGTCGCTGCAACGGGAATCCAACGTGACTACGCTCACCATGGAGGCGGCCGCATCCGATCATGGTGGGCGCATCCACGCGTGTCGTCCGCGGTCCGCCGACAATGATGAGCGGTGCGCGACCCGTACCGAAGGAATCTCCGCCGTTCGCGCCTCACCCGCGACGAGCGGCCTCAGAAAGGGTGATTGATCCACCATGTCGAGTGCCACAGGGCAGTCCACGCAAGGCTCGCAGGGCGACGTTCCATCGGCCTATCCCCCGCCCCCGGAGTTCGCGAAGAATGCGGTCGCCACGGCCGATCTCTACGACGAGGCCGAGCGAGACCGGCTCGCGTACTGGGCCAAGGAGGCCCGCCGACTCCAGTGGGACACCGACTTCACCGACACCCTCGACTGGACCGACGCGCCGTTCGCGAAGTGGTTCGTCGGCGGCAGGCTCAACGTGGCCGCCAACTGCGTGGACCGTCACGTCGACGCCGGTAACGGCGACCGGGTCGCCATCCACTGGGTGGGCGAGCCCGGCGACAGCCGTGACATCACCTATTCCGACCTGCTCACCGAGGTCAGCCGCGCCGCGAACTACTTCACCTCACTCGGTCTCGTCGCCGGCGACCGCGTCGCGGTCTACATGCCGATGGTCCCCGAGGCCATCGTGACGATCCTGGCGTGCGCACGTCTCGGCCTGCCGCACTCGGTGGTCTTCGCCGGGTTCTCCGCGGGCGCTCTGCGCTCCCGCGTCGACGACGCCGAGGCCAAGCTCGTCGTCACCACCGACGGACAGTTCCGTCGCGGTCAGCCCGCGCCACTCAAGGAGGCCGTCGACTCGGCCCTGGGCACCGGGGACGACGCCGCGAAATCGGTCGAGAAGGTCCTGGTGGTCAAGCGCACCGGCCACGACCCCGACCTCAACTGGGTCGACGGCCGCGACGTGTGGTGGCACGAGACGGTCGCCAACGCGTCGGACTCGCACGCCTACACCGCATTCGACGCCGAGCACCCGCTGTTCCTGCTCTACACCTCGGGCACCACGGGCAAGCCGAAGGGCATCCTGCACACCTCGGGCGGCTACCTGACGCAGGTCAGCTCCACCTTCCACAACGTGTTCGATCACCGACCCGAGTCCGACGTGTTCTGGTGTGGTGCCGACATCGGCTGGGTCACCGGGCACAGCTACCTCGTCTACGGCCCGCTCTCCAACGGCGCCACCGAGATCATCTACGAGGGCACCCCGAACTCGCCCAACGAGCACCGGCACTTCGAGATCATCGAGTCCTACGGCGTGACAACGTATTACATCGCGCCAACGCTGATCCGCACGTTCATGAAGTGGGGTCGCGAGATCCCCGACGCACACGACCTGTCGTCGCTGCGCCTGCTCGGCAGTGTCGGCGAGCCGATCAACCCCGAGGCCTGGCGGTGGTACCGCGAGGTCCTCGGTGCGGACTCGGCGCCGATCGTCGACACGTGGTGGCAGACCGAGACCGGCGGGATGATGGTGTCGCCGCTGCCCGGCGTGACGGCCACCAAGCCCGGTTCGGCCATGAAGCCGCTGCCCGGCATCAGCGCCAAGATCGTCGACGACGACGCCAACGAGGTCGCCCAGGGCGAACAGGGCTACCTGGTCATCGACAAGCCGTGGCCCGCGATGCTGCGCGGTATCTGGCGCGACAACGAGCGCTACAAGGACACCTACTGGTCGCGGTTCGCGGCGCAGGGATGGTACTTCGCCGGTGACGGCGCACGGTACGACGAAGACGGCGCCCTCTGGGTGCTCGGCCGCATCGACGACGTCATGAACATCTCCGGTCACCGCATCTCCACCTCCGAGGTGGAGTCCGCATTGGTCAACCACCACGGGGTGGCCGAGGCAGCGGTGATCGGTGCCGCCGACGAGACCACCGGACAGGGCATCGTCGCGTTCGTCATCCTGCGCGGCAGCACCGTCGACACCGGCGACGCCCTCATCAAGGAGCTCAAAGACCAGGTGTCGAAGGACATCTCGCCGATCGCCAAGCCGCGTGAGATCTACGTGGTGCCGGAGCTGCCGAAGACCCGCAGCGGCAAGATCATGCGCCGACTCCTCAAGGACGTCGCCGAGGGACGCGAGCTCGGGGACACCTCGACCCTGGTCGACCCGACCGTCTTCGAGAACATCCGCAAGAAGAAGTAGTGGCGCCGAGCTCGGCTGCTGACGTGGGTCAGCAGTCGAGCTCGATGGTCACGGTGACCGCGCCGGTCGCCGCGGCCACGACACCGTCGGTGTCGGTGAACCGCCCGAGATGACCCCGTCAGCGCTGTCGCTCCGAAGCGGATGCGGATCGGGGTGGTGGATGCGTCTGCGTTCGTGCATGTTCGAGATTCGCCGGCGGCGGGCGTCAACGTGCTCGGGCTCGTCGGGTCGGGTAGCGCGACATCGGATCCAGATCCGGACGCGCACGCGCCGACCGCGAACACAGCGGCAAGAACGGCGGCAGATCCGCCGGCCCGCATGCCTACAACCCCACGGTCTGGCCGCCGTCGACCACCATCGCGTGCCCGATGGTGAAGGCAGCGAGCGGCGAACACAGCCAGAGCACCGCGGAGGCGATCTCTTCGGGCCTGCCCATGCGGCCGATGGGCTCCTGGGCGATCACCCGCGCCCGTCCCTCGGGGGTGCCGCCGGAGAACCGGTCCATCATGGGGGTGTCGATGATGCCCGGGCAGATCGCGTTGATCCGTACCCCCTGATCGGCGTAGTCGAGGGCGGCGGACTTCGTCATCCCCAGCATCCCGTGTTTGGCTGCGGCATAGGCGCTCTGACCACGGATCCCGATCACCCCGGCGCCCGAGGCGGTGTTGACGATCGCGCCGCCACCATTCGCGAGCATCAGAGGGATCTCGTGCTTCATGGACAAGAACGTGCCGCGGAGGTCCACGTCGATGACACGGTCGAAGTCGGCGTCGGTGATGTCGGCCAGGGCGGTCACCGGCTGCTCGACTCCGGCGTTGTTGAACGCGATGTCGAGGCGACCGAACTCGTCGACGGTCGCCCTGAGTGCGCTCGCGATCGACTCGGCATCGGTCACGTCGCAGTGCACCGACAGGGCCCGTCCGCCCGCACCACGAACGAGGTCGGCCGTCTCCTCCGTCGACCCGTCGTCGACGCCGGTGCACACCACCGATGCCCCCTGCTCGGCGAACGCGACGGCCGTTGCCCGACCGATACCGGTACCGGCGCCGGTGATGAACACGACGCGGTCTGCGAACTGATGATCTGTCATGTCCCCACCACAGCACCTGATGCGCGCGTGCGGGAGTCCTCCTCGATGGAGGCACGCACAGGGACCCCCACCACCGCGGATCCCCGACTACCGTCGCAGTATGGGCGTCGACAACAAGGCGGAGGTGCGGGATTTCCTGACCTCGCGCCGAGCCAAGATCTCGCCCGAGGTGGTCGGGCTCCCCGCCGGGACGAACCGTCGGGTCGACGGACTGCGTCGCAGTGAGGTGGCCGTGCTGGCCGGGGTCAGCGTGGAGTACTACACACGCCTGGAACGCGGCTCGATCAGCGGCGCATCCCCGGAGATCCTCGACGCACTGGCGCGTGCACTGCTCCTCGACGACGCCGAACGCGCCCACCTGTTCGACCTCGCCCACGCGGCCAGTCCGGTCGCCCGCCCGCCCCGCCGCCGCTCCACGACGTCATGGAGGGCGCACGAGACTCTGCAGTGGACGTTGGACGCGATCACCGCCGGACCGGCGTTCGTCCGCAACGGGCGCATGGACGTCCTCGCGGTCAATCCGCTCGCGCGAGCCTTCTACGACGAGGTGTTCGACATGCCGGGGCAGCCGCCGAACATCGCGCGCTACACCTTTCTCGACGAGCGGGCGGTCACCTTCTACCCGGACTGGGACCTGTTCGCCGAGGTCACGGTGTCGATCCTGCGCACCGAGGCAGCCCGCGACCCGCACAACAAGGAACTCCACGACCTCATCGGCGAATTGTCGACCCGCAGTGACGATTTCCGTCGGCAGTGGGGCAGGCACGATGTCCGCCACCACGGTACCGGCTCCAAGACCTTCCACCACCGGGTGGTCGGCGAGATGACCCTGGCCTACGAGGGCCTCGAGATGGCCGCCGAACCCGGACTCACACTGACCATCTATGCGGCCGCCCCGGGATCGTCGTCCGAGCAGGCGCTACGTCTCTTGTCCTCGTGGGCAGCAACCGAATTCACCGCCGGGACCGAACACCGGGCCGCGCACCGCGACTGATCTCAGCGTCCGTCCCGGTCAGGGGCGAACTCGGACAGCTGGGCTGTCAGCTCACGCGCGTAGTCGAGCTGGGTGCTCAACTTCGCGCACGCCTGGGTCGCCCGGGCGTGACACTCGGCGAGATACTCGGTGGCCGCGGCTTTCTCGGCGGCCGTAGCGTCCGGGTCGTCGAGGGCGGCGAGGGATTCGAGAAGCGATCGCATCTCGTCGAGTGTGAAGCCCAGCGGCTTCATGCGGCGGATCGCGAGGAGTCGGTCGATGTCGTCGGCGGTGTAGAGCCGGAAGCCGCCGGCCGAGCGCGCCGACGGTACGACGAGTCCGACCTCGTCGTAGTGTCGGATCGTCTTGATCGACAGCGCGGTTCGCTCGGCCACCTCGCCGATCTGCAGTTGCGCCCCGGTGTTGTCAGTGTCCGGCACCGAGTTGTCCGCTCAGGAGGTCGTGGCGCTCGGCGCTGTGGTCGTCGAGACCGATGATGCTGACCGTCTTGCCCTTCGCCGCATACTTCCCGGTGATGGCATCGAGGGTGGCGACGGTGGAGGCATCCCACACGTGCGCGTCGCTGAGGTCGATCACCACGTTCTCGGGATCGCCGACATAGTCGAACTGGTAGATCAGATCGTTGCTGGAGGCGAAGAAGAGCTCGCCCCGCACGGCGTAGACACGGATGTCCTCATCGGGATGCGCGATGTCGACGACTTCGGTCATGTGGGCGACACGACGGGCGAAAAGCACCATGGCGGTGAGTGTTCCGGCTCCGACCCCGTAGGCGAGGTTCCCGGTGGGAACGGTCACCGCGACGGTCGCGAGCATGACCAGCGTCTCGCTCTTGGGCATCCGCTTCAGCGTCGACGGCGTGATGCTGTGCCAGTCGAACGTGCCGACGGAGACCATGATCATCACCGCGACCAGCGCTGCCATCGGGATCAGCGCGACGATGTCGCCGAGCCCGACCACCAGGATCAACAGGAACAGCCCGGCGAGGAACGTCGAGATCCGGGTACGCGCGCCGGACACCTTCACGTTGATCATCGTCTGACCGATCATCGCGCATCCGCCGAGACCGCCGAAGAATCCGGTCACGATGTTCGCGATGCCCTGTCCGGTGCTCTCACGGGTCTTGTCGGAGTGCGTGTCGGTGATGTCGTCGACGAACTTGGCCGTCATCAGCGACTCGAGCAACCCGACGATCGCCATGGTGAGTGCGTACGGAGCGATGATCGACAGCGTGTGCCAGGTGTACGGCACATCCGGGATCAGGAACGACGGCAGGTTCGACGGGAGTTTGCCCTCGTCACCCACGTCGGGCACGTTGTTCCATCCGAAGACGATCGTCGCGCCGGTGAGCAGCACGATGGCGACCAACGGAGCCGGGACGACCGAACTCACCCTGGGGAGGAACACCATGATCGCGATACCGACGGCGACCAGCGGGTACACCAGCCACGGGACGCCGATGAGGTGGGTGAGCTGCGAGATGAAGATCAGGATCGCGAGTGCGTTGACGAACCCGACCATCACGCTGCGCGGGACGAAGCGCATCAGCTTGGCCACGCCGACCAGCGACAACACGATCTGCAGTATCCCGGCCAGGATCACCGTCGCGATCAGATAGTTGAGCCCGTGCTCTTTCACCAACGGCGCGACCACGAGGGCGACCGCCCCGGTGGCCGCGGAGATCATCGCCGGGCGTCCACCGACGATCGCGATGGTCACCGCCATGGTGAATGACGCGAACAGGCCGATCTTCGGATCGACGCCGGCGATGATCGAGAACGAGATCGCCTCCGGGATCAACGCGAGCGCGACGACGAGTCCGGCGAGCACCTCGGTGCGTAGGCGTTTCGGGGACCGGAGCGCTGCCAGAACCGATTGGTCCTGCGCGGGGCTCGACGGGGTCAGGGTGGATGACGACACTCGCCGAACCCTACCCTCCCCGGAGGGGAGAGTTGACCACTGCGCCTCGGCGTCAAGGAACCGTTAAGGTGGACTCCGGTGCGCCGGGAAGTCTGGTCGGCAACAGTTTCGTCGACCCACGACCCGAAGGATCCTCTCATCAACGCCCCGAAGATCTCGCCGCCGTCTCCCACCGAGTTCGTGCGCTATCTGCGCACGGAGACCTTCGGCGGGATCGTCCTCCTCGCGGCCGCCGCCGTCGCACTCATCTGGGCGAACTCTCCGTTGTCCGACGCCTACCTGTCCGTCCGCGACACCCACGTGGGCACCGACGTGCTGAACCTCGATCTGACCATCGGACACTGGGCGCAGGAAGGGCTGCTCGCGGTGTTCTTCTTCGTCGCGGGCCTCGAACTCAAACGCGAGATCGTGCTCGGTGAGCTCTCGACGGCCAAGCAGGCCGTTCTGCCGGTGGCAGCGGCGGTCGGCGGCGTGATCGTGCCGATCGTGATCTGCCTGGCGATCGGCTGGGGCACGCCAGGTATCGAGAAGGCGTGGGCAATCCCCGCGGCGACCGACATCGCCTTCGCCCTCGGTGTGCTCGCCCTCGTCGGATCACGGATCCCATCGAGTGCGCGGGTGTTCCTCCTCGCGTTGGCCGTCGTCGACGACCTCATCGCCATCGCCATCATCGCCGTCGTGTTCAGTGAGTCCCTGAATCTCGGCGCCCTGGCGATCGGCGCCGCGGCGATGGTCCTCTACTGGTACTGCCAACGCCGACGGATCACGTCGTACTTCGTCTACGTCCCTCTGGCGATCGTCACGTGGGTGGCGGTCTACAACGCCGGGATCCACGCGACCATCGCGGGCGTGGCATTGGGGTTGCTGACCCGCGTGCGAGCCGATCCGGGCGAGGAGTGCGCTCCCGGCTCGCGGCTCGAGCACCGGCTGCAACCGATCTCGGCCGCGATCTGCGTACCGCTGTTCGCGCTGTTCGCCGCCGGTGTCCCCATCAGCGGATCCGTGGTCGGCACGATGTTCACCGACCGCATCGCGATCGGCATCATGGTCGGACTGGTGGTCGGCAAGACCATCGGGATCTTCGGCACCAGTTGGATCATCATCCGGCTGCGCATCGCCCGGAAACCGGCGGGCTTCTTCACCAGAGACCTTCTCGCCGTGGCCATCCTGGGCGGTATCGGCTTCACCGTGAGCCTGCTCATCGCCGACCTCGCGCTCGACCCCGCCGAGGCCGAACTCGCCAAGGCCGCGGTTCTGCTCAGCTCGATGGTCGCGTCATTGCTCGGCGCGGCCGCGCTGATCCGACGCGGCCGCGTACACAGCCGACTGCTCGACGACTGAGCCGTCCCCCTCAGGACAGGTCGGAGAAGTGCTTGACGGTGTCGGTGCGCAGGGTCGACAGCAGGGGTGCGGCCGCCGCTGACGAGCCGGGCAGCTTGGCCGCCGGGCCCGACAGCTCGATGCCGAAGGCCCAGGTGAGTCGACTGCCGTGCTCGGCGGGGACGATCTCGGTCATCTCACCGAACCGTCGCAGGCTCGGGACGTTGGACTCGACGACGCGAAAAGCGTTGCGGTAGCGGCCGGCACCGGGATCCTCGGTCCAGTCGAAGAAGTACTCCGACAGGTGTAGGCCGCCGGGGGCCAGGACGGCCGAGCGGGTGGTCCCGACACCGTAGGGGGCATCGGAGGTGAAGGTGATCTTCTTGATCAGTCGGCACCAGTCGAGCGTGTTCTGCCTGCTGAACTCGGCCCACGCGCCCGACGGGGAGATGGGTAGGTCGACGCTGAACCGGTAGGCGATCGGGGCGGAGTCGAAGAAGTCCAGTTCGAACGGTTCCAGGGTGTGGGTGGCCATCGCGCACGCTCCTCGGTGATCAGACGGTCGGGTCGCTGCCGAGCCTAGTGGTCTGAGGTGGCGGCCCCGCGTGGTCGCAGGACCACATAGACGACGATGCCGACCACCAACGCCCAGAACGCCGACCCGATACCGGCGAACGCCGTACCCGACGCAGCCACGACGAACGTCGCGACGGCAGCCGTCCGGTGGTGCACCGACCCAACGTCGGACCCCACCGCGGCCGCGATCGCAGACCCCAGGGTCGCCAGGAGCGCCACCCCGGCCACGGCCTGCACCACCCCGTCCGGCGCGAGGACGACGAGCGTGGCCATGGCGGCGGAGGCGGCCCCGAGCACGAGGTAGCTGACGCCGGCCGCGACCGCAGCGACCCAGCGACGCTCCCGGTCGGGGTCGGCCTGGGGACCCGCGGCCAACGCGGCGCTGATCGCCGCGAGATTGATGACGTGCCCACCGAGTCCGGCGCCGAAGACCGTCCCGACCCCGGTCACCGACATCGACGCGCGCCAGGGCACGCGGTAGCCGAACGAGGTCATGATCGCGACGCCGGGGACGTTCTGCGCGGCCATGGTCACGATGTAGAGCGGGATGGCCAACCCGGTCACGGCCTGGAACGTCCAGTGCGGCGTGGTCCAGACCGGCTGCGGCACCAGTGACGCCGCGTCGACGTGCGAGCCCGCCCGGATCACCGCCACCACGATGACCACCGCGGCGACAGCGAACGCGCCGGGGACCGCCCAGCGTGGGGCGTATCGCAGCAGCACCAGCCAGCTCAGCAGGATCGGCGCGATCACCACCGGGTCGTGGGCCAGGGCGGTCACCGGTGCGAGACACAGCGGAAGCAGCACCCCGGCCAGCATCGCCTGGGCCACCGGCATCGGGATCCGGCCGATGAGGTCCGCCAATCCCGACCACAGTCCGGTGATCACGATGAGCACCCCGACGACCACGAACGCCCCGACCGCGGCGGGCCAACCGCCGGCGACCGCTCCCGTCGTCGCCAACAGGGCGGCGCCCGGGGTGGACCACGCGAGGACCACCGGGATCCGGTGTCGCAGCGACAGGACGATCATCCCGACGGCCTGCAGCAGACACACCGCGAGCAGCCCTGACGCGGCCTGCGCCGGTGACGCGCCCACGGCGCGCAGACCGGCCAGCACGACGGTGAACGAGCTGGTGAAGCCGACGATGGCCGAGACGATGCCGGCACCGATGGGCACGGACACACCGACCCTCTCGGCGGCGACGGCGACGGCGTCATCGGACGGGATGTCGGACACCGGCGCACCTTTCTTCCGGACGGGTTTCGCGCGGACGCGAGGTCGTTCCGCAAACAGAACGTTCTGGATACGGAACGTAGCACGTAAGCTCGAGCCATGGCAGCGGGTTCGGCGTCGGTGGAGATCGGGCGACGCGTCCGCGCGCTGCGGACCGAGCGCGGTCTGAGCCTGTCCGAGCTCGCCCGCCGGTCGTCGGTCGGCAAGGGATCGCTGTCGGAGATCGAGACCGGTCAGCGCAACCCGACCATCGAGACGCTCTACGCGTTGTGCGCCCCGCTCGGGGTCGCGATGTCCGCCCTGATCGGAACCCTGCAGGTCCGCACGAGCAGCGGCGGGATGGTGTCGACGACGATCGACGTGCGCGAGCTGCCGGACCGAACCGTCGAGGTGTTCTGGCTGCAGTACGTGGCCGGCGCAGAGCACACCTCGCCAGCCCACGTCGCCGGTGTCACCGAACACCTGACCGTCGTCGCCGGACGTCTGCGGGTCGGTCCGATCGACGACATGCGGACCGTCGAGGCGGGCGAGTCGACGAGCTGGGAGAGCGACCGGCCGCATCGATACTGCGCGGCCGACGGTCCCGCCGAGGCGGTCGTCGTCATAGTCACGCCCCGGCATGGCACGATGAGCCCGTAGACCGACAATGGAGGAGCAGCTGTGAGCCTGGACGACCGTGCCCGCGGAGATGTGGGCCGAAACGTTTCTGCCATCCCGCTGAGTGATCCCCACGCGCCCGCCGAGCAGTCCGTCGGCGGACTCGTCAAAGACGCCACGACCCACATGTCGACGCTGTTCCGGTCGGAGATCGAGCTCGCGAAGACCGAGATCGTCGGCGAGGCCAAGAAGGCCGGTATCAGCGCGGCCCTGTTCATCGTTGCCGGCGCCATCGCGCTGTACGCCAGCTTCTTTTTCTTCTTCTTCCTCGCCGAGCTGCTCGACGAGTGGCTGCCGCGCTGGGCCGCATTCGGGATCGTCTTCCTGATCCTGCTGGTCATCGCGATCGTCGCGGGCATCGTCGGGTTCGTCATCGTCAAGCGCATCCGAGGCCCGAAGAAGACCATCAGCTCGGTCAAGGCCGTCCCGTCGGTGCTGCCCGGATCCGGCAAGGGCGCCCCGGCGGACCTCCCCGGCGGCCTGGGTTCGGCGCCACGCGGTTGATCCGCCTTCGCTGTGCCGACGCCTGATCCGTCATCGGTACGGTTCGATGGACCCTGGACGCATCTCGACGTCCGTGCCAACGGCATCCGGTTCCACGCCGTCGAGTGCGGTGACGGCCGCACCGATCGACCCCTGGTGTTGCTGCTGCACGGGTTCGGCGAGTTCTGGTGGAGTTGGCGGCACCAGCTCGAGTCGCTGACCGCGCAGGGTTACCGCGCCGTCGCGCTCGATCTGCGCGGCTACGGCGACTCCGACAAACCACCCCGCGGTTACGACGGCTGGACCCTTGCCGGCGACACCAATGCGCTGATCCGTTCCCTCGGGCATTCCGACGCCGCGCTGGTCGGGCACGCCGACGGCGGCCTGGTCTGTTGGGCGACCGCCACCCTGCACCCGCGCGCGGTCCGTTCCATCGCCGTCATCGGATCACCCCACCCCCGAGCCCTGCGGTACGCGGTGGTCCGCGACGGCGCCCAACGATCCGCGTTCCTGAGCGGGTTCCTCGGCAACCAGCTGCCGAGGACGGCGGAGAAGACCCTGACCAGATCCGACGGCGCGTTCATCGCGGACATGTTCGCCCGCCGCACCGCATCGGCGTGGCAGGACACCGATGAGTACGCCGAGGTCATCCGCCGCAATCGCGCCGCGATCCAGATTCCCGGTGTCGCGTTCTGCAGTCTGGAGTACCGGCGCTGGGCGTTCCGCTCACAGCTTCGACGGGATGGTGCGAAGTTCCTGTCGCTGATGAACCAGCGCCTGCACATCCCGGTCCTGGCCGTGCGCGGTCGGCTCGACGACTACATCCTGGCCGAGACCATGTCGGCCAGCCGGTACTGGGCGTCGCGGATGACCTACGCCGAGGTGGACGGCAGCGGTCACTACGCGCACGAGGAGAACCCTGCGCACGTCGCCGAACTGCTCGACGAGCACCTGCAGCTCGTCTGAATCGGTCGGGTCAGAGCATCTCGGTGGCGTAGGCGGGCGCGAGCTCGGCCGCCAGTTCCCGACGCTCGGCGATCTGTTCGGGCGTCAACTCCGGCGGAGGACTCGTCCGGGTCGGGATGCGATCGCCCACCCGGTCGAAGAATTCTTCCTGGCCCGCGGGCGAACACAGGCACAGTACGTGCGCCGTCACGTCGGACCGATTGGCGAAGTTGTGGGGTGCGTTGGCGGGGATGTTGACGGTGTTCCCGGCGCCCACGGTTGTCGTGGTGCCGCGAAAGGTGAACGCGATCTCACCGCTGAGGATGGTGAACATCTCCTCGAAGTCATGACGGTGCGGCGGCGGGCCCCCACCCGGCGGGATCTCCATGTCGATCAGGCAGTACCGACCGCCTGTCTGCTCACCGGTCACCAGCACCGAGTAGGTGTCGCCGGCGAGGAAGATGTGGGCGACGCCGGGATCGTCCCGGCCGGAGACGGTCAGTTCGCGCGTCGGGTCGTCGTCGGGAATCGACATGTCGGGCTCCTTCGTTGGGTCGTGTTCGTGGGGTCGTGTTCGTGGCTCGCGTGATGACGGTCGGAGGTCAGGGTTTGCCGAAGTGGGCGCGCAGGAACTCGCCGGCCGCATCGAGCGCCGCGGCTCCCTCGGTGAGGATCGCGGCGAAGGCCTGGAAGACGTGGGGTACGCCGGGGGTGATCTGCAGGGTCACGGCCACGTCGGCCATCGCAGCGGCGGCAACGACACGCAGAGCGTCGTCGAGAAGGATCTCGTCCGATCCCGCCTGGACGAGAAGTGGCGGCAGTCCCGTGAGATCGGCGTGGACCGCACTCACCAACGGGTCGGTCGGGTCGGCCGAACCGACGTAATCGGCGGCGCGGGTGCGCAGACCGGCCGCGGTCAGGGCCGGGTCGACACCGGACTTGGTGTGGATCGTCCTGCCGGACAGGGTCAGATCCGCCCACGGCGAGAACACGACCGCCGACGCAGGCATCGGCACACCACGCGCGCGCAGCGCGACGAGCGTGGCCAGGACCAGCCCACCGCCCGCGGACTCACCCACGAGAGCGATCCGCCGGGGATCGGTCGACTCCAGGAGCGCCTCGTAGGAGGCGACCGCGTCGTCGAGCGCCGCGGGATAGGGCGACTCGGGCGCCAGCCGGTAGTCGACACTGACACCGCGGACCCCGGCGCGACGCATGAGATCGGCGACGAGGCCGACCGACGACGCGGCCGTCCCGAGCGCATAGGCCCCGCCGTGCAGGTACAACACGACGTCGTCGGCGCTGACCCCCGCGATGTCGACCGACACGACGTCGATGTCGCCGAGATGTCCCGACGTCGCGATCACATCGTCGGGCAGCGGGATCCCGGTGAGCATCTCGACGAGCACCCGACGTTGTTCGTGCAGCTCTCCCCCGAGATCGAGGGGCCCGGTGCGCAGCATCTCCGCGACCGCCCGTTTCTGGTCATCGGTCATGGTCGTGACCCCCTCGCCGATTGAGTAGCCGACTACGTAATAGTAGGCGTGGACGCTCGGAGCGCAATGGGGAAGGCAGAATGTCCGGCATGAACCGTCGCGTTCCCGACCCCGCCGACACGCTCGAGAGCAGGTTCCCCGTCAGCTACTCGATCTACGCGATGGCCCGCATGCAACGTGCCATCGCCGCGACCGGGCTGGCCGATCTAGGGCTGTTCCCCGCGCAGGAGATCCTGCTGACCGAACTCGTTCGCGACGACGGCCGGTCACAGAAGGCGCTCGCGGCCACAATGGGGATCAGCCACGTGACGGTCGCGAAGATGACGGCGCGACTCGAGCGCGCCGGGCTGGTGGTCCGGCGGACCTCGACCACCGACCGCCGGGTCAGTCTCGTGTATCTCACCCCGGCCGGACGCAGCGCGCAGGACGGCATCCGCGCCGTCTGGGCGGATCTCGAGGACATCGTCAACCGCGATCTCGACGCACAGGACCGGCAGCGCTACCTCGCGGCTGCGGCGAGGATCCGGCGATCTCTCGAGGCGTCGAACTCGGAGGACACCGCCGGGTAGCGCCGCGTCCGCGTCAGGTCAGGAGTGCACGCAGGACATGGTGTCGACGGCGGTGTTGCGGCCCTCGGACGCCTGCAGATTGTCCTGGACCTGCTTGGCGGTGAGCACGAAACCGGTCTGGCTGGAGGTGTCCTCGGCGGCTCCGAAGATCACCCCGAGGACCTGGCCGTCCGAATCGATGAGCGGCCCACCGGAGTTGCCCTGGCGGATCGAGCCGCGGACGGTGTAGACCTCTCGACGCACCTGTCCGTCGCGGTAGATGTCGGGGCCGGACAGGTTGACCACCTCGCGGATGCGTTCGGGGCTTGCGGTGAACGGACCCGCCTCCGGGTAGCCCAGCGCGATGGCGTCGTCACCGGTGTTCGCGGCCTGGTCGACGAAACTCAGTGCCGGCGCGGTGAGTCCGGGGACGTCGAGCACGGCGATGTCGTTGCGATAGTCGAACAGAACCACTTTCGCGTCCAGCGGGCCGTCATTCGACTGCACCTTCAGAGTCCGAGTACCCGCGACCACGTGCGCGTTGGTCATCACCCGCTCGGGCGAGACGACGAAGCCGCTGCCCTCGAGCGCCTGGTTGCAGCTGGGGGCGATGCCCTCGATCTTGACCACGCTGGGCCGGACCTGGCTGATCACCGGGAGGTTGAGCAGCGTGGTGTCGGGCGGGTTGACGTTGGTGATCGGCGTGCGCCCGAACGGGCCGATGACCTCGGGAAGACCCGAGTCGTCGAGGAGTGAGCTGAAATCGCTCGGCAGCTCACGCAACCATTGCGGCGCAACCTGATCGACCCCGCTGAGCACCTTCGACCCGCGTACGGCGTTGGCGATGGACGGCTCGGCGGCGCTGCTGACCGGGATGGCCAGCAACCACGCCGCGACCAGCACGGCCACGGCCTGGAGCAGCGACCCGATGCCGCTGTCGGCGCGCCGGAAGGCCGCCGAGCGGATGCCGCTGCGCGCGGCTCGACCCAGCACCATCCCCGACACCTCGCCGATGACCACCAGCAGCACCAGCAGTCCGACACCGACGACGAGTCGCCAGCGGCGGTCGCCGATGTGGTCGATGATGTGCGGCGCCAACATGATCCCGGCCACGGCGCCGAGGACGACACCGATGAACGCCAGCGCCGACGCGAGCGCGCCCTGCCGGTATCCCGAAGCCGCGGCCAGCAGGGCCACCACGACGACGGCGATGTCGACCCACGCCGACCCGCTCATCGCTGACCCGCCCGATCCAGCATGTCGCCGAGGTCACGGACGTCGTCGGTGTCCCACGGGACATCCCATCCCGCGGTCTCGAAGATCGCGGCCAGCAGTCCGCCGGTGAAGCCCCACACGAGCATGTCCTCCACCCAGAAGGCCGGGCCCCGATAGACCCGTCCTCCCATCACCGAGCGTTGCACCTGAAAACGATTGTCCGGAGAGAGTAAGTCGCGCAGCGGTACTCGCGCGACCCGGGCGGTCTCACCCTGATCGACCGCGCGGACCGCGCTCGGCGTGGGCCAGTGGGCGATCACGGGTACGACGTCGAATCCCGACGGCGGCACCGGGAACGACCGCAGCTGCGCGAGAGGCACGACGCTGTCCGGGTCGAGCCCGGTCTCCTCCTGCGCCTCGCGCAGGGCGGTGCCCACGGGGTAGTCGTCACCGGGGTCGAGGGCTCCGCCGGGGAACGCGACCTGTCCGGGATGGTTGCGCAGCGTGTTCGCCCGCTGGGTGAGCAGTACGTCGGCGTCGACGGGCGGCGTCCCGTCGGCGGTCGGATCGAACGATCCGCCGAAGAGCACGAGCACCGACGCCGGGCGCGCGCTGCGCTTGCGGGTGAGCGCGAGGAGTCGGGTGCGGTCGCCACCGCGGTTGTTGACGCTGTCGGTGACCCCGTCGACGTTGTCGGTGAGCGCTCGCAGCCACGACGGGATGGATTCGTTCGACGTCAGCGGCCCGGCGACGGTGTGGGCACCGTCGCCGCCTGTCCGGTCGGTCACAGGCTCGTGCCGAGGTATCGGTTCACCGAGTCGGTGACCGCCTGGGTGTCGGCGAAGACGTCGGGCAGCACCTTCGCGACGGTGCCGTCAGCACGCACGAGGATCGACACCGGGTAGGCGCGCGGGGCGCCGAGAGCGGCCGCGATCCTCGACTGGGTGTCGACCACCGAGGGCAGGTGCACGTCGATCTCGCTGAGCAGCCCGAGCGCGAGCACCGGATTCTCCGATCCCTCCCTGGCCTGTACCGCCAGCACCTGGACCCGGTCACCGGCGACACGCGCGAAGTCGGCGATGGACGGCAGTTCCTTGCGGCACGGCAGGCACCAGGGCGCCCAGAAGTTGATGAGTACGGGTGTGCCTGCGGTCGCGCTGCCGAGGTCGACCGTCCCGGGTCCGCCGAGGCACGGCGCCGTCACGCCCTTGAGCACGGACGCAGCCGGAGCGGGAGCGGTGCCGGTGGGGCACGGCGCGAGGGCCGCCCGGTCGCGGGCGGCGACGAGGTCGTCGTTGCTCACCGACGCGGTCGCACCCGGGATCGGTCCCGCCGAGGCCGCCGGGTTGCCGGACCCGAGTCCGTCGGCCGACGAGCCGGAGTCGCGCGGCCAGATGGCGGCGATCAAGGCGATGACCACGATCAGCGCGGCGATGGTCCACCGTGCCGACGCGGGTACGCGCGAAAGACGGTCGATCACGCCGACACCCCGGCCAGACCGAGCAGGTGGTCGGTCTCGGGACCCTTCACCAGCTTTGCCGCAGCGGTCTTGTCGGTCGGGCCCTCGCCGTAGGACGGGCAGTCGGCCGCGAGCACGCACACCCCGCAGGCCGGCTTCTTCGCATGGCAGACGCGTCGACCGTGGAAGATCACCCGATGGGAGAGGTCGGTCCAGTTCTTGCGTTCGATCAGCTCGCCGACCGCGTGCTCGACCTTCACCGGATCGGTCTCGGCGGTCCAGTTCCAGCGACGCACCAGCCGACCGAAATGCGTGTCCACGGTGATCCCGGGGATGCCGAAGGCGTTGCCGAGCACGACGTTCGCCGTCTTGCGGCCGAAGCCGGGCAGGGTGACCAGATCCTCCAGACGACCGGGGACCTCGCCGTCGTACCGTTCCAGCAGCGCCTGCCCGAGACCGATGATCGAGTTGGCCTTGTTCCGGTAGAACCCGGTGGTGCGCACCATCTCCTCGAGTTCCTCGCGCTGCGCGCCCGCGTACGCGGCGGCGTCGGGATATCTCCTGAACAGAGCCGGGGTCACCATGTTGACGCGCACGTCGGTGCACTGCGCCGAGAGGATCGTCGCGACCGACAACTCGAGCGGTGTCGTGAAGTCGAGTTCGCAATAGACGTGCGGGAACGCGATCTGCAGCTCTCGGTCCATCCGACGTGCGCGGCGCACGAGTCCGGTCCGCGTCTCGGTACCGCGTTGTGCGGCGGTCTTGCGTCGGGAACGCGGCGGCGCTGCAGCCGGGGCGTCGCCGGATGGATCCGTGGTCACCTCGTCAGGGTACTGAGCAGACCTGAAGGCGTTCATCACCGTCGGGTCACGACCCGGCGAACGGCGCCCGGCAGGTAACGCTTGGGTTCCACCTCGGGTTTCGTTGCCCTTCCGAGACCTGGGTTGTGTTTACTGACCCTCATGCACGGACTCGCTGTACTGCTGTTCCCGGCGGTGCTCATGTTGTTCGCGTTGGCCATGGAGAAGATGGAATCGCAGATCGACGACGTGAGCGTCAACCGCGACCAGGTCGAGGAGTTTCTCGAAAGCGCAGCTCCGGAGCAGATGGACACACTCGCCAAGGACGGCTTCCCGGCCGCACTCGACGAGTTCCGTAGCCGCCGCGACTCGGTCGAACCCGACGCGTTCGACTCCCCGACCGAGTCGAGCCGCGCCAGTTGATCACCGCGGTTCGATGACCCCGTAACCGAGCAGGTGAGCCGCTGTTGGACGTTCGTCGAACTCCGCTCGGGCTATAGCCGTAGACTTATCACAACGAGTGACGAATCCAACATTCGTACATCACAATCTATGCGCGGGGCAGCCCCCGCAGCACCCTCAGAAAGGGGCGTACGTGGAGGAAGTACTGGCCAGGGCCGGCATCTTTCAGGGAGTGGAGCCCAGTGCCGTCGCGGCGCTGACCAAGCAGCTCCAGCCTGTCGATTTCCCGCGCGGCCATGTCATCTTCAACGAGGGCGAGCCCGGCGATCGTCTGTACATCATCCTCGCGGGCAAGGTGAAGGTCGGCCGACGCTCGGTCGACGGACGCGAGAACCTGCTCACGATCATGGGCCCGTCGGACATGTTCGGCGAGCTGTCGATCTTCGACCCCGGCCCACGTACCTCCTCGGCGACCACCGTCACCGAGGTCCGTGCGGTCTCGATGGATCGTGACGCGCTCAAGGCGTGGATCGCCGATCGCCCCGAGATCGCCGAGCAGCTGCTGCGCGTGCTGGCCCGTCGCCTGCGCCGCACCAACAACAACCTGGCCGACCTCATCTTCACCGACGTCCCGGGTCGTGTCGCCAAGCAGCTGCTGCAGCTCGCCCAGCGATTCGGCACCCAGGAGGCCGGCGCACTGCGTGTGACGCACGACCTGACGCAGGAGGAGATCGCGCAGCTCGTCGGCGCATCGCGCGAGACCGTCAACAAGGCGCTGGCCGACTTCGCGCAGCGTGGTTGGCTGCGACTCGAGGGCAAGAGCGTCCTCATCGCCGACTCCGAGCGTCTGGCCCGGCGCGCGCGCTGACCCGGCGTTCCATCCGCTCCGCTTTCCACGATCCGCTCCGGCTGCAACCGGAGCGGATCGTTGCATCCGGAGCGGATCCGACCAGCAAGGCTCAGCCGACCGACGGCGCTCAGTAAGGTCAAGAGATGACCGAACGCAGCGGAAGGCGTAGTTCCCGTCCTGTCACCCAGGTCGACGACACATGGATCGCCGGGGCCTCGGCGTTCGAGCTGGCCGACGCGATCCGGACCGGGGCGACCACATCGCGTCGGGTGGTCGAGTTCCACATCGCGATCCTGCGCGAGCGCGAGGCCTTCGGGGCCGTCGCCCGCGACCGTTTCGACGATGCCCTCGCCGAGGCCGATGCCGCCGACGCCGCCTCCCCCGGCACCGCGACCGACCGCCCGCTGCACGGTGTGCCCTGCACCATCAAGGAATCCATCCCGGTCACCGGCATGCCGCACACGGCGGGCCTGTCGAGTCGCGCGGGCATCATCGCCGACACCGATGCGATCGCCGTCCAACGACTCCGACGCGCGGGCGCGATCGTCGTCGGTGTCACCAACACCGCCGAACTCTGCCTCGGGATCGAGAGCACCAACAGCGTCTACGGCCGTACCTCCAATCCCTATGACCTGCGCCGCGTCTCGGGTGGATCCTCCGGCGGCGAGGGGTCTGCCATCGGCGGCGGCGGTATCCCGTTCGGTGTCGGTGGCGACACCGGCGGGTCGATTCGTATCCCGTCCTTCTACTGCGGCGTCTTCGGCCACAAGCCCTCTCCCGGACTGGTCCCGGCCAACGAGTCCATCCCGTCGTTGTCCGGTGAGGAGGAGGTCGACCTGCTCGAGACCCTCGGGCCGATGGCGCGGCGCGCGTCCGACCTCATGCCGCTGCTGCGCATCCTCGCCGACGATGACGGGACCCGTATCGGCACGACCGAGTCGGTGAACCTCGAGGGATTGCGGGTCGTGATCCCCACCAAGTCGAGCTATCTGCGACCGATGGACCGGTCCGTCCGCGATGCGCGCGACGCCGCCGGTGCGGCCCTGGCCGATCGCGGCGCCGACGTGGTGTGGCAGCCCATGCCCGCGATGCGCCGGGTCATCGCCAGTTACCTGATGGAGTTGCGCAAGCATGCCGGTACATCGGTCATGTCGTTGTTCGACTCCTTCGGCGAGCCCGACTCACGTCACCTGACCCCGGCCGTGTTGCGCGCCAACAGTCTTCAGTTGCAGCTGGCGATGATCGGCGACCGCCTGCCGGAGTTGCTCCCCGGTCCGGCGCGCAATCTGCTCGACAAGTTCGCCGCCGATCTGGCCGACGAGGTGGACGGGGCGATCGGCGACGGCGTCATGCTGCACCCACCACTGCCGCAACCCGCACCGCTGCATCACGGAACCCTGGCGCGTCCGTGGTTGTTCGGCGGCGCTGCCATCTTCAACATGCTGGGTCTGGCGGTCACCGAGGTGCCGCTGGGCTTCAGCAGGCGCGGCCTGCCCGTCGGCGTGCAGGTGGCCGCGCGACCCGGCAACGACAACGTCACCATCGCGGTGGCGCTGGAACTCGAGAAGCAGTTCGGCGGATGGGTTGCGCCACAGGACGTGACCGCCGGATCGGTCGCCACGACCACCTGAGGAGAGCGCTGGACATGGGCAGATTCCACCGACACGACGACGGTGTCGAACACAGCCACGCCCACACCGACCACGGCGACATGTCCGGATACGCCACCGGGGACGAACGCGTCGACGTGCTCGACGCGATCTTCGGCGAGAACGACCAGCGCGCCGACTTCAACCGCGCTGCCTTCGACGCCGCAGGGGTGCGCGCGGTCAACCTGATGAGTTCGCCGGGGTCGGGCAAGACCACGGTGCTCGTCGCCACCCTGGAGGCGCTCGCCGACGAGATGCGGTTCGGGATCATCGAGGGCGACATCGCCACCGACCTCGACGCCGCGAAGCTCGCCGGACGCGGCGCCCAGGTGTCGCTGCTCAACACCGAGGACGGCTTCGGCGGGGAATGCCACCTCGACGCACCGATGGTCAACCGCGCCCTGCAGGGACTCGATCTCGACGCACTCGATCTCGTGATCATCGAGAACGTGGGAAACCTGGTGTGTCCCGCCGAGTTCGACGTCGGCGAGCACGCCAAGGCCATGGTCTGGTCGGTCACCGAAGGTGAGGACAAGCCGATGAAGTACCCGGTGATGTTCCGCAGTGTCGAGGTCGTGCTCATCAACAAGATCGACCTGATCCCCTACCTCGATGTCGATCTCGACGACTACATCGTCGCCGTGCGCACCGCGAACCCGACGGCCCGGATCATCCCCGTCAGCGCCACGACCGGCGAAGGAATGCCGCAGTGGTTCGACTGGCTGCGGGGCCAGGGGGCGGCAGGATCGCTCCGATAGCCATCGGCCGGACCACTAGGCTCGCCGCATGACCGTTCCTCCGCTCCGCGTGGCCGTCGTGGGTGCCGGCCCGTGGGCCCGCGAGACCCACATCCCTGCGCTCGCTGCACACCCCGGCGTCGACCTGGTCGGTGTGTGGACCCGCCGACCCGAGGCGGCCGACGACTTACCGGTGTCACGCTTCGACAGCGTCGAGGCCATGTTCGACGCGTGCGACGCGGTGTCGTTCGCGGTGCCGCCGGACGCCCAGGCCCCACTGGCGGTCGCAGCGGCGGAGGCCGGCAAGCACCTGATCCTGGACAAGCCGATCGCCGGCACGGTGGAGGGGGCCGAGGCCATCGTCGCCGCGGTACGAGCGGCCGACGTGCGGTCCATCGTCACGTTCACGCGCCGGTACGCACCGGAGACCCGCGCCTTCGTGGCCGCGGCGCAGGACGGTGCGTACGCCGGCGGGCTGGGTCGATGGATCTCGGGAGCCCTGCTCGGCGGCCGGTACTCGTCGTCGCAGTGGCGCCAGGACGGCGGCGCTCTGCTCGACGTCGGACCGCACGTCATCGATCTCCTCGATGCCGCGCTCGGTCCGATCACCGAGGTGATCGATGCGCGCGTCATCGCCGCCGACGATCTGTGGCACCTCACCTTCGGACACGCCGACGGCGCGACCTCGACCGCGCAACTGTCACTGCGCGTCCCGGCGCAGCCGACCGTCACCGAGTTCTCTGTGCACGGCCACGACGGAGTCGTGACCCTCACCGATCGCACGACGGGTTCGGTCGAGTGCTTCACCACCCTCGTCGACGAATTCCTCACGGCCATCACCACATCGACCGACCACCCGTTGGACGCGGTCCGCGGGCTGGACATCCAGCGGACCATCGCCGAGGTGCTGGCACGCACCGGGTAGACCGGCAATGCCGACCGCGCAGCGCCGGCCATGATCAGGGGAAACCATAGCCGGCGCTGCCGTGACCTCAGACGTCAGCGACGCGTGAGGACGACGTGCACAAAGGTGCGGTCGTAGGTGAATCCCCATGCACGGTGCGCGGCGTCGTACCGCGGGATCACCCGATGCCCGCGGTAGATGAACGGACGGTAGTCGCGCCGGAAGACGGTGACCTGACGCTGCTGCTGGGGCTGCTGCGCGCGCGACTGGGTCTGGACCGAATGGTTCTGCTGCGGCGCCGCGGACGCGGTCCCGGCGCTGACGCCCAGACCCAACAGTGCGGCTCCGACGAACCCTGCGGCCATGGTCGAGGTGGCGGCCTTCTTGATGTTCACGTCTACTCCTGTTTCTCCAGCCGGTACGAGAACCCCGGCAGCGGAACACGCTTCCGCTGAGGTGAGAAACTAGGAGGCCGTTCTGTCAGCAGCGTGGCCGCGGGCTGCCAGATCCCTGTCAGCCGGACAGGTCGCGGCGGTAGCGTGTGGGCATGACTGCACCCAAGCATCCCGCGTACGAGACGCCGCGCACGGTCACCCCGTTCGCATCCGTGGTCCTCTGCAACAACCCCGGGATGATGGAACTCGACGGCACCAACACCTGGATTCTGCGAGCACCTGAACACCCCGACTGCGTCGTCGTCGACCCGGGGCCCAAGGGACACAAGAAGCATCTGCGGACGGTGGCCAAACAGGGGCGGGTCGTGCTCACGCTCATCACGCATCGTCATGCCGACCACACCGACGGCATCAAGAAGTTCCACGCACTCACCGGATCACCGGTGCGGGCGCTGACCGAGAAGTACTGCCGCGACGCCCAACCGCTCACCGACCGCGAGGTGATCGAGGCGGCGGGCCTGCGCATCACCGTGTTGCGCACGCCGGGCCACACCGCCGATTCGGTCAGCTTCCTCGTCGAGCAACTGGCCAAGGGCGATCCGGCCAACACCGCCGCGGTCGAACCGGCGCGCGTCATCGGACGCGCTATGTGCACCGGCGACACCATCCTGGGAAGCGGCACAACGGTTCTCGACCCGTCCGACGGTGGGCTGCGGGACTACATGAACTCGCTCAACCGATTGATCGTCGAGGGCGAGGGATGCGCGTTGCTACCCGGCCACGGCCCCGACCACGCCGATCTGATCCCGGTCGCCCGCTTCTACAAGACGCACCGGGAGGAGCGGATCGACCAGATCCGCGCAGCACTGATCGACCTCAACCTGACTGCGGCACAGGCGAAGCCGATGAAGATCGTCAAGAGGGTGTACTCCGATGTCGACAAGAAGCTGTGGCCTGCCGCGCGGATGTCGGTGAAGGCGCAACTGACCTACCTGCAGGAGGTCTGAGCGCGAAGGTCGCGAAAGCCTCGCTCAGGCGACCTCGACGATCATCTCGACCTCGACCGGCGACCCCAGCGGCAACTCGGCGACCCCGACCGCCGACCGTGCGTGGTGACCGGCCTCACCGAAGATCTCGCCGATGAGGTCCGACGCGCCGTTGATCACCGCGGGCTGCCCGGTGAAACCCGGTGCAGACGCGACGAATCCGACGAGCTTGACCACGCGGACCAGCGAGTCGATACCGACCAGCCCGTTGATCGCGGCCACCGCGTTCAGCGCGCACAGACGCGCGGCCTCATGGGCCTGCTCGGGCTTGATGACACCTTCGGCGCCCTCGGAGACCTTGCCGTGGAACGTCAGCTCACCGTTGACCATCGGGAGCTGACCGGAGGTGTAGACCATGTTGCCGCTGCGCACCGCCGGGTAGTAGACCCCGAGCGGAGCGACCACCTTCGGCAGTTCGATTCCGAGATCGGCCAATCGCTGCGTCCACGACTGCTGCGTACCGGACATGGCGGTCAGCCCTTCGGACGCTTGAGGTAGGCGACGTGCTGCTCGCCGGTGGGACCGGGCAGAACGCTGACCAACTCCCATCCGTCGACGCCCCAGGTGTCGAGGATTTGCTTGGTGGCGTGGGTCAGCAGCGGCACGGTGGCGTATTCCCACGCAGTCAGTTCACTCATGGGCTCACCCTATCCGGGTGTGACGGTCACATCGAGGCCCCGGCGGAAGGTCACCGACGTCACTCATCGCACCCGACCGATCGCCGGAGTTCGCGGTAAAGCTCTGGATACAGTTGGCGGGTGTCATCACAACCGCTCTCCGATCGACCGGGCGCCGGGCTCTCGCCCTCGGGCCGGCCCGACTCCACACACACAGGCTGGCCCGACTCCGCGCGAACCGCCCGTCTGCATTTCGTCTCGGGGAAGGGCGGAACCGGCAAGACCTCGGTCGCCGCGGCGCTCGCACTGACGTTGGCCGGAGAGGGCAAGAAGGTCCTGCTCGTCGAGTGCGAGGGCCGCCAGGGCATCGCGCAGCTCTTCGACATCCCGCCGCTGCCGCCGACCGAGACCAAGGTCGCCACCGCGCAGGGCGGCGGCCAGGTCACGGCGCTGGCCATCGACATCGAGCACGCTCTGCTCGAATACCTCGACATGTTCTACAACCTCGGGTTCGCCGGTCGCGCGATGCGCCGGATCGGTGCCATCGACTTCGTCACCACGGTCGCTCCGGGCCTGCGTGACGTGCTGCTCACCGGCAAGATCAAGGAGTGCGTCGTGCGCACCGACAAGGCCGGGGCCCAGGTGTACGACGCGGTCGTCGTCGACGCGCCGCCGACCGGTCGCATCGGCAACTTCCTCGACGTCACCTCGGCGATGTCGGACCTGACCAAGACCGGGCCCATCCGCAACCAGAGCGACGGCGTCGTGACGCTGTTGCACTCGGAGCTCACCGTCGTCCACCTGGTGACACTGCTCGAGGCCATGCCCATCCAGGAGACCATCGAGGCGGTCACCGATCTGCGGGACAAGAAGATGCGGGTGGGTGCGTTGATCATCAACCGGGTGGCGCCGCCGCACCTGAGCGAGGCCGCCGTCGACGACGCGGCCGAGGGTGTCATCGACGCCGCCACGATCGCCGAACACCTCTCGACGGCCGGACTGACCGTGTCCGACGCCGACCTGCAGGGACTGCTGACCGAGACCATCGAGCACGCATCGCGGGTCCAGGCGCAGCAGGTGGCCAAGGCCGAACTCGACGAGGTGGACGTCTCCACCATCGAGATCCCGTCGTATGACGACGGGGTCGACCTCGGCGGGATCTACGAGATCTCCGCCCTCTTGGAACGGGCGGGTGCGTGATGGTTGCCGTACTGAAGATGGGCGAGGTCCTCGCCGACGATCAGACCAAGGTCGTGATCTGCTGTGGGGCGGGTGGCGTCGGCAAGACGACGACGGCCGCCGCGATGGCGGTGCGCGCCGCCGAGCAGGGCAGGCGTGTGGTGGTGCTGACCATCGACCCCGCCAAACGACTCGCGCAGTCCCTCGGGATGACCGAGCTGACCAACGCACCCCAGCCGGTGGCGATCGACGGGCCGGGTTCGCTCGACGCGATGATGCTCGACATGCGGCGGACCTTCGACGAGATGGTGACGCAGTACTCGACGCCCGAGCGTGCCGAGGCCATCATGAACAACTCCTTCTACCAAACCGTCGCGACGTCGTTCTCCGGGACGCAGGAGTACATGGCGATGGAGAAGTTGGGGCAGCTCCTCGCGCAGGACAAGTGGGACCTCGTCGTCGTCGACACCCCGCCGTCGCGCAACGCGCTCGACTTCCTCGACGCGCCGGCCCGCCTGGGCTCGTTCATGAGCGGTCGATTGATGAAGCTGCTGATGGGCGGCGGACGCGGGGTCGGCCGCGTCGTCACCGGTGTCGTGGGCCTTGCGATGCGCGGCGTCTCGACGATCGTCGGCGGCGACACGTTGCGGGACGTCTCGGCGTTCGTGCAGTCACTCGACGCGATGTTCGGCGGGTTCCAGGAACGTGCCACGACGACATACAACCTGCTCAAGCGACCCGGCACCCAGTTCGTGGTGGTCGCCTCGGCCGAACCGGACGCGTTGCGCGAGGCCGCGTTCTTCGTCGATCGGCTCTCCGAGGAACGGATGCCGCTCGCGGGACTGCTGCTGAACCGGACGCACCCGAACCTGACGTCGATCACCGCGGACGCCGCACGGACCGCCCTCGAATCGGTGGACGACGAGTTGACGCGGGCCGTGTTGACGATTCACGCCGAACGCACGACAACCGGTCGACGCGAACTCCATCTGCTGCAGAGGTTCACCGCGTCGCATCCGGCCGTCCCGATCATCGGGGTGCCGTCGCTACCGTTCGAGGTGGCCGACATGACCGCGCTGCGCGCGGTGGCCGAACAGATCGTCGGTCAGAAGAACTAGAGCGCAGAGCTCAGACGGCGTCGGCGTGCCGACGGCGCTGGTTCTCGAAGAACTCGCCCCACGAGGTGACCTCGGGGTGCTGGCGCAGCAGCGCGCGCCGCTGACGCTCGGTCATGCCGCCCCAGACGCCGAACTCGACCCGGTTGTCGAGGGCATCGGCTCCGCATTCGAGCTGTACCGGGCAGTGCCGACAGATGGTGGCCGCCTTGCGCTGGGCTGCGCCGCGGACGAACAACTCGTCCGGGTCACCCCCGCGGCATCGTGCCTGGGCCACCCAGGCCAATCGGGTGTCGGTCTCGCCGGTCGTCTCGCCGTGTGTCACTGCCGCGTTCGCCATGTGCCGAACCCCTGTCTGCCGCTGTGCATCGTTCGTGAGGCAAGCCTCGCCACTTTCGTGACCAAATGTTACGTGAGTCACATTCTGTACAACAATCTAGGTTTTGCGATGAGCGATCGTCAAGTCGAGGGGCCGGGGAAAGTGGGACCGCCGTCCTATCCGTTTCGTCGGGTTCGAGGTACGGGGTCCGCGGCGCCGTTCGTTCGTGAGTCGTCACCGATGGTTGACCCGGTCTCTAAGGTCGGACCCGTATCCTGAGTTCCGTGTCCGATCAAACCCACCGCACCCCGCGGTCCAGGGCCCTCTGGGTCCTGCTCGCCTGTTGCGCGCTCGCCGGCGTCCTCGTGGCCGCCCTGTTGTTCCCCGCGGCCGGAGGGTTCGGGCTCCTGACGAACAAGGCCGCGACCACCGTCGAGAACTCGTCGTCCGAGCTCCTCGACGGGACGGTCCCGGAGGTCACGACGATGACCGACTCGACGGGTAAGCCGATGGCCTACCTCTACGACCAGCGGCGCATCCAGGTGGACTACGACGACATCTCCCCGGACATGATCCGGGCGATCATCTCGATCGAGGACAAGCGCTTCCTCGAGCACGACGGCGTGGACTGGAAGGGCACCATCCGCGCGTTCCTGAAGAACTCGTCGTCGGGCGAGGTGCAGCAGGGCGCGTCGACGCTCGATCAGCAGTACATCAAGAATTATCAGCTGCTGGTGCTGGCACGGACCGAGGCCGACCGCGAGGCCGCCATCGCCACCACCCCGGCGCGCAAGCTGCGCGAGGTGCGCATGGCGTTGACGCTGGAGCAGACGCTCACCGATCAGATCATGCGCGACAAGAACATCGACAAGGCCGCAGCCAAGGCGGAGGCGAAGAAGGAGATCGTCACCCGTTACCTGAACATCGTCCCGTTCGGTAACGGCGCCTACGGCATCGAGGCCGCGGCCCGGACCTACTTCAACAAGGCGGCCAAGGATCTCGACGTCCCGCAGTCGGCGATGTTGGCCGGCATGGTGCAGTCGAGTTCGGCGCTCAACCCGTACACCAACGTCTCGGGCGTGACCGATCGTCGAAACCTCGTGCTGGACACGATGATCGAGAACTTTCCGAACCGTGCCGCGGAATTCCAGGCCGACAAGTCCAAGCCACTCGGCGTACTGCCGCAGCCGCAGTCGCTGCCGCAGGGCTGTATCTCGGCCGGCGACAACGGGTTCTTCTGCGACTACGCACTGCAGTTCCTCGCTGAGAACGGACTCAACCGCGACGCGGTGCTGCGCGGCGGATACACGATCCGCACCACCCTCGACCCGCAGGTGCAGGCGTCGACGAAGTCGGCCGTGCAGGCCGTGGCCAGCCCGCAGCTCACCGGAATCGCCAACGTGATGAACGTGATCAAGCCCGGCAGCACCAGCCATGACCTGCTCGCGATGACGTCGAGCCGCGACTACGGACTCGACCAGCGGCGCGATCAGACCGTGCAGCCGCAGCCATACTCGATGGTCGGCGACGGTGCCGGGTCGATCTTCAAGATCTTCACCGTGGCCGCGGCGATGCAGAAGGGCCTCGGTTCGTCGGCCACCCTCGACGTCCCGTCGACCTACCAGGCCAAGGGGATGGGTTCGAGCGGCGGCGTCAACGGCTGCCCGGAGAACACCTACTGCGTCAAGAACGACGGCCGGTACCCCCGGACCATGTCGATCACCAATGCCCTTGCGCAGTCCCCCAACACCGCGTTCGTCAAGCTCCTCAACGAGGTCGGTGTGCCGTCCGCGGTCGACATGGCCGTCAAACTCGGTATGCGGTCATACGCTCAGCCGGGCACGTCCGGCCAGGGCGACCTGAGCCTGGCCGACTACGTCAAGCAGGGCAACTTCGGCTCGTTCACGCTGGGCCCCAACGCGATCAATCCGTTGGAGCTGTCGAACGTCGCGGCCACCCTGGCGTCGCACGGCACCTGGTGCCCGCCGAACCCGATCAAGTCGATCACGCAGAAGAAGCGGGATCGCAACGGCAACACGGTGATCGGAGCCAACGGCGAGCCCGAGGTCACCGCGGTGGCGTTCACGCCGCCCGCCTGCGAGCAGGTGGTGGAGCCGGGACTGGCCGACACATTGGCCAACGCGATGTCCGCCGACGACCGTGGTGGCGGAACCTCGGCGGGTGCCGCGGCCTCGGCCGGATGGAACCTTCCATTGGCCGGTAAGACGGGTACCACCGAGGCGCACCGGTCCTCGGCGTTCCTCGGCTTCACCAACAACTTCGCCGGCGCCACCTACATCTACGGCGACACCACCAGCCCCGAGGACATCTGCTCCTCGCCGCTGCGCCAGTGCTACGGCGGCGACCTCTACGGCGGTTTCGAGCCGGCACGCACCTGGTACAACGCGATCCTGCCGGTGGCGAACAAGTTCGGTCCCACCTCGTTGCCGCCGACCGACCCGAAGTACGTCGAGGGCAGCCAGAACGGCCGGGTCCCCGACGTGACCGGCCTGTCGGCGAGCTCGGCGACCGCGCGTCTGCAGGAGAACGGCTTCAAGGTCGAGCAGGCCACCACCACCAGCCCGCAGTCGGCGGGGACCGTGGTGTCCACCAGCCCGTCCGGTACGGCGGTGCCCGGAACGACCGTCACGATCTACGTCAGTGACGGTCAGGGTCGGGTGGCGACGCCCGAGCGCGGCCCGCGTCTGCCCCCGACGACGATCACGATCCCGGGCATCGGACCGATCGTGATCCCCGGGTCACCCTGACCGGGACGACTACTGCAGCGCTGAGCGGACGGCCGTCGACAGACGTTTGCCGTCCGCTCCGCCTGCGGCACGCTCGGTCACGATCTTCATGACCTGACCCATCTGCTTCATCGCGGGCGGCTCCCCCAGGTCGGCGGCGACCTGCGCGATCGCGTCGGCGACCAGCGCGTCCACACCTGCGTCGTCGAGGGGTGCGGGCAGGTAGCGGGAGATGATGGCCGCCTCGGCCCGCTCCTTGTCGGCGAGCTCGCTGCGGTTGTTCTCGTCGAAGATCGACGCCGACTCGGCCCGCTTCTTGTTCTCGCGCATCAGCAGCGAGGTGACCTGCTCGTCGGTCAGTGTGTGGGCGGCCGAACCCGACACCTCCTCGGCTCCGATCGCGGCGATCACCATGCGCAGGGTCGCGACGGTCTCGGTGTCGCGGGCCTTCATCGCTGCGGTCAGGTCGGTGCGGATGCGGGCTTTGAGGGCTGAGTCGTCGGTCATGAGGCCACGGTAGTGCCCGCCCGCGGATGTGCTCGCACGATTTTCTCCTCCGAGTCCGCAGGTACTTCGGGTACCCACCGGGTCGACCATCGGTATCCTGACCAGATGGCTGACGTCGACATCAAGCGAATCCGTGACGCACTGGCCGGATCTCACCGCCCTGCGGGCACCCCGCAGGCGACCGTGGCGCGGGTGGCCGCGGCGTCTGCTGGTGCCGCCGTGGCGGGGGTCGCCTACGCGACCCTCATCGAGCGCAACGCCTTCACGCTGCGTCACAAGACGATGTCGGTGCTCGAGCCCGGCGCAGCCACGCTGCGGGTCCTGCACATCAGCGACCTGCACATGTTGCCCGGTCAGCGCCTCAAGCAGGCCTGGGTCTCCGAACTGGAATCGCTGGAGCCCGACCTCGTCGTCAACACCGGTGACAACCTGGCCCACCCCAACGCGGTGCCTGCGGTGATCCAGTCGCTGGGTGGGTTGTTGTCGCGGCCGGGTCTGTTCATCTTCGGCTCCAACGACTACTTCGGTCCGACCCCGAAGAACCCGCTGAAGTACTTCAACAAGAATCACAAGCGCGTCCACGGCGAGCCGTTGCCGTGGCAGGACCTGCGCGCGGCGTTCACCGAGCGCGGCTGGCTCGACGCGACGCACACCGTGCGTGAGCTCGAGGTCGCAGGCGTGCGGGTGGCCGCGGCCGGCGTCGACGACCCGCATCTGGGTCGCGACCGTTACGAGACCGTCGAGGGTCGACCCAATCCCCTGGCCCATCTGCGGCTGGGACTGACGCATTCACCGGAGCCCCGGGTGCTCGACAAGTTCGCCGCCGACGGTTACGACCTCGTCATGGCCGGGCACACGCACGGCGGTCAGCTGTGCGTCCCGGGCTTCGGTGCGCTGGTGACCAACTGCGAGATCGACCGCTCGCGGGTCAAGGGCGCGTCGAACTGGGGCTCGACGATGAAGCTGCATGTCAGCGCCGGACTCGGCACCTCGCCGTACGCGCCGTACCGCTTCTGCTGCCGTCCGGAGGCGACGCTGCTCACGCTCACGCCGGTGTCGCATGGCGATGCCGAGTACGACGAGGAGCAGTCGTTGCCGCCGCTGACCGCGGGCCAGCGCCACTGACGCTCGGCGATCAGCGTGCGTGCTGCGGCACGTGGCCGTCGCGTGCGTGCGCCGGCACGTGCGTCTCGGTGATCCCCCACTCCTCGTCGAGGAACTCCTCGGCGGTGTCCGGTGTAGTGCGTCCGCGGCGGATCGCGATCACGTAGAACGCGGCGCCGATGAGCAGCCACCCGAGCAACACCATCGTCGCGTGGGCCGTGGCGTGGCCGTCGAAGAAGACGACATTGCGCAGCAACGTCCCGGTCGCGCCGGGTGGTAGGTACTGACCGATCGCACCCCACGGTTGCGGGAGCAGGCTCGGTGAACTGGTCAGTCCCGACAACGGATTCCCGAGCACGATCAGCGCGAGTCCGGCGATGCCGAGGCCGGCCGCGCCGAGCAGGGTGCGGAGTCCGATGACGCCGAAAGCCGTTGCCGCGATGCCCAGCATCGCCGCCCCCGCTGCCGGCCAGAACTGATCGTCGAACGTTCCCAGGACAAACCGCAGGATGGTGGTCAGCGCCAGTCCGCCGACGATCGCGAACGCCAGGGTCGACGCGATCAACGTCCGCGGATCCCGCAGCACCATCATCATCACCAATGCCCCGATCCACCCGCCGAGCGCGAGTGGCAGGGCACCGGCGGCGAGCCCGGCGCCGCGGGGGTCACCGCTGCCGAACCCGCGGACGTCGACGGTGGTGCTCGTCGTGTTCTCCGACGCCGCGATCTGTGTTCCGACGCCCTCGATGAGGGTCGCGACCGACGTGCTCCCCGCGGTCGTCACCATCGTCGTGATGCCCGTCCGGTCGACGATCAGGGCGCCGTCGAGGTCGCGGGACTCGATCTGCGATCTCGCGGCGTCGGCGGAGGACGGATGCGAGACGTAGAACGCGCCGGGCTGTCGGGTGTGGAGTGATCGGGCAAGCTGCTGCGACGTGGCGGGGGTGGCGACCACACCGAGCCGCAGGTCATGCGGCTTCGAATGCACGCCGGGCAGCGCAAAGGCCAGAAGCAGCAGCGAGAGCGCCGCGGTCAGGCCGAGTACGACCGCCACCTCACGGAGCGGCCGGTGGGTGGATGAGTCGGCCATGACGCCTCCTTTTAGATACGGATAGTTTCTTATCGCCGAATGTTAGATTGCCTCTGCGAGATACGCAACGTTTCTTATTCACCTGCGGGGACACGGCATGACACCGACACGACGACGCGGCACCGAACTCGACGACGCCATCCATCGGGCCGTGTTCGGCGAGCTGGTCGACCACGGATACGTCGGACTCACCTTCGAGGGCGTCGCCCGTCGTGCGCAGACCAGCAAGCCCGTGCTCTACCGGCGGTGGCCCAACCGGCTCGACATGGTGGTGGCTGCGCTGACCAGCGCGAGCGACGACGTGATCCACGCGGCTGACACCGGTTCTCTCGCAAGCGATGTGGAGGCCACCCTGCAGCTCGTCCTCGACCGACTCGAGTCCATGGGGCGGTCCATCGCACTGGGGGTCCTCGCCGACGCCGCCGCATCCCCGGGTACCGGAACCCTTCGCATCCTGCAGACCAAGGGCATCGCGCTCAGCGACACGATCCTCGAGCGTGCGCGCGCTCGGGGCGAGATCGGGCCGGCGCCGCTACCGGAACGCGTCCGCTCCCTGCCGTTCGACATGGCGCGCTATGAGTTCCTGGTCAACGGCGATCTCACCGCTGACGCCATCCACGACATCGTCACCACGGTGTTCTGCCCCCTGGTCACGCTTCTCTCGAGCGGCTCTGACCAGCCGATTTAATACCGATTGCGGTGTGGATGTAGGCTGATCGAGGCTGTCCGCGAGAGAGTGCGATGCGGATGGAAGCCACGGGGTGTGGCGCAGCTTGGTAGCGTGCTTCGTTCGGGACGAAGAGGTCGTGGGTTCGAATCCCGCCACCCCGACGTGTTGGTTGAGACACAGAAGAGGCCCTGACCAGGGGAGACCCGGTCAGGGCTTCCTCGTTTTCGGGGGCGTCTCAAGTCGCCGCGAGTCCGCACAGTCCGCAGGAGAAAAAACCCGGCCGGGTTTCGGGGCGATTTTGACGCTCGTTAGGCGGTTGGTCGTCATGGCCGAGTGTTGAACACCGTTGACGGCGTGAGCTTCCGCGCCGGTGACTGCAGTGCATTCTTCGCGTCCACCTAAGAGGTCACCATGGCGCGCCGCAGTGGGCAGAAGTACTTGACAACGAGTGCGCCGCGCTGGCAACACTGGCCACCCGCATCGTCGATCCGGGACGCGCGACGTCGCCGGCGACCGCGGTCGATCTCTACGAGGTGAGCACACGCGGTGGGGTGGCGGCCCGCGCCGACGGCCACATCGTCTGGTGCAACGGCGGGTACCGCCGCCGTCGTGCGTCTGCATTCGTCGTGAAGACAATCCGACGTCGGTTGCCGCACTGCTTTCCGGTCGGCGGCCACGCGATGCACCGCTCGGGTCGCCGACCGTGACGACGAGATTCGGCTTCATCCCGCCCACTCAGTCGACTCCTCACAACCGCAGCGTCAAAGACCTTTACGCGCGGTGCGATCTGCACATCGCCGGAAGCCGCCGAGCAGTAGGCGGTGACAAGCCGTCTGCAGTTGCGAGGCGGTGTCGGAGGGCGATTCGCGCGAGGGCCCCTCGAACCCATCTCACGACCTGCCCACACATCTCAGACTCGTGGCAACTCGTCATCGTGATGGTACCTGCGAGCGCGCCGCACGCATCTGGTCCAGCTTGATGAAACCGGGCAAGTGCAGTTACACGCGAGCGCACCACTCATACGCGCGCAGCTATCGGACGGGAGACTGCAGACGCCACGACGGGGTCGCGGGACGCTTCCACGCTGGCCGCGCGGCCTGACGCGTCGACACGACCACCCCGTTTCGGGCGTGGGAACTGCGTCGAACAAAGTTTGGGTGGCATTCGACCTGTTGGGTGTGAACCCGAATGCCTAATCAAATCCAGCGCCGCGGCATCGGTTCCGATCTAGACCTGACGGTACACGCTTAGCGTTGAAAATGTCGAATCCGCCTCTTGGGCAATTTAATTGGCAATCCGCCGTCCCACTGGAGACCATGACTCAGCAACAATTGCAGCGCTTCGGTGGCAACTACTCCTTAGGCCGCCGTGGTGACGCGCAAGCACCGCTCCATACCGAGGCGTTCAGGAGTTCACAGCCTGCGATCACGATGTGCCTCTCACCTCCCAGGGCCGCCACTTCCCGGCATCCGGTCAACCGTTGTGCCGGCGTGAGATCGGTGGTGCGAGTGAATTGATCGCACAACCGATGACGTCTCATCGGCGACACCCGAGCGATTGCTGTCCACGCCGGCACCATGGCCATGGGCCGGTTGCCCGGTGCGCAGCGCGACGTGCGAAGCCTGCTCGAGCAGACGGGCGGCCAGCAGCCCTGCGGCCGAAACGACGCGGAGCGTCAATCCCATCTGACCGCTCGCGGCGGACCGAAACGTTCGATCCGGCGGAGTGATCACGGACATCGGGCCCGCTGATTGCCGGGGTGGGACCATGGGCAACCTGGCGGGATCGGTTTCCCTGCGACTCAACTGGATCTCGAAGTGGTTGATTCCGATGACGACCTTGAGTAAACGCGGTGGCGACATCGCCGACCTCCTTGGCGCGATCGCCTGCCTGCGAGCTCATACACCGTCGCCCACAGCGATCTGCGAGTAGAGATTCCGATGTGGTCGTGCACTGAGTTCGGTCGCAAGTAACGTGCCATCACATCTCGCCGACGGCGAGGAAGAATACAGCGCGGAATGGTTCGGGCGGCGGACGTTCCTACGCGTCACGACCATCTCAAACAGCGGTGACAGCGGTCCCGAGCCGGCTGACGTGCCCAGCACCGACACCGTACCCTGACCGTGCGGTTCCCGTTCACGATGGGATGGATGGGCGAGTCTGACCGGTTGTCACCGACAAAACCACAGGTGGCGGTACCGTTGGCGGCACAGTCCACTCCGTTGTGACCGCCGCATGCATTGTTGGCGACTCCGTCACAGACGCCACGGAGTCGGAGCGGTTCGAGTCGAGCAGCAGGGTGACGTGGGATGACCGACTTGACCGACGGCAGTGACAACGAGCATCCGGAGGAACCGCCTTCACAGCAGCCCGACATGGCCGTGTCGGATCTGAACGCAGCGATCAGCGACCTTGCGGGCCTTGTCGCCGACAGCCACGACCTGCCCGGCCTTCTTGCGGAAGTCGCCGCCTTCGCCGTTCAAGCGATACCCGGCGCCGATGGTGCCGGCGTCACTCTGCTCCGAGTCAATCGATCCGACAACATGGTCGAGACCCTTGCAGCGAGTTCACCATTCGTCGAAGAAATCGATCACATCCAGTACGTCACGTTGCAGGAAGGCCCCTGCATCACTGCGGCACTGGAACGACGAACCGTCCGATCCGGCTCACTTGGCGGGGAAAAGATGTGGCCCCGGTTCGGCCCGCGGGTGGGTCGGCTCGGAGTTCACAGCGCCCTGTCCCTACCCCTACTGCTGCCGGGCAAGGTGGTCGGTGCCATCAATGTCTACGCCCGTCAGAAGGACGCTTTCGACGAGCAGGCCGCGCAGCTCGGGGAGTTGTTCGCGAAGCCGGCTGCCGTCGCCGTGCACAACGCTCAGATCCTGGCTCAGGCAATGGCATTGACGGAGCAGCTGCAGACGGCGTTGGCGTCGCGGCCGACCATCGACCAGGCCATCGGGCTACTGCGTGGACGAACCGGCCTCAGCGCCGAGGAAGCTTTCGACCACCTACGGACCATCAGTCGGACCGAACATCGCAAATTGGCCGACGTTGCGCAACGCATCGTTGATGAAGCGGTCAGACGCGCGATCGCCCGTCAGACCCCGCACTGAGCCAATGTCCAGGCGACGGTAATCCGCGCGGTCTTCCGCGTACGGTCGACGGGGAAGCACACATCGGGAGACGGCACCTGACCTGATCCCCAGACCTCCACCGTGCACGGCGACTCGCCCTGGGCGGCCCATCGCAGGCTCGATCGGCGCTCAGGAGCGGCAACGGAGCACGCATTTCATGACCATCAACGAAACGCTGGCGACCGCATTGGCCGCACTCACCCAGGCGCTCGATCAGCCCGGCGCCGACATCGCGGCCGGCCTGGACCAGTTGACGGCAGACGCCGTGGCCGCGATACCGAGCTACAGGGGCCTCAGTATCGTTGTGTCCCAGCCTGACACACCGTTCACCATCACTGTTTTGACCACCAGTTCACGACCCGATGACATCCGCTCATCACTGCACTTCACGTTCCGCGCCGACGGCGGCGTTGACAGACATTCACCGGTGGACATCATCCTATACGGCGGTTCGCCGGGCACATTTGTCGATCTGGCAGCCGACATCGCCTGGCTCACGGGGCAGCCCTTGAGTGCACTGACGCTCGACCAGCACCTGACCGTCGCGGCCGCGGCCGATGTGGCCACACAACTCGGCGCCGCATCCGAGATCAACCAGGCAATCGGCGTCCTCATCGGACGTGGGCTGACTTCTCGCGAGGCGCACCTACATCTCGACGAGATCGTCTCTGCCAACGCCACCGACCGACAGGGCGCCGCTCGGATCGTCCTCACAGCCTTGGCGATCCCACCCGATCCGCCAGACATCGTTCGCTGAACAAGCCGTATGGCGGCCGTTCGCGACAACAGCGCAGACCTTTTCCACAGCGCCCGCAACGGCGCGCCGGCGGTGTACCGTCTGCACGGTAGAGGCTCGGACCATGAACCGGTCGAGGGCCTCGGTCGCCGAGGCATGTCGTGTTCGTTGGTCGTCGCGCTCAACCGATTGGTCAACTGGCCTACGACGACTCGCGGGCGGGAAATACATTGGCTCCCTTGGCCAGGTCGACCCACTCGGGTGTGGCGGCGTTGGCCCGCCGACTCGCCGATCAGCGGATCACATCCGAGGCCGAGCTCTTACAAAGGGCGGCCGCCGGAGCACTGGAACAGATCATCGGCGCCGAATCGAGCGGGATCGTCCTCGTGGGCGGAACGGGACCTCGCACCGCGGCCGCGACGTCCGAGATCCCGAAATTGCTCGACAGCCTGCAGATTGCTGCGGACGAGGGCCCGATCCTGCAGGCGGTCGCAGAGTGGTATTCGCATCCCATCAGGGTTGAGGATTACGCGACCGAGAAGCGTTGGCCCGCCTATATCGTTCAGGCGGTCACGCACACGTCTGTGCGCTCCAGCCTGAGCTTCAGGCTCTACCGCACCGGTGTGGCGATGGGTGCGCTCACCGTGTACAGCGGCAGGCCCCACGCATTCACCCCGGAGGCAGAAGACATCGGAGTCGCCATCGCCACCCACACTGCCGTCGCGCTGCACTTCGCACGACGCGACATCCAGTTCACCAGCGCTCTCGCCAGCCGCGACGTCATCGGCCAGGCCAAAGGAATGATCATGGAGCGATTCCGGGTCGACGCCCTGCAGGCGTGGAATTTGCTCCGGGTGCTCTCCCAGAACGAGAACACACCGGTTCACGTCCTGGCTCGCCAACTCATCGACGCCGAGAATCTGACGTCAACTTCAGGGTGAATGTAAATATCAGACAGGTCTTCTCGGTCCCGGTCACGATTGCCAGACCTTCTCAGCGCTCACCGGTCAGTCCCTGGGCTCACGCCGGTAGCGCTCGCGCCACCGCCCGGTGAGGGTAGTCCGACTCGCGGTGCTGAAAGGCGAGGATCGCGGGGTTGATGATCGTGCCGTTCCGAATCTCGATCGCTCGCCCCATGGTGGGCGAGGCGTCCCACGCCGACGGGCCGTCCATGGCTGTGCGCAGGTAGGGCAGCAGAGCTTCGCTGATCTCCCACGTCGCCGAGTCCCATAGGTACGACGGGCTGTGATCGACGGCGTAGTACTGGACGTTGTCGCCGACGAGGAACCTCGGCGCATCGAACGACGTCGGCCGGGCCCACTCGAAACCCATTCCCACGTCGCAGGAGACGTCCACGATGAGTGTTCCGGGCGCGACGGCCTGCAGGTCATGGTTGGAGAGGAAGGTGAGAGGTGATGCAGTGTCCTGGAGAACGCAGTTGACGATGATGTCGTGGTCGGCGAGGAACCCGGGAAGAGGAACTCGGCCGGCGTCGGTCAGGGCCCGGTTCTCGTGCGGATCGTCCTCGTCCACATCGAAGTTGACGATTCGCGCCGAGTGAATGGGCGAGCTGACAGCAGATGTGCCACGCTGGGTCAGAACGTCAACGTCGTGGACGCCGTGGGCGTTGAGCACCGTCACCGCGCCACGGGCGGTGCTGCCGAATCCGATGACGGCTGCGCGGAGCCGTCGACCGTAGTCACCAGTCACCCCGGCCAGTTGAAGGGCGTGCAGTACGGAGCAATATCCGGCAATTTCGTTGTTCTTGTGGAAGACATGCAGTTTGAACGAACCACTGCTGGACCAGTGATTCATGGCCTCGAACGCGATCAGGGTGAGCCGGCGGTCGATGGCTGTCTGCGTGAGCTTCTCATCCTGAACGCAATGCGGCCATCCCCACAGAGTCTGCCCGATGCGCATACTCGCGAGGTCGGACACCTGCGGTTTGGGGAGGAGGAGCACGTCGCATTCGGAGATCAGGTCGGCCCTCGACCGCAGGCCGGCGACCGAGGTCGACAGATCATCGTCCGTCACACCGTACGGAGCTCCGTACCCCTTCTCGAGATAGATGCGCGACCGCAGATCTGGGGCGATACGACCGAGGTGTCGGGGGTGGATCGGGAGGCGGCGTTCACTCGGCTTACTGGAGAGTGACGCAACGCCGAGGGTGAGCGGTTGCACGAGTGCCCTTACGGTCGGACTCAACTGATTGTGGGCCAACATTTGTGGATGTCACCGGATATGCCGGTCTTCACAGCGGACGGCGTCCTCTGTACCGCAGCCATGGCACCCGTCGACGTGCGCGGGAGGACCCTGCGCGGTGATGAGTACATCGGACAAGCCTCACCGTACGCCGCCGCTCGACTCCCACGACCAGCTGCGACAGCCACGGACGCAGCGTTGACCTCGATGCCACGGACGCAGGGCTGCGAACATCTCATTCCCCGCGCTCATCAAGTCGCTCACGGACGCGGGCCGTACCTCTCGACGTACGCGCGTCGCTCACCGGCGTCGCGTTCTCGGGTGCGCTCGTCGATCACTCCCGAGTCGATCCCGTGCATTCCCAACCGATGTCGCCGCCACACCTTGTTCAGCGCAATGGAGAAGTAGACGAACGGGATGAGAATCGGCAGCGTCATGCTTGCGTGCGCGTAAGGCGTTGTTGGTATGAGTAGGAACGGCGCAACCAGCAAGATCGCCGGAACACTGAAGCGTACGACCGTCCGGCGCGCCGCACCCTTGCCCGTAAGATCGGCGCTGACCCATGCCCTCATGGCGGCCGGTAACGTGTAACCGTAGCAATAGGCCATGTACTGCAATGGGTTTGGCCGCGATCCGCCGTAAGGTCCGTTCATCGCTGACGTGGATGTCCCGATACTCGAATCGTCGATGCAGCGCGCGCGGATTCGAGTACCCGGCCCGGATTCGGACGCAGAACGGGCGAGACCCCTACGGGCCCGTTTCGTGTCATCCCTGTCAGTCGCCCAGCGGGGGTCATCCGTCAGACGACCACCGTCGTTTGCCCAGCGATCACGTTCCCCCTCGGTTGGGTTGTCGAGTACGACCACGGGGGGTGCCACGGGCACGTCTGTTGTCGTCGCCGCCGGACCAGAACGGTCCAGGTGGACAAGTCGTCTGAGGTGAGTGCCGCCCCCGAACATCGCCAGCCCGACAGCGCCGAGGGGCACGTAGATCCAGGTGAACTGACCGACAACAACGGCATCGATTGCGATCAAGGCCAACAGGACCAGTCCGGCACCGGCGGCCACTCGACCCGCATTCCGCGTCGTGCGATAGAGCGCCGAGGATGCCGACACCATCGGTATGCCGAGAACCGCGATCAGGGCACCGCCCACCACTGCGGGACCGGCGCCGCTCAGTGTGTCCCCCGCCGCTTGTCTGAGATTTGCGGCACCGAATATCAGCGCGACACCGCCGGCGATCGCCAACACAGCACCAGAACTCGCAAGCACGTAGAGCAAGACCGTCCACTTCTCGATCGCCGACCGTCCGTTGTTCCCGCGAGGGCCTCGATCCGCATACGACTGATCGCCGCCGGGCAGAGTGTGAAATGCCAAATCTTTGAGCTGAAGCCCAATCTGTGTCGCCACGTCAGATCCTCTCGTCGCGGTGCGTCGCTGTGTGATCCTGCCTGCGATTCCAGCTGTGCGACAGGGCGTAACGTCCCATCGACGTGGGACATGCGGCACGACTTCCGGTCAGCGCGAGCGGGGGTCGCCAGCAGGTCCCGGAAGCGATTCACCATGCGCGTGCATCGTGTCCTCGTCCGCGCAGACGTGGTCATGTATCTCCGACGCAAGCATCGCGACGGTCTCCGTGAGTGCAGTGTTGGCCTCGATCAGCCGGCGGAGTTGATCGGTGTTCGTCAGCGTGTGCACCGCGACCTCGCTGTTGACCGAGTCCTCGCGTTTCGCCGAGATCAGCAGGATGGCCCCCTGCAGACCGGCGATCATCGACAGGAAAAGATTCAGGAGTATGAACGGGTAGGGGTCGAATCCGTCCGAACCGTTGACAGCAGCCCAGCCGGCCATCAGCAGCAGGAAGGCTGCCACGAATGGCCAGGAGCCCATCCCGTTGCGCATCAGGTCTGCCGACCGCTCACCGAACGTCAGCCGATCACCGGTCCGCACACCAGGATGCAGGTGCCACTTGTTCATGACTGCTCGCGGAACGCGTGTTCCCGTTTGCCGAGCCACCGAGGGCGGCTGGGCGATGAGATCTCAGCTCCCGGCGGATGTCCGCCCACGCCTAGTGCACGATCGTCAGCGGACAGGTCACGGAGTGCATCAACGCCCGACTGGTCGACCCCAACAACATCCCCGTGAAACCGCCGCGGCCGCGACTGCCGACAACCACCAGGTCCGCCTCGTCGGCCGAGTTGGCCAACACAGGAACTGGATTCGCAGCAACCACACGTTCTGTCACGGGCAGGTCCGGGTAGCGATCACGCCAGGTCATCAGTCGTTCCGACAGCGCGACCTCCTGCGTCTCCTTGATCGCGTCGTACGTCACGCCCATCCCCGCGCCAATCATCGGTGTCAGGTCGTAGTACCCATGTGCAACCTCCAGATTCGCGCCGCGGAGTGCTGCCTCTTCGAACGCGAGGTCGAGCGCGGCGTCGCTCTGCTCGGACCCATCGACACCCACGACCACTCGTCCGAACCGTGCTGGCTTGTAGTCCTCGGGCTCCTGGTGCACCACTGTGACCGGGCACCGGGCGTGGGCGGCGACGGCTGAAGTGACCGAACCGAGGGATCGAAACGCCGCAACGTCGTATCCCCTGGTCCCCAGCACGAGCATCTGCATCGACGCCGACAACTCGATGAGCGCCGGTCGCGCCGGCCCGGTCAGCAAATCGGTATGAACATCCAGTTCTGCACCGGACTCCACAGCGATGGCAGACGCAATCCTTGCGGCTTCGGTCAACGTCGCGTCTCCCGTCACCTTCATCTCGTCGAAGTAGCTCTGCGGAACCGCGTAATAGCCGAGCGACGGGGTGATCTCCTCGAGCGACATCACGATGCGGAGCGGGGTCGATCTGATGATTGCCTCACGTGCAGCCCACCGCACTGCCGCCAGCGACGTTTTCGACCCGTCGACTCCCACCAACACCGGCCGTTGTTTGTAATCCATGATTCATCCTCGAATGAGGCGTACATGTTTCTCTAGGGCCAGAGGTCACCAATCGAGACGCAACTCCAGCGAGCGACCACGGCGAACCTCTACGCTGCGGCTCGCGGGCGCGTAGGCTCTGGGCCTATTGATCGGAGCGCACAGTGACGACCATCTTCTTGGTGGACGACCACGAAATCGTCCGCCGCGGCCTGATCGAACTCATCGAGTCCGACCCTGAGCTGACGGTGGTGGGCGAGGCCGGCACCGTGGCGCAGGCCTTGGCACGTATACCCGCTTTACTCCCGGACATCGCGGTTCTCGACGTCCGATTACCCGATGGAAATGGCATCGAGCTGTGTCGGGATCTACTCGCTCGGCTGCCGACGCTCCGATGCATGATGTTGACATCATTCACCGAGGATCAAGCAATGCTCGACGCCATCCTCGCGGGGGCCAGTGGTTATGTGGTCAAGGATATTACCGGAATGGCTCTCACACAGGCGATTCGGGATGTCGCGGCGGGCCGCTCCCTGTTGGACAATCGCGCTGCGGCCGTGCTCATGGAGCGACTGCGTACGGAGGCGAGTGCCGCGACTGGTCCGTTGGACTCACTCACACCGCAGGAGCAGACCTTGCTCGCGTTGCTGGGCGAGGGGTTGACCAACCGGCAGATTGCCGCCCGCATGTTCCTCGCCGAGAAGACGATCAAGAACTATGTGTCCCGACTCCTCACCAAACTGGGGATGCAAAGACGCACCCAGGCAGCGGTATTCGCCTCCAAACTCGAGACAAGCGTTGCACCTGAGGTGGACCAGAGCCGTTACTGAGCCGATTTCGAATGGGTTTGACAGAACCGATATTTGGGTGTCAGGTGGGGATGCTGAGCATACAGCCGGTCTGGGATCGTCGGCTCCGCCCATTGCCGGGTCGGGCCGACGCGGAGAACCGTCCGCCGCCCCGATGAAAGTCGCGCCGCGGGTCACGCCTGCGGAGCGCCGGCCCTGCCCTCGACGGACGACATCTCAGAGCATCGTCCGCCGACCTTCTCGAGTGGAACACGACCATGCCACCAGTTGAGTATCCCAAGTCAATCGCACGAGAACCCATCCGGCCACCTCATGAAACCCGAACGCAGATCGAGGGTCTTCTCGAAGCCATCACGGTGGTTGCCGCCGGGCTCAACGTCAACGACACGCTCGGATCCATCGTTTCGTCAGCGATGTCGCTGGTCGACGCCCAGTACGGTGCGCTCGGTGTAGACGGGGAATCCCATAACTTTGTGCGCTTCATTCATCGTGGCATGGATGTCGCGACTGTTGGCGAGATCGGCTATCCCCCCACGGGCCTTGGGGTCCTCGGACTTTTCCACAACGAGGCGCACAGCGGACCCCTGCGGCTCGACGACATTTCCAAAGATCCCTCCTCCATTGGATTTCCAGCCGGACACCCACCGATGACGACCTTCCTCGGGGCGCCGATATCTGTTCGTGGAACCACCTACGGCACCATTTATCTGACCGAGAAGCGCGGCGGGTACCCGTTCACCGAAGAAGACGAGACGATCATCCATGCGCTCGCTGCGGCTGCGGGCATCGCGATCGAGAACGCAAAACTGTTCGAGCAGGCGCAGTCGCGGCTCGCCTGGATCGAGGCGAACCGCGATGTGGCCACGGAACTGTTGTCCGGCACCGACACCGCCGATGCCCTCGCGATGGTCGCTCGCAGGGCCCGTTCGCTCACCGGGTCCGACATGACTTTCGTCGCCCTGCCGGATGGCGATGCACTCACCGAAGCATCGAACCTTGTGGTTCGCGTGGCATCCGGCCACAGAGCCCACGAGGCCGACGGCCAGGTCATCCCCATCGATGGTTCGACCACGGGCGCAGCTTTCCGCTCGCGGACCTCGAGTCGCGAACGGGCTCTCGCCTTTGACGCAACCGCCAACCTGGCGACGAGGTTCGGACCTGCGGTCGTCGCGCCGATGTGCGTCGGAGACGACGTTCGCGGTGTGTTGGTGGGCCTGCGCAAGGAGGGCGGATCGGCGTACACCGAGGAGACGGTCGGCTTGCTGTCCAGCTTCGCGGACCAGGCCGCGCTCGCCATGTCGATGGCCGACGCCGCCACGCGATTGCGCGACCTGGACATCCTCGCCGAGAGGGACCGCATCGCCCGTGATCTGCACGACCACGTCATCCAACGCATCTTCGCTGCGGGCCTGTCGCTACAGAGCACCGCCCAACGAACGCAAACCCCTGATGTGAAGCGGCGACTCACCTCGACGATTGACGACTTGCAGGACGTCATCCAGGACATTCGGTCAGCGATCTTCGATCTACACGGATCTCAGGCGGCGACGAATCGCCTACGCGAGAGCCTGCACTCCGTGATCGACGAACTCAGTGACGGTCAGCCCATCCACTTCTCGGTCCGGCTGTCAGGTCCGCTCGCCGTCGTCGATGCGACGGTCGCCGAGCACGTCATCGCGGTTGTGCGTGAAGCCGTCAGTAACGCGGTTCGTCATTCTGGGGGCACCAGGGGCGTGGTCGCCGTCACCGTCGCCAACGAACTCACGGTGACGGTGTCCGACAACGGATCTGGAATTCCTGACGGGGTTTCCCACAGTGGCCTCGGCAACCTGGGCTCTCGCGCACGCGAATGCGGCGGCGAACTCGTGGTGAGGTCGCCGCTGCCCGGGGGCGGCACCGAGATCGTGTGGACCGTCCCCATAGCCTGAGGAGGGTCGTTTCCGGAGCCAGGAGCACACGGATCAAGACTGTCAGTCGTTGCGCTGTCAGGTATCCGCCTGCACAGAGAGGTCCACCACGACCTTGCCCACGTGTGGCGATGTGCGAGCGACACGCTCGGCCTCGCCCCGCTGTGCCGGCGTCCGTACGGTTCCCGTGAGGGTGACCGTGTCGTCTGACACGGCCACGATGATTCCGTCGGCATCGGTCTTTGCGCTGCGCGCGAACGCCTCGTGGATACGTCGGGTGGTCTCGGACGCCGACGCGTGCGGCGCGAGAACGATTCGGTTGTCCACGAAGTTGACGCCCGCCAGGTGCTGGACGGCCTGTTCCGCAGCACGGCGCTCGGGGTACGACTCCACGAAACCGGTCAGGGTGACGTCGTGTCTGCTGATCTCAGCCTTGACGGAGTCGGGCACCAGTGCAGTTCGCGCCAGCGCACTCCGGACAACCCGGGCGATGTCGGGCTCGGTCACGATCGAGCTCCAGGCCGGGTGGACCACCACGTCGTCCACCATCGCGCCGACCTGGTGGATGCCGACGACAGCTTCCCGCGCGGCCAGCTTGGTCTTGTAGTCGGCGACTTCGCCACTCAGTGTGACGATTCCACCCTTGACCGAAACTCCGATCGCCGCAGCGTCCACCTCGGGTGTCCACGCGATCGCGTCCCGCACCGCCGTCTGGATGTCGCTGTCACTCCACACCTTTTCCGGTTCTGTCATCGTGCTGCCCTCCATCTGCCACCTGCGCTCGCTGGTCTGATAAATGTTCGATCACGACACCCGCCATTGCCTAGTGCCATAGGTCCCCGAGCGCAGGTGTCCGTCGCGACAGGGACCGAATGCCCTCCTATTGGTGGCGCAGTACTCGCGAACGAACCGCCCACTACACCTACCGTCGTAAGTGCCGGCCCGACGAGAGTAGAGACGCGATGCACACACGCGAGTCCATCGATCGAGGGACGATCCTGCGTTGTATCGAAACGGCCTGTCGCGCACCTTCGATCCACAACTCCCAGCCATGGAGGTGGCAGTACGACAACGGGGAGATCAGTCTCCTCCCGGACGCGACCCGCCTCATGGAGTCCGATCCGCAGGGGCGCCAGCTCGTGATGAGCTGCGGGGCCGCATTGAACCACCTGGACGTCGCTCTGCGGGGCGCCGGGATACTCGGACGAATCGAGCGGTTTCCGATGGACGGCACTCCCGCGCCACTGGCCATCGTCACCGTCCAGCGTGGGCACCGGGTGGACTCCGATGACGAAGCCTTGTTGGCGGCGATCGCGGAGCGACGGAGCGACCGCCGTCCTTTCAAGCCGGCAGATCTCGAAGCGTTCGTTCCGTTGATTCTCCTCGGGATCGATGCACTCGGCATCGCAGGGACCGTGTTGACCGACGGGTCCCGGGATGCGGTGGCGTCTGCGTCTCTGATGACGGCCGCGGTACACAGATATGACTCGGTGAACCATCACGAAATCCACTGGTGGGCGGGGCACGATCGTGCTTCAGACGGTATCCCGAGAACGCTGCTCGGTGATGCCGCCACCGCATCTGCCGTTGTCGGCCGGAACTTTCCCATCGGGTCATTGAAGCCGTCGGGCCCCCTCGCCGACGCGGCCGACTGGCTCCTGCTGTACGCCGCCGAGGACTCGCCCCGATCGTGGCTGCATGCCGGGGAAGCACTGTCCTCGGTTCTGCTCCGGGCGACGGCATCGGGGTTTGCCACGTGCACGGTGAGCCACGTCTTTCAGGACGCCGAGAGCCGAGAGCTGCTCCGCCAATCGTTGCCGCCCACCGCACGTGTCGACGCGGTTCCGCAGGTACTCGTTCGAATCGGTGCGGCTGAGTCCAGTCCGCTGACAACGAGTTCACCACGCCGAACGCTCCAGGACGTCATGGACACCACCAGCGTTCCCCAGGGTGATCGACGATGATGCCCTACCGCAGGCCTGATCAGGATCAGATCAAAGACGCAGTGCAGCTGGCTTGTAGAGCTCCCTCGATATACAACAGCCAGCCCTGGAGGTGGGAGATCGCCGATTCGACCTTGCACCTCTACTCCCGGCGGAATCCGCTGCGATCAACGGATCCCACCGGCCGCGAGATGCTCCTGAGTGTCGGAGTCGTCCTGGGGCACCTACGGGTGGTCATGGAGGGGCTCGGCTGGTACTGCGACACAACACTCCTGCCGGATCCCAACCACAGCGGCCACGTGGCCGAGATCATGTTTCGCCCCTCGCCGGCGACCACCGCAGCACAGGTTCGACGACTGAAGGCGATCGCAGAGCGGCGGACGGACCGCCTACCGATGACACCGCCCACCAACTGGGTCAACTTCTGCCGTGCTCTCACCGCGGACCTGGCCGATTCGGAGGCCGTTCTCGATGTCCTCGATGAGACAAGCAGGAGCTTGCTCGAACAGGCATCGGTGTTCGTCGAGTCGGAGCGCGCCTACGACTCGCCGTATCAGGCAGAGCTCACCTGGTGGTCGCACCGCGGCGAGTCAGCGACCGACGGGATCCCCGACAGTGCTCTGATCACCGCAGCGGAATACGAGAGAGTCGGTCTCGCGCGCCAATTCCCACCCGTCCGTCGCTCGCAGCGGCACGCAACCGTCGCACACGATGCGGCAGAAGTGGTGGTGCTGTCGACGATCAGCCACAACTTGAGAGACCTCTTGACCTGTGGTCAGGCGCTGGCGACAGTACTCATCGAAGCCACCGGTGCAGGCTATGCCACGTGCACGGTCTCTCACGTGACCGAGATCCCGGAGAGTCGCGCGATGATCGGCGTTCTCACCGCTACCAGCGCAATACCTCAGGTACTTGTCCGTATCGGAACGTCGTCGGACCGTGCCACACACCAGCAGACACCGCGAAGGGCCGTCGACGATGTCGTCACAGTCGTCTCGAGGACCACTTCCGACCAAAGGATCACGCAATGACGAACATTCTCCATGGTTCACACCGACCGACCCCAATGTCGACACCGTTGCCACCGACCGGCACCCAGATCGGCTCGTACCTCACCTATGCCGACGCACAAGCTGCCGTCGAACTACTCACCGCCGATGACTTCCCAGTTGCCAATGTCAGCATCGTCGGAGTCGACCTGGTGCAAGTCGAACGCGTCACCGGACGGCTCACGTGGACCAAGGTGATCACCGGCGGAGTCGTGGTCGGTGGATGGCTGGGCATCTTCATCGGCATGATGCTGGGATTCTTCACCGGCGAGCTGCTGTGGCCACTCGTCGTGGGAGTCGTTATGGGAGTCGCCTTCGGCGTGACGATGTTCGCGCTACCGTACGCCGCCATCCATGGGATGCGTGACTTCACCTCGACCATGCAGCTCGTCGCGGGACACTATGACCTCGTGTGTACACCGGCCACCGCGGACAACGCTCGCAGTCTCCTGACTCGCGATTAGTCACCCGGCAGCCACAGTCAAGGCGGCCGGGTCGAACACGGTCGTCAAGTCCACCCCGCGCCGCGGCGTCGCAGGGAGTGGGTCCGCATTCGCTTCCGGCCAACCGACCTTCACCATCACTTGCGACACGGGCCGCGGTACGAGAAGACGCAGGCGGGGCAGATCACGGGCAGCTGGCGCATGGGGCGACTCGGTGAGACGACAACTCGCCAACCCCAACACCGTCGCCTCCAGGAGGACAACGCCGGTGGCCTCTCCCGCCCGTAGCGCAGACGCATCGCCGTCCTGCACCTCGACGACAAGTCTCGCACCGTCGGCGTCCGGACTCGATGCGATCCGCAGCACGGCACCCCCGTCCGCACAACGGAGTTCGATCAGATCCAGGTAGTCCTGAGGTACGGCCCACGTCGCGAACCTGCGCCGGTCCGTCCTCCGTCGTGGAATGGCCGACGCCAATGCCACATCCCGCGCCGTTCCCGGTCGCGGTTCGACCTCGATATGCGCAAGGTGACAGGGGTTCACCGGATCCGGAAGCCGCGTGACCACCGACCTCCAATCAAACGCCGACAGCGCGACCCGCATGTGGTGCAGAGCGATCCCGCAGCTGATGACGGCATCTCGGTGATCACCGCTGGACCTCAAGGGTTGGCCGATGTCGTCCAGAAAGAGGTCGATTGACTGCGCGCCGACCCTCCAGGCCCAGGGTTGCGAATTGCGTGCCGAGGGAGCGCGCGACGCCAGTGATACCGCTTGCCTCACGACCGCGCTGTCCGGAAAGTGGTGATTCATGCTGAGTTCCTCGCCTGCTCGGGTACGGCTTGACGACTCACAGTGGCAGAGAGGACATATGGACACGAGAGCCTTTCGGGCCGAGGTCGCAGGACCTCGGTAGGCGATGAACACATCTTGTGCTGAAAGTCCCTTGCTCACGGGACCAGCGCACATGACGGGCAATGCCTCGAAACCGATAGCGTCATGAAGAATCGACCCTCGGTTCATTGAGGGTGTGGTGACCATGATCCGTTCGACAACAGATGCGTCCGTGGGTGTTGCAGGCCAGTCGGCGACGTATCCCGTGATCTACGACGCGCGCGAGACGCACAGCGCCTTCGTCGTGTTCGTCGGCACACGTGTGTACAAGATCAAAAAGCCGATCCGGACCGGATTCCTCGACTTCCGGACCGTCGAATCTCGCCGTCAGGCTTGCGAGCGCGAATTCGCGCTCAACTCGCGGTTCGCGGCCGATGTGTATCACGGGGTCAGCGAGCTGGCCGACCCACGGGGCGGCGTCTCCGAGCCGGTCCTGGTGATGGATCGGCTTCCCGACACGCGACGACTTGCGAGCCTGGCCCACGCGGGTGACGACCTGCGTGGTGCCGTCGTCGACGTGGCTCGCATCGTCGCCCGGGTGCATTCACGGTCTGCGCACAACGAACGGATCGACCACGAGGGATCCCGGGAGGCGTTACGTGGTCGCTGGTCGGGAAACATCGACGAGACCGTGTCGTTGGCGGACAACCCGATCGATAAAGAGTCCATCGACAAGATACGAACTCTGGTCGACACCTTCCTTGCCGGCCGCGCGCCCCTGTTCCAGGGCAGGGTCACCGGAGGACGAATCGTCGACGGCCACGGCGACCTGTTGGCCGACGACATCTTCGCGATGCCGGACGGTGTACGGATACTCGACTGCCTCGACTTCGACGACCGACTACGATTTGTCGACTCCTTGGATGACGCCTGTTGTTTGGCAATGGATCTGGAGTTCTGCGGTGGGGAGGATCTGGCCGGCCTGTTCATCGAGACGTTCACGGGGCTGAGCAAGGACAACCCGCCCCCTTCGCTCGTGCACCACTTCATCGCCTACCGGGCCTTCGTCCGGGCCGAGGTCGCAGCGATTCGTCACGCACAGGGAGACGTCTCTGCCTCGATCGAGGCGCGCACGCACGCCGAGCTCGCCCTGGCGCACCTCCGGTCTGCCGAGGTGACCCTGACCATCATCGGCGGGCTGCCGGGTAGCGGGAAGACGACCATCACATCCGGGATAGCGCGCATCCTGCCCGCAGTGGTGCTGTCCAGCGACGTAGTACGGAAACAGCTTGCCGGACTGGATCCGATGACAAACTGCCCATCCGGCTTCTGCGAGGGACTGTATTCCCCGACCACCACCGAGAGGACGTACGACGTGATCGTGCAACGCGCGAGGGATGCACTCGAGCAGGGGCATTCCGTGATCATCGACGCATCGTGGAACGCGGCCGCGCTGCGTGAGCGCGCAGAGCGCGTGGCCGACCAGACGCATTCGCGTTTGATCGAGCTCGAATGTCACGCACCTCCGTCTGTGTCGACCAGTCGGATCGCAGGACGCGGACTCAACGCCTCGGACGCGACTGTCGACGTCTACCACTCCATGTCGCAGTGCCGCGACGCATGGCCGACCGCCGTCGTGATCGACACCGGTTACCTCCCGGAAACTGCCGTGTCGGAGGCCGTGAGCGCAATTCGACACCCGGGTACGCCACACGTGGTGAGCGCCTGACGCAACCGGAGACAGAGAGGACCGGGACGATACTCAGACCTCGAGCATCGTCCCGGCCGTTGTTGGTCTCCGCTTGGCGGTCAGTACCCGAACTCTTCCTCAGGCCGGGGCGTCGATCGGGACGACGTTGATCAGCTTCTTGTTGACGAACTCGGTGATCCCGAAGTGTGACAACTCGTGCCCGTACCCGGATTTCTTGATGCCGCCGAAAGGAAGGTCCGCGCGCGTCCATGTCGGGTGGTTGACGAAAACCATTCCCGTGTCGATCTGCGATGCCAGCCGCTTGCCGTGCTCGACGTCCGCGGTGAAGATCGAGCCGCCGAGACCGTAACTGGAGTCGTTGGCGATCCGAATGGCGTCTTCTTCATCGCGGGCTCGGAAGATCAACGCGACCGGTCCGAAGAATTCCTCGTCGTAGGCGGGGTTCTCGCGGTCGATCTCGGTGATGATCGTCGGCTGCATGAATGCACCCGTCGATGGCACCGACTCACCGACCTCGGTGACGACCGCCCCACAGTCGGCGGCGATCTTGACCTGCGAACGCAGGCCGTCCACTGCGCTCTGTGACGACATCGGTGGCAGTGTCGTGCTGGCCAGGAACGGATCGCCGGCGGCGAGTCGGGTCATCGCAGCCGTGAACTTCTCGATGAACTCGAAAGCAACGCTGTCGACGACGATGATCCGCTTCGACGCCACACAGCACTGACCACCGTTGTTCATCCGCCCCCACAACGCCCAGGTGACGGTCTTGTCGATGTCCGCATCGGCGAGGACGATGAGTGCGTCGGTGCCACCCAGCTCCATGGTCGACTTCTTGAGGTTCTTCCCGGCCCGGGCTGCGAGAATCGATCCGGCCTGCTCGCTGCCGGTCAGCGCCACCCCGCGAATCCGATGGTCGTCGACCAGTGCAGAAACCTGCTCCTTTGTTGCGTACACATTGGTGTAGAGGCCATCCGGAGCGCCGGCATCGCGGAACAGCCGCTCGAACGCGGCGGCAGCCTGCGGCACGATGGACGCATGCTTGACGATGACGACGTTGCCGGCCATGAGGTTCGGCCCCGCAACGCGAGCCAGCTGATAATAGGGGAAGTTCCAGGGCTGAACACCGAGAAGAATACCCAGCGGCTCGCTCACCACCGTCGCATCACCGTGTTCACCCGACGCAATGCCCAGATGTTCTGGGGCCAGGAACTTCTCGGCGTTGTCGGCGTAGTACTCGAGGATGGACGCGGAGAGTTCCACCTCGCCCAGGCTCTCCGCGAACAGCTTTCCCATCTCGAGGGTGAGGAGACCGGCGTATTCGTCCGCGTTCTCACGCAACAGGGCCGCCGCCCGACGGATGAAGTGCGACCGCTCCGCGAATGGGGTCAGCCGCCATGACTCGAAGGTGGTCTGCGCACGATCGACAATGACGCGTAGGGCCTCGTCCGTCATATCGGGGAAGGTGGCCACGACCTCATTGGTGAACGGATTCGTCGACATGTATGTCATCAGTTGTTCCTATCGTTGAAAATCTGGTGGTGGACGTCAGGCGACGAGCACCTTGATGGCCGAGAGCAGCTGTTGCAATGACTCTTTGGCGTCACCGAACAGCATGCTGGTCCGCGGCTCGGCGTAAAGCTCGTTGTCGATACCGGCGTATCCGCGGCCCATGGATCTCTTGAGCACGATGACGCTGGTGGCCTTGTCCACATCGAGGATCGGCATACCCGACACAGGGTTGCCGGCGCGTCGAGCCGCGGGGTTGGTCACGTCATTGGCGCCTACGACGAGCGCCACGTCGGTCTGGGCGAATATCGGGTTGCTCTCATCCATGTCTTTCAGCTCGGAGTAGGGAACGTTGGCCTCGGCCAGGAGAACATTCATCTGGCCCGGCATGCGGCCGGCGACAGGGTGGATTGCGTAGCTGACGTCGACACCACGAGAGGTCAGCAGCGCTCCGAGGTCTGCAAGCTCGTGCTGTGCGCGTGCTGCGGCCAACCCGTAACCGGGTACGACCACCACCCTGTGGGCATAGGCGAGCTGGATGGCCACGTCGTCAGCCGTCGTCTGGCGAACCGCGGCGCTCGAAGTCCCCTTTCCCGCAGGCTGATCGGTGGCGCCCCCGAATCCTCCGACGACGATTGCGATGATCGACCGATTCATCGCCTTACCCATCAACACGCTGAGAATTGCCCCTGCTGCACCGACGAGCGCGCCGGCGATGATCATGATCGGATTACCCAACGCCAGGCCCGTCATCGCCACGGCAGTTCCGGTACATGCGTTGAGCAGTGAGATCACGACCGGCATGTCGGCTCCGCCGATGGGCAGAACGATCAGCACGCCGGCGGCGAGCGACGCGGCCACGACGATCACCAGTGGGATGACGTCACCGGTATGCAGCGCCAGCCATATCGCGCCCACGATCGCGAACCCGATGGCGGACAACTCCAGCGCTCGGTGACCGGGAAGTCGGACAGGATTGCCGGACAGAAAGCCCTGCAACTTTCCCGCCGCCACGAAGGAGCCTGCGACGGTCAACGATCCGATGAGGATTCCGAGGCCGGTGGTGGCGCCGACGCTGATCGCGGTCGTGCCGTTTGCGCGCAGGGCCTCGTCGACACCGATCAGCGCCGCCGCACCGCCGCCCACCATGTTGAAGCTGCTCACCAACTGTGGCATGGCAGTCATCGCGACACGTCGACCCGCAATCAGACCGATCGCCGACCCGACCGCCACAGCGATCACCAAGACCAGCGGTGCAGCCGTGAGGGTGAAGCCGTCGAGGGTCACCGCGACGAAAGCGATGACAACTGCGGCGGACATCCCGGTCGCCGAGATGGCGTTGCCGCGACGGGCCGTCCGTGGTGAGTTCATCAGGTGCAGACCGACCACGAAGGTGACCGCGCAGGCCAGGTAGAGCAGTGACTGAAGGTTCGACCACAGCGGGGTCATCGAGCGTCCGCATCGTGGTGGAACATGCCGAGCATCCGGTCGGTGACCAGATATCCGCCCACCACATTGATCGATGCCAGTGCGGCCGCGAATCCCATCACCACGATCCCCCACGGCGAGTTGACCTCCCCGGCGACGATGATCACCCCGATGAGGACAACACCGTGAACTGCGTTGGCCCCGGACATCAGCGGCGTGTGCAGCGTCGCGGGAACCTTGCCGATCACCTCGGCGCCGACGAGAAGCGCCAGCACGAAGACCGTGATCCCGGTGATGAAATCGATACTCATGTACCCACCTTCAGCAATTCTTCGTTTGTGGACGCCGTGGCACCGACGATGATGGCCGCCGCGATCTGATCATCGGGATCGACCGTGACCTCGCCGTCGCGCACCATGTGGGCGATGAGGTCTGCGATGTTCCTTGCGAACGCGGCCGACGACGCGGCGGGTATCGTCGAGGCGAGTTGTCCCGCTCCGATGACGGACACCCCCGTCGGCATCACCACTGTCTTGTTCTCGACAGATCCGACGACGTTGCCGCCGAGATCACTGGCTCCCATGTCGATGACGACCGAGCCCGAGTGCATCGCTTCGAGCGCTTGCGCGGTGACCAGGACCGGTGGCCGGCGGCCGGGAACCCGCGCCGTGGTGATCACCACATCGAACGCCGACACCGCGGATTGCAGCTCTGCCTGCTGGGTCGTGCGCTGCTCCGGCGTCAGCGCCCCGGCATATCCGTCCGCGCCACCTGTCGGCACCATGGTGGGTAGCTCGAGAAACCGCGCGCCGAGCGACTCGATCTCTCCCCGGGTCTCGGGGCGAACGTCGTAACCGGTGACGTCTGCGCCGAGGCGACGAGATGTACCGATGGCCTGGAGGCCTGCCACACCCGCTCCCAGCACCAGAAGTCGCGCGGGGCGGAACGTCCCAGCAGCGGTGATCATCATCGGGAAGTACTGGCCGAAGATGTGTGCCGCGAGCACGGCGGCCTTGTAGCCGGCCGCACTGTCCTGTGAGGTCATCGCGTCCATGGACTGGGCGCTGCTCAGCGTTCTGGGGAGCAGCGACAAATCCAGTCCCACCACCGAATTCGCGGTGATCGTACGGACCAATTCATCGTTCGTACGTGTGTCGAGCATACCGGCCAGGTATTGGCCGGCGTGCATCTGTGCGACGACATCGAGAGAAGGGTGCACGCACGTGATGATGTCGGCTGTGCCGATCACGTCGTCGAGTGTCGAGATCCGCGCGCCTGCGGCGATGTATTCGGCATCACCCACCCACGCTCCTGCTCCGGCGCCCGTCTCGACCATCACGCTGACACCACTGCGCTGCAGCCGATTCACCGACGACGGCGTGACGCTGACCCGCTTCTCCCCGGGCACCCGCTCGCGAACGGCGCCCACCCACAAGGTGCTGACCACGGTCAGAATTCGAATACCAGTCGGGCGGTTACCCGCCCGGCGAGTACATCACTGAAGCAGTCATTGACCTCGTCGAGCTTCCGACCGACTGCGGACACCGTGGTCCGGCCGGCCTTGTGTAGCGCGAACACCTCACGAAGGTCTTTGCGGGTACCGACGATCGAACCCAGGACAGAGATGCCGCCGACGACGGTTTGAAAGATGGGAACAGGGAACACACCGTGGGCCGGCATCGACACGCAGACCAGCCGACCACCCCGCCGAAGCGATCGAAACGCCTGATCGAAGACGCTCGGGATCACGGCGAGCACTATGGCGACGTCGGCTCCGCCGAGCGCCTGGATGGCCTCCACCGGATCGGTCGTGGTCGAGTTGACAGTGTGGTCGGCGCCCAGTTCGCGGGCCAGGTCCAGCTTCTCGTCCTCGATGTCGACTGCCGTGACGAACCCGCCGGCGATCCGGGCGTACTGAACGGCCATGTGTCCCAGGCCGCCGACACCGAAGATCGCCACTCGTTGCGCGGGAGCAACGCCGCCGACCTTCACCGCCTTGTACGTGGTCACTCCCGCGCAGGTCAGTGGCGCTGCGTCGAATGAGGTGACTCCCTCGGGAACCGTCACCACGTATCGAGCGTGGGCGACGGCGTACTCGGCGTACGCGCCGTCGACCGAGTAGCCGCTGTTCTCCTGCTTCTCGCACAGGGTCTCCCATCCGGAGACGCAGTGGTCACACTCACCACACGCCGAACCCAGCCAGGCGATCGCGACCCGCTCGCCGATACGTCGCGCATCCACCCCGGGGCCGACCTGTTCGATGACACCTATGCCCTCGTGGCCGGGAACGAACGGCAGCGTCGGTTTGGCGGGCCAGTCCCCGTTGGCTGCGTGGATGTCTGTGTGACACACACCGCACGTCTCCATGCGCACGAGTACGTGATCCGGTCCGGGAACCGGAATCGGGATGTCCTGCACCGTCAGTGGCGCGCCGAACTCGGTCACTACTGCTGCTCTCATCGCGGTGATCCTCCAGCCATTCGTCTAATGCCCGTCTCGAGGAATCGAGCGATGCATACGTAAGAGAATGCGCTGCGACACCACTGCTTCGTAGGGCACGAAGTCACCATCGCGTCATCGGAACGAGGCCTCCGCGTTCATGACCGGCGGCCCTCGACCACGGGACTTTCGGCCGCTCCGACCCGACCCACCCCGGATCTACCGTGGCCGACCATGAGCGAAAACACGCCGGCGGACGCACGCCGTTTCGGCCTTCCCACTGCCACCGCACTCGTCGTGGGTTCGGTGATCGGTACGGGCGTCTTCGCCCTCCCCTCGGCACTGGCGGCCTACGGGCCGATCAGTCTGGTCGCGTTCATCTTCGTCACGATCGGTGCCGTGGCCCTTGCGCTGACGTTCGGGGCGTTGTCGAAACGCATTCCCGGCTCAGGTGGGCCATATCTCTATGCGCGTGACGCATTCGGCGAGTTCGCCGGCTTCCTCAACGCCTGGACGTACTGGATCACCGCGTGGGCGGGGAATGCGGCGATCGTTGTCGCTCTCGTCGGTTACGTCGAGGTGTTCTGGAACACCGAACACAAGACCCTGTGGTCCATCCTCATCGCTATCGCGGGTCTGTGGATCCCGGCCCTGATCAACCTCTCCGGCATTCGCAACATGGCGATCACCCAGATCGTCACCACAGTGTTGAAGTTCATTCCCCTGCTGTTCATGGCGACCGTCGGATTGCTGTTCATCAAGGCCGACAACTTCGGAGCCTTCAACGCGAGCGGGACGTCAACGGCTGGTGCCATCTCAGCGGCATCTGCCATCGCTCTGTTCAGCTACCTGGGTATCGAGACCGCATCGGTCGCCGCCGGTCGGGTCCGCAACCCCGCCAAGAATGTCGCTCGCGCAACGATCTTCGGCACACTCGGCTGTGCGGTGGTCTACATCCTCGGGACACTGACGGTGTTCGGGACCGTCTCCAACGCTGCCCTGCAGAAATCGACCGCACCGTTCACCGACTCGGCGAATGCGATCTTCGGCGGTCAATGGGCAGGCGACGCCGTTGCCATCGCCGCCATCATCTCAGGGCTGGGGTGCCTGATCGGATGGACTCTGATCATCGGCGAGATGCCCATGGCGGCGGCGAAAGACCGCCTGTTCCCCGAGCCCTTCGGCCGAACCCATCGCGGTATACCGGTGTTCGGCATCATCAGCTCCACTGTCCTGGCGTCGGTCCTGACCGTCATCAGCTATACCCAGTTCGACAAGGTCTTCACGACCCTCGTCCTGCTGTCGGTGTTCACGGCCGTCGTGCCCTACCTCTTCAGCACGGCCGCGCAGCTGTACTGGTTGCTCACGTGCGGTCGCGTCGAGGCCTGGCCGCGCCTGGTCAGAGATTGCGGAGTCTCCGCACTCGCTCTCGTGTTCTCGTTCTGGTCGCTGGCCGGGAGTGGCTACCAGGCCGTGTACTACGGGGTGTTCTGCCTGATGCTGGGAATCCCCATCTACATGTGGCTCAAGATAGGACGCGACGAGTACGGCGAGACACTGACCATACCTGTCGGTTTCACTCAGGAGGCGACCCAGGACAGGCCTGTTTCACCTGTACAAGCCGGGCCACCGGCCGTCGACGTCACGCTGTGACCGTCGGCCACCTCGCGTCCCACACCGACACCGAGTCTGACGTCGATCCGCAGCGTTCGATCGCCGTGCTGTTCCGAGACCTGCACACGGGACCCGACGGACTCGACGAGAACGAGGCGGCCCGTCGCCTCGCTGTTCACGGCCCGAATGAATTGACGCGGAGCAGGTCCCGCACGTGGCCGCACGAACTGCGCACGCAGTTCACCCAGCCCCTCGCGATTCTCCTGTTTCTCGCAGCGGTTCTCGCGTGGGTTGGTGGTACACCGGCGCTCTCCTACGCTGTGCTCGCCGTGATCCTGCTCAACGCAGCGTTCGCTTTCGCCCAGGAGATGCAGGCCGAAAAGGCCGTCGACGCACTCGCTGCGATTCTTCCCGCGACCACGCGCGTCGTGCGGGCAGGCGCACGTCGCGACATCCCGGCACGCGAAGTCGTCCCCGGCGACGTTCTCGCCATATCCGAGGGCGACAAGATCAGCGCTGACGCGCACATCATCAGCGGTGAGGCGACCATCGACCTCTCGTCGCTGACGGGTGAGTCGATGCCGGTGGATCGCACCGGTGCGAAGGGAGAATCGACCGCAGCTCTCCTGGACGATCGCAACCTGGTGTTCAGCGGAAGCACCTGCACGCGTGGCGAACTGACCGCGACCGTCACGCGCACCGGCATGAGCACCGAACTCGGGCGGATCGCATCGTTGTCGCAGCCCGTGAGGACCGAGCCGAGTCCCCTGGAGCGACAGGTCAAGCGTGCGACGCTGATCATCGCGGCGGTCGCACTCGCCGTGGGAGCAGCGTTCCTGCCCGCCGGACTCGCAGCTGGTCTCGGTTGGAGCGCCGCGATCAGCTTCTCCATCGGACTCATCGTCGCCAACGTCCCCGAGGGGCTGCTACCCACCATCACGTTGGCTCTGGCGGCCGGCGTGCGCGAGTTGGCCCGACGCGGAGCGGTCGTCAAACGACTCTCCGCCGTGGAAACGCTGGGTTCGGTCACGGTCATCTGCACAGACAAAACCGGAACCCTCACCGAGAACAGGATGCGGGTGACCCACCTCTGGGCCGGCGGTTCCGAGCTCGGGTTCCAGGGTCCCCGAACCGGTGGCGTCGCCGCACGTCTCGTCTCGACCGCCGCGGCATGCACCACGGCCGAGTCACCGACAGACGCACAACCGACCGGCCTCGGCGATCCCACCGAGTTGGCTCTGCTGCAGCTCGCATCAGACCTCGAGATCGGTGTGACCACCAACGCTCGGGCAGGCACACGACGGCACACCTTCCACTTCGACGGACATCTCAAACGGATGTCGACCATCGACGCCCACGGGGACGCGAACGTCGTGCACACCAAGGGGGCTCTGGAAACCGTGCTCCCCTGTTGCACCCACGTCGTCGCCGCCGACGGCACCGTCGTACCCATGGACAATGTCCATCGCCACGAGCTCACCGCCACACTCGAGGCATACGCACGCACAGGTCTACGGGTCCTTGCCGTCGCCGAGCGGACAACCGGTTCGCACGAAGGCGTTGTGACTGACCGCGCGGTCGCCGAGTCGGGTCTCACCATGATCGGACTGGTCACGATGGTGGACCCACCGCGCGCCGGCGTCGCAGAGGCCGTGGCCGATGCCCACCGAGCGGGCATACGCATTCACGTCGTCACCGGGGACAACGGGCTGACCGCAACGGAGATAGCCCGGCAGGTGGGCATCGGCGTCTCGGGTAGCACGATCGTCGACGGTGACGAGCTCGACAAAATGACCGACGCGGAGCTCGAGGCGGTGATGTCTCGCGAACAGGAGATCATCTTCGCCCGCGTCTCACCTGAGGCCAAACTAAGGATCGCCAGGGGATTTCAGGCCCGTGGACACGTCGTGGCGATGACCGGCGACGGGGTCAACGACGCTCCGGCGCTCCGCCACGCCGACATCGGCATCGCCATGGGTAAATCGGGCACAGATGTGGCTCGCGAGGCGGCCACCGTCGTGCTCACCGACGACGACTTCGCGACCATCGTCTCCGCTGTCAGCGCCGGACGGCAGGTGTACGACAACGTCCGAAAGTTCGTCCTCTACATCTTCGCGCACGCAGTCCCCGAAGTCGTCCCGTTCCTCATCTTCGCGCTGAGTGGGGGCGCGGTGCCCCTGCCTCTGACCGTTCTGCAGATCCTCGCGATCGATCTCGGCACCGAGACGATCCCTGCACTCGCGCTGGGGAGGGAACAACCAGAGCCCGGATTGATGGACCGCCCGCCGCGATCACGCAGCGCGGGAATCATCCACCGAGCATTGCTGATCCGCGCCTGGCTACTGCTGGGCCTGGTCTCGGCTGTCCTGGTGATGACGGGCTTCTTCGTCACGCTGTGGTGCGCCGGCTGGAGTTGGGGCGACCCGACAGGATCAGGGACGGCCCTGCATCACGCATACCTGCAGGCGACGACCATCACCTTTGTCGGCATCGTGGCATGCCAGATCGGTACTGCCTTCGCGGCGCGTACCGACCATGCCTCACTGTGGCACATCGGCTTGTGGAGCAATCGTCCTCTGCTCTGGGGGATAGCGTTCGAACTCGTCTTCACTGCAGCAGTCGTCTACGCGTCGCCTCTGCAGGCCGTGTTCGGGACCGCCGCTCTGCAGCCGGCCCAGTTGGCCGTCGTGCTCCCGTTCCCCTTCATCGTTTGGGGCGCCGATGAACTCGTTCGTTTCATTAAGAGACAGAAACAAGCCCGGACGGCTTTGTGAGGGGCCGTCGAATCGTCTGAGCACATCCCTGCGATTCGGGGACGTTGTGCCCTGTCCGGCACGAGCGCCGACCAGCAGGATCGAGTCAACGACACCACCACGCAGGAGATGACAGTGAACAACTCGTTCGGAGTCCATTCAGAAGTAGGGCAACTACGCCAGGCGATCATCCATCGCCCGGGCCTGGAACTGTCGCGGCTGACCCCCGACAACTGCGACGAGCTGCTGTTCGACGACGTGCTCTGGGCCGAGAGTGCACACGCCGAGCACGATGCATTCGCCGACAAACTCCGCTCCCACGGCGTCGAAGTGCACTACTTCACCACGCTGTTCAGCGAGATCCTGGCCAACGACGAGGCGCGTGCGTTCGTTCTCGACCGCACCTGCACTCCCGAACAGGTCGGGCCCACACTGGCCGGCCCCTTGCGTGAACTGGCAGACGCGAGTGACCCGGCCGACCTGGCAAGTCTGCTGGTCGGTGGCATCACCCGCTCCGACCTGTCCCCTCTGCATGTCGGCAGCCTGCGCTGGGACACGCTCGAACTCGACGACTTCGTCCTCCCGCCCCTACCGAACACCCTGTTCCCGCGAGACAACTCGGCGTGGATCTACGGCGGGGTGACGGTGAATCCGATGGCCAAGGCGCCGCGACGGCGAGAAGCGCTGCACAGCCGCGCAATCTACCGATTCCACCCCTTGTTCACGCGCGAGACGTTCGCCACCTATTACGGCGACGACGACGTCTCCCACCAGCCGGCCACTCTCGAGGGTGGCGACATCCACGTCCTCGGCCGAGGGGTCGTGCTGATCGGGATGGGGGAACGGACCACGCCCATGGGGGTCGAAATCGTTGCGCGCGAACTGTTCCGAAGCAGACAGGCCACGACCGTGATCGCCGTGCAGCTGCCGAAGTCGCATGCTTTCATGCACCTCGACACCGTGCTCACCATGCTCGACCGCGACACGTTCATCCGTTACCCGTATCTCGATCCTGCATCCCTGCGGCCGTGGGTCATCACCGCGGCCGATCCCGAAGAGATGGTCGAGCACGACACCGGAGGCCTCCACGTCGAGGAACGGTCCGACCTGTTCGAGGTCATCACCGACGCTCTCGGACTCGACAAGATCAAGGTTCTCTCCGCGGATGAGGACGTTCGTTCCGCGCAACGCGAGCAGTGGGACGACGCCAACAACTTCCTGGCAGTATCTCCTGGAATCGTGATCGGCTACGAACGCAACACCATCACGAACAACATGCTGCGCGAGAACGGTATCGATGTCGTCGGCATCGTCGGCAACGAACTCGGACGCGGTCGCGGCGGGGCGCGATGCATGACCTGTCCGATCCAGCGCGATGGGATCTGAGATGTCCGGGACACGGGTTCGCGGGTCATTGCTCAAGGAATCCGATCTCTCCAAGGCCGAGTTTCTTTCGCTCGTCGAGCATGCCCGGGCGCTCAAGAACGATCGTCGCGCCGGCACCCGATGCCGACGGCTCATCGGCAAGAACGTCGCTCTGATCTTCGAGAAGAGTTCTACACGCACACGGTGCGCCTTCGAAGTTGCCGCGCACGACGAGGGGGCACACGTGACCTACCTCGACCCGGCAGGCTCACACCTCGGGAAGGATGAATCGGTTCCGGACACGGCACGCGTCCTCGGAAGGATGTTCGACGGCATCGAGTTTCGCGGCTTCGACCAGCACACCGTGGACCAGCTGGCCGAGTTCTCCGGCGTTCCCGTCTGGAACGGACTGACAGACCAATGGCACCCCACCCAGATGCTCGCCGACGTGATGACCATGGTGGAGAATCACCGGGGCCCCATCGAGTCCATCGCTGTGTGCTTCACCGGCGACGGGCGGAACAACGTCGCGAGGTCGCTGCTGGTCACCGGAGCGCTTCTCGGTCTGGACGTCCGCATCGCCGCTCCGAGGCAGCTGTGGCCCCCAGACGACGTGGTCCAGATCGCGAACGATCTCGCAGCGACGAGCGGTGCACGACTTCTCGTCACGGACGACCTCTCCACCGCGGTCGATGGGGTCGACTTCGTGTACACCGACGTGTGGGTGAGCATGGGTGAGACCGACGAGCACTGGGCACAGCGTGTTCCGCTCCTGCTGCCCTACCGGGTCACCGCGGCGGTGCTGAAGTCGTCACACAACCCCGACGTCAAGTTCTTGCACTGCCTCCCTTCGGTACACGATCGCAGTACGGCGTTGGGGCGGCGTCTGTTCGATCAGTTCGATCTGGACGGCGCCGAGGTCACCGACGAGGTCTTCACCTCGCCCGCGTCGGTGGTCTTCGATCAGGCCGAGAATCGGATGCACACCATCCGTGCCGTGCTCGTGAATGCGTTGGCTGACTGACGTGCGCCTTGTCGTGGCCATCGGCGGAAATGCTCTGCTGGAACGTGGCGAGAAGCCAGACGCATCCGTTCAGCTCGGTCACATCCGCTCCGCAGCTGCGGCTCTTGCACCGCTCGCACGTGACCACGAGGTGGTCCTGTGTCACGGAAACGGGCCGCAGGTGGGACTTCTCGCCCTGGAGAGCGATGCCGACGAAACATTGTCGCACCCCTATCCGCTGGACGTTCTCGGCGCGCAAACACAGGGGATGATCGGGTACTGGTTGTCGCAGTCTCTTCACAATGCCGGGGTGACGAAACAGATTGCCAACATCACGACACAAACCGTCGTGGACGCCGCCGACGCCTCGTTCGCCGACCCCAGCAAGCCGATCGGACCGGTTTACACCGAGGCCCGGGCACGAGCCCTGTCACGCGAGCACGGATGGACGGTTGCCGCAGACACCGCCTCATGGCGACGGGTGGTCCCCTCGCCGCGTCCGATCCGACTGATCGAACAAACCACGATCGACGTGCTGATCGAGTCCGGCTGCGTGGTGATATGCGGCGGCGGAGGCGGAGCACCTGTCGTCGAGGAGGCCTCCGGCCGGTTGCGCGGCGTGGAAGCCGTTGTTGACAAGGACCTCACGGCAACGGTGCTCGCGGAGGCGATCCGCGCCGACCACCTACTCGTGCTGACCGACGTCCCCGCTGTGGTCGACAGGTTCGGAACCGCCCATTCGTCGCCGCTCGACCGGGTGTACACCGACGAACTCCATCTCAAGAACTTCGCCGTCGGGTCCATGGGACCCAAGGTCCGAGCATGCATCGACTTCGTGCGCGCCACCGGCAGATCCGCATCGATAGGAGCGTTGACAGACGCAGAGGGGGTACTCGCCGGCCGATCGGGGACGACCATCCTCGACCGGCCCTCAGAGGATCTCGAGATGGGTCGGCGGCGTGCGTGACCGATGACCCGACTGAGCGTCTCACACAACGACCCCGCCGTCGGTCTTCACATCGCAGGGCGCGATCGTCGCAGGGTGTGGTGCCGCCCGTACCGGCGGAGGCGACGTCTCGATGATGGTCGTCTCCGGAACTCGTTGCCCACGCTCAAGCGGCACGTGCGAACGCGCCGTTCGCTAGTCGCAGTTCGTCAACACCGCGGCGCCATCGAATCGGCCGGCCTTGAGGTCTTGAAGAACCGTTTGCGCCTGCTCCAACCGGTACCGACGCATTGTGACCTGGAGATGGTGGTCCGCAGCGAAACGTAAGAATGCCTCCCCGTCCGCTCGGGTGTTCGCCGTGACACTGCGGATCTCTTTCTCGTAGAACATCTCGTGCTCGTAGTTCAACCGGGGGACATCGCTGAGATGAATTCCCGCAATGGCGAGGACCCCGCCGCGGTCGAGTGCCCGCAGCGCGACGGGTACCAGCTCACCGACCGGCGCGAAAAGGATGGCGCTGTCCAACGCCTCCGGCGGCGCGTCATATGCTCCCGTCGCCGACGACGTGCCGAGGTCGAGTGCAAACTGTTGCGCCCGAGCTCCACGGGTCATCACGTGAACGGTGGCGCCCTGACAGATCGCGACCTGCGCGGTGAGGTGTGCGCTGCCACCGAAACCGTATATTCCGAGCCGCCCACCCGCGGGAAGGGCGGCGCGTGACAGTGCTCGGTAACCGATGATGCCCGCGCACAGGAGCGGCGCCAGCTCGGTGTCGCTGTACCCCGCCGGCAACCGATAGGCGAACCGCGCCGGCACGGTGGTGTACTCGGCGTATCCGCCATCGCTGTCCCATCCGGTGAACTTCGAACGAGGACACAGGTTCTCGTCACCCCGCATGCAGTATCGACAGACACCACAGGTCTCACGCAGCCAGGCCACCCCGACCTTGTCGCCGACCGAGTGACCCGTCACCCGCGAACCGAGTCCCACCACGGTTCCGACGATCTCGTGCCCGGGGGTGACGCGGGACCGGTGTGGTGCCAGATCCCCTTCACTGACGTGCAGATCGGTACGACACACTCCGCAAGCGTGCACTCGCACCAGAAGATCGTGCGGTTCCGGGTGCGGCACCGGCTTGCGTTCGAAGATCAACGGGGACGATTCGATCGGGCCGGGACCACGAACAGCCCACGCGTCCATCATGTTCGTCGCGGTTGACGACATCGTGCACCTCCAGACGGATTCCGGATCATCGACAACTCGCGATCCCCTGCGGGGTGCGCCAGAGCGCGCACCCAGCAGGCGGATCGGTGATCAGTTGAGCGGGCGCACCGTCATGCGGTCGTGCACCTCGGACACATGTGGCGATGCCCAGGCTGCCCGCTCTGCTTCGCGACGCTCCGCCCAGGACCGCACGGTTCCGGTGAGGGTGACCGCGTTGCCCGAGACCGCAACCGTGATCGCGTTGGCGTCGATCTGCGCATTACGGGTGATCGCGTGCCGGATCCGCTTCTCTGTATCCGGTACCGACACCCGCGGGGTCAAGGTGATCAGGTTGGCGACATAGTCGACACCTTTGAGGTGCTCGACGACTCGTCCGGCAGCGGCGCGCTGGAAGTTCCAACTCACCGCACCGGTCAGGGTGACGTCGTGACCACGGATCTCGGCCTGCACCGAATCGGGGACGCTTCCGGCCCACATCAGCGCATGTTCGACCTCCTTGGCGACGTCGTGCTCGGTGACCGAGTCACCCCAACCGGGGTGAACGGTCATGTCGTCGACGATGGCCGTCACACCGCGGACTCGCAGCGCAGCACGCCTGGCGTTCGCTCGGGTCACGTACCCGCCGACCTCACCGGACAGGGACACAACCCCGTCGTCGACCGCCACCCCGATACCAGGGGCATCGACCTCGGGCGTCCAGGTGAGTTCGTCCTGAACCGCGGACTGGATGTGGGTGTCGGTGAATATGGGAGTTGCAATGGTCATGATGTTTGTCCTCTCATGAGCGTGCACCATAGGCCCGCTCTGATCCGATGGTCGTCGTTCAATTGGCGGCCGCCTAGTGTCTTTGGACTCGCACTCAGGGGACTCGACCGCCGTGCCGAGACGCGTTGAGCACCAGGAGTCTTATATCTGTCCTCAGATCGTGAGTGCCGCGAGCCCGATCACTGCGACCAGCACGGCTCCTAACAGCAGTACGGTGCAGGGGATCGCAAAGGCCAGGCCGGTCAATGTGCCGAGTGCGACGGTGGCGATGGACGCAGTCGCCACTGCGGTGAGCAGTAACCCACGGGGCAGAGTGGATCTCGCCGAAAGGACCAGAGAGGTCGACGGCGCGTGCGTCATCGCAGGTCGTGGCAGGAGCATTGGCGCTGATCGGTTGCCTCAGCGCCCGGATAGGGGATGCGGACCGCGTCAGGGCCGTACTGCGGGTAACTGTCGGCGGCGTGATCGCGATGGCCGCAACATATCTCATCGGCCCCTCGTGGGTAGCGCAGTCACGTAACCTGATTGGACCCGGACGCCAAGCAACATTCACTGCGAAGCAAGCCCGGCTACGAGATCGCCGCCACCGGCCTCCGCGAATCCATCACCGGAGAACGCTCGGGAGCTGCGTCGTGAGGCATGGGCCAGTTGCATTGCTGAGCCGGCCGAGTTTTACCAGGTGACGTGGCGGCGTTAGACGGCGTGCTTGTGATGGTCTTTCCGAGAGTTCAGAAGGACCAGGGTGAGGATGACTTCGCAGGTACCGAGGCCGAAGTAGACCACTTGGAGCCAGGAGAACTCTCCGAGGATCGCAAGCTCGGCGAAGATCCAGATCATCATCCCGAAGCCGGCGATGGCAGTGAGAACTGCGTTGTTCGAGTGGCGGTTGTGCGCGGTGATCGCAGCCGCCAGTTGAGTGCCGCCGACCACGAACCCCAAGATCAGCCCCGGTCCCACGTAGCTGTCGAACGGGGTGCCCTTCAAATACTCCAGGGGTAGGCCCGCACCGTTGAACACTACGCCGAGGATTCCGCCGATCACCGCTGATGCCGCACCGAACCACAGCAGCACCAGCAGACAGTCACGCGCGCGCGACCGGTTCACGGCTACGGCCCAGGTGCTTCGGTCGAGTCCTGAGCCGGCGGTACAGCAGGCGCTGCGTCGGTGAGCATGCGGATGAGTTGAATGTCGTCCAACGCGCTCCAGGGTCCGCGGGAGGGCCAAGCATCTGAGTTGTCCTCCATTCCACGAGTGCGTGATTTGCCGCCCAGGCCAACCGCTTCGGTGGCCGAGGCCGCGATCTTTGCACGTACCGCGTGGTGCAGCCACCAGCACCCCCACCCCAGCAACGCCAGCACGAACAACGCGGCGATCATGTGACGGCCGGCTTCGTGACGCCGTTGAGCATCTTGGCCGATCCGTTCAGCTCGGCGGCAC
>NZ_JAEMTF010000154.1 GCF_016462415.1 Williamsia sp. | reverse complement strand
CCTCCTGCCCCCACGCCCCACCCCGAACGACAGGACCCGATGGTAAACCTCGTCAACGCCGAGAAGATCAGCAAGAGCTTCGGCATCGCCCCGCTGCTGGAGTCGGTGAGTCTCGGTGTGCAGGAAGGCCAACGCATCGGCGTTGTCGGCCTCAACGGCGGCGGCAAGACCACCATGCTCGAGATCCTCGCCGGCCTCACCGAGCCGGACTCCGGCCGGGTGTCGCGGGTCGGCGGACTGCGGATGGCCGTCGTCACCCAGCGCGGCGTGTTGCCGCCCGGATCGACCGTCGGCGACGTCGTGCTCGGCCCGCTTGACATCCCCGAACACGAATGGGCGTCCGACGCGCGCGTGCGCGCGGTGCTCGCCGGCATCGGGATCGACCGCCTCGACGGCGGACTCGACCGCAGCGTCGAGGAGCTCTCCGGCGGACAGCGTCGTCGCGTCGCCCTGGCCGCCGCGCTCGTGCAGGATCTCGACCTGCTGATCCTCGACGAGCCCACCAACCACCTCGACGTCGAGGGCGTCCAGTGGCTGGCCGATCACGTCATCAACCGTCGCAGCGCGCTGGTGGTCGTCACCCACGATCGGTGGTTCCTCGACACGGTCGCCACCCGTACGTGGGAGGTCGCGCACGGCTCGGTCACCGAGTACGAGGGCGGATACAACGACTGGATCTACGCACGCGCCGAGCGGGGGCGTCTCGCCGACGCCGCCGAGGAGCGTCGCCGTAACCTCGCCCGCAAAGAACTCGCCTGGCTGCGTCGCGGCCCGCCGGCCCGGACATCCAAGCCCAAGTACCGCATCGAGGCCGCCGAGAAGCTCATCGCCGACGTGCCCCCGGTCCGTGACAGCGTCGCGTTGTCGTCCTTCGCGAAACGTCGACTCGGCCGCGTCGTCATCGAACTCGAGGACGCCACCCTGCGCACCCCGGACGACCGTGTGCTCGTCGAGGACCTCACGTGGCGTCTGCAGCCCGGCGAGCGGATCGGTCTGGTCGGTATCAACGGTTCCGGCAAGACGACGCTGCTGCGCGCGCTCGCCGGTGAGGTGCCCGTCGAACCGGGCCGCCGCAAGGAGGGCACCACGGTGTCCATCGGCTGGCTGCGACAGGAACTCGACGACCTGCCCACCGACATGCGCGTGCTGGAGGCGGTCGAGGACGTCGCCGGTCGCATCACGATCGGCGCGGGAACCAAGCAGGAGAAGGAGATCTCGGCGGGCCAGCTCGCCGAGCGGCTGGGCTTCTCGCCGGCTCGTCAGCGGACGCCGGTCGGCGATCTCTCCGGTGGCGAGCGCCGTCGGCTGCAGCTGACCCGTGTGCTGATGGCGCAGCCCAACGTGCTGCTGCTCGACGAGCCCACCAACGACCTCGACATCGACACCCTCCAGCAACTCGAGGACATCCTCGACGGATGGGCCGGGACGATGGTGGTCATCAGCCACGACCGCTACCTGATCGAGCGGATCTGTGACAGCACCTGGGCGCTGTTCGGCGACGGTGGACTGACGAACCTGCCCGGCGGCATCGAGTCCTACCTCCAGCGACGAGCACGACAGGGCGACAACAGCACTCCGGTGTCGTCGGTCGCGGGACGCTCCGACGGCGCGGTGGCCGCACCGGTTCGCGATGCCGGCGCCGAGCGTGACGCGCAGAAGGCGATGAAGCGACTCGAGCGGCAGATCGCGAAGTTCGATGCTCGCGAGACCGAGCTGCACGCCCTGTTGGCCGAGTCCGCCACCGACTCGCAACGCCTACGCGAACTCGACGCGGAGTTGACCGCCGTCGTGGCCGAGAAGGAGACCGCCGAGGTCGAATGGATGGAACTCGCCGAAGAGTGGGGATAGTACGGTACTTGCATGTCCTACATTCAGACCTCGGTGGCCAACGGAGTCGGCGAGATCATCCTCGATCGGCCACGGGCGCTCAACGCCCTCGATCAGTCGATGATCGACGACATGCACGAGGTGCTCACCCGCTGGGCCGACGATCCGTCGGTGGCGACTGTGCTCGTGACGTCGGCATCGGACCGGGCGTTCTGTGCCGGCGGTGACATCCGCGCGATCCGGGAGAACGCGGTCGACGGTGACGCCGCGGCGATCAGCCACTACTTCGCCTCGGAGTACACCCTCGATCAGCTGATCGCCGACTACCCCAAGCCCTACGTCACGTTGATCGACGGCGCCGCGATGGGCGGAGGCCTCGGGATCAGCGTGCACGGCGAGGTGCGGGTCGTCACCGACAAGGCCGTCATGGCGATGCCGGAGACGGCGATCGGATTCTTCCCCGACATCGGTGCGACCTATTTCCTGCCGCGCCTGCCCGCGGGTGTCGGAATGTGGTTGGGGCTCACCGGCGCTCGAATCACCGGTACCGATGCCGTCACGGTCGGCCTCGCGACACATCATGTCCCGTCCGACGGCCTCGCCGAGGTGGCCACCGCGATCCGTTCGGGCGCCCCGCTGGTGGAGGTCCTGACCTCGTCGGCCCCTGCCCCGACCGAGATCCCGTTGAAGAACATCGCCGAGTACTTCGCCGACAGTTCGGTTCCCGCGATCCTGGGCGGCCTGCGCGGTGCGGCGTCGAGTGCGTCGGAGCAGCAGGCGCAGTGGGCCCAGCAGATGGTGACGTTGATGGAGTCGGCGTCACCGACCAGTCTGATGGTGGCGGCCCGGCTGATCGAGATCGGGGATTCGTCGCTGCTCGATCAGTGTTTCGAGCGAGAACTCCATGCCGCAGAACGAATCTGTGCGACCCCTGATTTCGCCGAGGGGGTTCGGGCGGTCCTCGTCGACAAGGACCGCAACCCGGCGTTCTCGCCCGCAACGGTCGACGACGTCGACCCGGCCGAGGTCGAGCGGATCGTCGGCAGCATCTGAGGCGTCGTCAGGATCTGAGACGTCAACGGCTGAGTTCGAACCACCCCGACAACACCGCGGTCGACGCGGCATCGGGGGCAACGGTTCCCGGTATCCCGATCGGCGGCAGGGGTGTGGTGGGCACCTCCGTCTCGGGTACTTGATCCGTCGGGTCGACGGAGTCATCGGGTAGGAACGGGTTCGCCTGCACGAGAACGGCGTCGGGGCACGTGAACGACCCCGCGGCGCTGTCCTCGGTGAACGAGGTCATCGTCAGCGCGCACGAGATGGCCTGAAAGTACCTGCCCTCGGCGACGACACCGATCTGCGCGGTCACGTCTTTACGGGACACCAATTCACTGATCGGCGCCTCGATCTGTACGCCGTTGCTCCCCGCGCTCTTGAACACGAACAACGCGCTGTCCGGGGGGGCCAATGGGTTGTCGTTGCCCCACTTGGGAAACGAGTGGCACCCTCCACCCGGCGGGTCGTCGGCGTCGGGATCGGCGACATCGCCGGGGGCGCCGACGGCGGCAGGTTCCTGCACGTCGATGAGTACGCGGCCGGAGCGGAAAGACAGCCCGCCGGGAGCCTGGGTGAGCTGTCCCGCCGGAGGCCTCTCGTCGCAGCGCTCATCGGCGACGCGGTCGTCGGTGCGGCCGCTCGACGATGCTTGCGCGCTGGGTGCACTCGACGTGGTCGGCGATCGTGACAGGCTCAGGTTCGACGACCCGCAGCCCGCCGACAAGCCGGCGACCAGCGCGAGAACGGCAATCGCGAGTACGTCAATCCGCTGCCGCGACAAGGGGTTCCAGAGTCAGCTTCGGATGTTCCTTCTCGATGTACTGCAGTCGCCACTTGTCGCTGACCAGGGCGAGGATCGCGCCGTCGGTGCGGGTGAACACCTCGACCCCGCGCTGACGGCCCAGTTCCTCGGCGCTCTCGGCGTCGGTGCGCCGGGCGAGACCGTACGGGAGGTTCTGCACGGAGGTCTCGACGCCGAACTCGGTCTTCATCCGGGCGGTGACGACCTCGAACTGCATCGGCCCGACCGCGGCGAGCACGGGTGACGCGTCACCGCGCACCTCGTTGCGGAGTACCTGGACCACGCCCTCTGAGTCGAGTTGGTCCATCGCCTTGCGGAACTGCTTGTACTTGCCCGCACTCTCGGCGCGCAGAACGGCGAAGTGCTCGGGTGCGAACGACGGGATCGGCGGGTACTGCACCAGTTCGTCGGTGTAGAGCGTGTCCCCGGGGGCCAGGGCCATCGCGTTGACCAGGCCCACCACGTCGCCGGGGTAGGCGGTGTCGACGGTGGAGCGGTCCCGGCCGAACACGGCCTGGGCGTATTTGGTGGTGAACGGTTTACCCGTCTGGGCGTGGGTGACGACCATGCCGCGTTCGAACTCACCGGAGACGATTCGCATGTACGCCAGGCGATCCCGGTGCGACGAGTCCATCCCTGCCTGCACCTTGAACACCACGGCGCTGAACGGGTCGGTGACCTCGCGTTCGTGGTGGTCGATGCCCTCGCGGCCGGTGGGAGGTGGCGCGAGCTCGACGAGTGCCTCGAGCAGCTGTCGCACACCGAAATTCAGTGCTGCGGAGGCGAAGATCATCGGCGAGGTCTCACCCGCGAGGAACAGTTCCTCGTCGTGGTCCTGGCCCATCTCCGAGAGCAGGTCGCTCTCCTCGACCGCGGCCTCCCATTCGCTGCCCTCACGCTGCGCCGCGTGCTCGGCGTCGAGCAACTCCTCGGGCGCGATGGTGGCGCCACCCGCGGTGCGGGTGAAGCGGACGTACTCGCCGGTGCGGCGGTCGAGGACACCGCGGAAATCGCCGGCGATTCCGACGGGGAAGAACAGCGGGGTGGGAGTGAGGCCGATACGTTCGCTGATCTCGTCGATCAACTCGAGTGGGGAGCGGCCGGGCCGGTCCCACTTGTTGATCACGGTGATCACCGGCACGCCGCGATGGCGACACACCTGGAACAGCTTGAGCGTCTGGGGCTCGAGACCCTTGGCCGCGTCGATGAGCATCACCGCGGCGTCGACCGCGGTGAGCACCCGGTAGGTGTCCTCGGAGAAGTCGGCGTGGCCGGGGGTGTCGACGAGGTTGATGACGTTGCCCTCGTAATTGAACTGCAGCGCAGTCGAACTCACCGAGATACCGCGGGCCTTCTCCATCTCCATCCAGTCCGACACGGTCGACTTGCGTCCGGCCTTGCCATGGATGGCCCCGGCCTCGGAGATCATCCGCGCGTGCAGCGCCAACGCCTCGGTCATCGTGGACTTGCCGGCGTCGGGGTGGGAGATGATGGCGAAGGTTCGACGACGGGCGACCTCACGGGCGACGGTGTCGGGACTGGAACTCACCTGTCGAGGCTACTCAACGCGCAGGTCAGACCAAAAACCGAGTTTGTAGCAGTTCGTATCGCGCAGCGACGCGAACTGCTACGGATCGAGCTACTCGAAGGGGACCGGGGGAAGGGTCACCACCTGGGCGGCATAGCTGAGGCCGGCGCCGTAGCCGAGCAGCAGGGCGGTCTGGCCGGGCTTGGCCTCCCCGGTCGACAGCATGTTCTCCATCGCGAGAGGGATCGAGGCGGCCGAGGTGTTGCCGGTGAACTCGATGTCCTTGGCCACCGGGGTGCCCTCCCGGAGATGGAGGTTCTTGGCCAGCAGGTCGTTGATGCGGGCGTTGGCCTGGTGCGGGATGAACACGTCGAGGTCCTCGGCACCGATCTTCGCGGCCTCGAGGGCACGCTGCGCCGCCTTGCCCATCTCGAACGCCGCCCAGCGGAACACCGCGGTGCCCTCCATGCGCAGGAAGGGCTGTTGCTCGCGGTCGCCGCGGAGGAAGGTCGCCCAGTCGACGTCCTGCTTGATCGCGTTGTACTGCGAACCGTCGCTGCCCCACACGACGGGCCCGACGCCCTGCTCCTGCGCCGGTCCGAGGACGACGGCGCCGGCACCGTCGCCGAAGATGAAGCAGTTGCCGCGGTCGGTCATGTCGATGCCCACCGACAGTTGCTCGGCACCGACGACCAGGACGTGGCCGGCACTTCCGCCGCGGATCAGATCGGCGGCCACCGCCATCGCGTGACCGAACCCGGCGCAGCCCGCAGTGATGTCGAACGCGGGGACACCGGTCGCACCGATCCGGTGGGCGACGTCGGTGGCGGCGGCCGGGGTCAGCAACAGATGTGTGTTGGTCGCGATGATGACCGCATCGATGTCCGACGGCTGGAGCAGCGCGTTCGCGATCGCCTTGAGTCCGCAGTCCACCGACATGGTGGTGACGGACTCGTCGACACCGGCGAAACGGCGCGTCCTGATCCCGGTACGCGTGTAGATCCACTCGTCGGACGAGTCGATCGTCTCGCAGATCTCATCGTTGGTGACGACTCGTGACGGGCGATAGGCGCCGATCCCGAGGATTCCGATGTTCTTGGTGCCGGTGCGTTCGGCGATCACGGTCATGCGGGACGTCCTCTGGTTGCCTGCAGCGTCCGGCCCTGGATGTGATCAGCCGAACAATGTCGTGCAGGTGTACAAAGACAGTCCTAGCAGACTGTGACCGACAACAGGTGGACCCAGCTCCGGAACCCCTGACGCCTCAGAAGCTGGTGATCTTCGGTGCCGGGGGGAGGGTGACCACCTGGCCGGCGTAGCTGAGACCGGCGCCGAAGCCGAGCAGCAGGGCGGTCTGGCCGCCCTTGGCCTTGCCGGTGGCCAGCATCTCCTCCATCGCCAGCGGGATGGACGCCGCCGACGTGTTACCGGTGTTCTCGATGTCGTTGGCCATCGGCAGGTCGTCGGGCAGGCCCAGGTTCTTGCGCATCAACTCGTTGATACGCGCGTTGGCCTGGTGCGGGACGAACACCTCGATGTCCTCGGCGGTGACCCCGGACTGCTCCAGCGTCGACGCCAACGCCTTCGGCAGGGTGATCGCCGCCCACCGGAACACACGCGAGCCCTGCATGGTGACGACCATGCGCTCGACCGGATCGGTCTGCGGATCACGCGATTGGAACTCCTCGGCGCGGTCCATGTACTCGATGATGTCGTAGCTCTGGCCGATCGCCTCGGCGTTCTCACCGTCGCTGCCCCACACGGTGGGGGAGATGCCGTTGACCTCGCTCGGTCCGACGACCACCGCGCCCGCGCCGTCACCGAAGATGAAGGCGGTGTTGCGGTCGGTGGGGTCGAGCACGA
>NZ_JAEMTF010000153.1 GCF_016462415.1 Williamsia sp. | reverse complement strand
CGCCCAACTCACGAATCCGCGCCGGGCACGACGCGGGTTCGTGAGTTCGACGCGGGTTCAGGCGGCTACGAGTCGCAACCTGAGTAGCCAGTCGCGGATCACGGGCACGACGCGACCACGCTCCAGGTCGTTCCAGGTCCAGCGGATGACCATGATCCCCGCCCGGCGCAACGCGTCCTCGCGGTCCTTCTCGCGACGCATCGCGTCGAACGGTGTCTCTCCGGGCCGTAGATGCTTCTGGTACTTGACCATCCCGTCGAATTCGCCGACGAGGAGTTCCGCCCAATCGAAATCGGTTCGTGCGATCAGTGCACCTGTCGCCGAGAGGAATTCGTGCTGCAGGCGCGCCGGCGGCAGACCCGCGTCGATCATCTGCGCTCGGCTCCACGATTCGCCGGGGTTCTCGGCGTTGCCGTCCGCGTGGTGCAGCGCACGCCGGGCCTGGCCGACACCACGCCGCGGGGTCAGCAGCATTTCCGCCATCACGCTCCGATCGGCGCCCATTCGCAACGCCGAGTCCAGGACGGCGAGGGCCCCCGCAAAACCCATGCTGGTCGTGCGGGCGACGTCGACAGCCGTGCGCTCGAGCGACGTGACCAGCACGCCGTCGACGGTCGTGACCTCGTGATCCGCCAGGTGCGCCTCGTGCTCGTGGCGGACCGCGGTCCGATGCGCTTTCACGCCGACTCCTACGGTGAGATGGATGCGTCGGAGCTGCGGTCGGAGCATCGCGAGTCGGTGCATCGTCGCCGCGCTCTGATGACTCACCACAGTCGACCCCTCGGGCGATCCGGTGGCGATACCCATCAGGCGGTGGCACTGCTCGGGTGTCCGTTCCGCGCGGTGGGCGAAGACGCCGCGCGTGATGCGGACGAGCTCGCCCGAGGCGACGGCGCCGGCGAGCTGTGCGTCGGTGTACCCGCATCGGACCGCGATGCTGCGGTGGACGAGGCCGTGACGATCGGTGGGGAATGAATTCACCACACTCGGACGCAGCGGGGACCGATTCGGTGCCGCGGGTGCAGAACCCGCGCCCATCTCACGAATCCGCGCCGGGCACGACGCGGGTTCGTGGGTTCGACGCGGAGACGCGGCCTGACGAGTGCTAGGCCGAGGCGGCGTCCGACCACCGCGCAACGAGGTCGGGCAGGCCGGCCGCGACGGCATCCGGCGACGGCATGGCCTCGATCTCGTCGACCATCACCGCGCAGGTGCGGGTGGTGGGGGCGGCCGGGTCGAGCAGTTCCTCGACCGCCGATCGGATGCCGAGCGGCGTGGTCTGGGCACCGACCAACTGATGACCGAGACCACCGGAGACCACGGCGTCGGCGTTGCGGAACTGGTCAGCCCCCTGGGGGAGCACCAGCTGCGGCAGTCCGGCGGCCAGGGCGGCCAATGTGGTCCCCGCCCCACCGTGGTGGACGATCGCCGAGGCGTGGGGGAGCACGGCCGCCTGCGGAACCCAGTCGGCCACGTGTACCGCCTCGGGGACGACGCCCAGCGCCTCGCGCGACACCGACGGTCCGAGCGCCAGCAACACGCGCACGCCCAACGACGCGATCGACGTGACCGCGGCCGCGAGGATCGCGGCGTCGCCGAACTCGGTGCCGAGGGTCACGTAGACGAGGGGTCGGAGATCGGAGTCGTCGGTGACGACGGCGGGGAGGGGGCCGTCGGGTGCGAAAGCGGTCGGGCGCAGCGGGATGCGGCCGACGCGCTGCACCACGGCGGGCTCCTGCAGCGATGTCGGGAAGATGTCGAGCAGGGGCGCGTCCGCGATGTCACGGTCGAACCCGAACCCTCGTCCGATGCCGTGGACGACGACCGGGATCCCGGCGGCCGTCGCCGCCTCGACGGCTCCGAAGTTGCCTGCCTCGGCGATGACCGCGTCCGGGCGGACCCGGTCGAGGATCGGCGCGAGGTCGGTGGCGAAGGATCTGGGGATGACCTCGCCGAAGGCCCGGTGGATCAGGTCGAGATGTCCCGCGGTGTTCGCCTTGAGCTCGGCCGTCGACGACACCGAGGCGTCCGCCGCGACAACCTGCTCGAAGGCGTCGGCGATCGACGTGCCCGCGGTCGCGGTCGCGAAGCCGAGCTCGCGCAGTACCTGGTGCATCCCCTCGCCGGTCGCCCAGTGGACGCGGTGGCCGCCCTGCTGTGCGGCGCGCGCCAGTGGGATCAGCGGAAAGGTGTGGCCGTAGGCCGCAAGGGAGGAGAAGAGGAGGTCCACGTCAACGACATTAGTGGCACTAACTAGTCGCCGCCGATCACGCAGCGCAGCCGGGAATCGATGGCCTGGACATGGCGTTCAACTGAACGCCGGCCGACGCCTCGTGCGATTTTTGACCTCACCTGGCGCTGTCGGTACAGTTGACCGCTGGTGCCTGGCAACTGCCGGGCGAGTTCGTATGCCCACATTCGCCGTCGGGATTCCCGACTGCGATCGTATGCGACGAGCTGAGGTGCCAACCCACCTGCCGACGTGTCCGACACGCCCGGTAGTGGGGGAGCGAAACAACGACTGATCAGCGCTTTCGGGCCTGATGGGGCGATCTGTGGAGACCTCGGATCTCATCGATCCGAATGTCTGTCCGGAGCACCAACCACAGAGACACATCACGAACGCCAACACAGAGGATTGACTTTCAGTGCCAACTATCAACCAGCTGGTCCGCAAGGGCCGCCACGACAAGCCTGCCAAGCAGAAGACGGCAGCGCTCAAGGGCAGCCCGCAGCGCCGCGGTGTGTGCACTCGCGTGTACACGACAACCCCCAAGAAGCCGAACTCCGCTCTGCGTAAGGTCGCCCGCGTGCGCCTCACCAGCTCGGTCGAGGTGACCGCCTACATCCCCGGTGAAGGCCACAACCTGCAGGAGCACTCGATGGTGCTCGTCCGCGGTGGTCGTGTGAAGGACCTCCCGGGTGTGCGTTACAAGGTCATCCGCGGCTCGCTCGACACCCAGGGCGTCAAGGCCCGCAAGCAGGGACGCAGCAAGTACGGCGCGAAGAAGGAGAAGGGCTGATGCCACGTAAAGGACCCGCCCCGAAGCGCCCCCTCGTCAACGACCCGGTCTACAGCTCGCCGCTGGTCACCCAGCTGGTGAACAAGATCCTCCTCGACGGCAAGAAGTCGACCGCAGAGCGCATCGTCTACCAGGCGCTCGAGCAGGCTCGCGAGAAGACCGGCACCGATCCGGTCATCACGCTCAAGCGCGCGCTCGACAACGTCAAGCCCGCCCTCGAGGTCAAGAGCCGCCGCGTCGGTGGTGCCACCTACCAGGTGCCCATCGAGGTCAAGCCCAACCGCGCCAACACCCTCGCCCTCCGCTGGCTGGTCACGTTCAGCCGGCAGCGTCGCGAGAAGACGATGGTCGAGCGGCTGGCCAACGAACTGCTCGACGCCAGCAACGGTCTCGGTGCCGCAGTCAAGCGCCGTGAGGACACCCACAAGATGGCTGAGGCCAACCGGGCGTTCGCGCACTACCGCTGGTGACAGCTGCGGTCTGACGGTGATCCACCCGGGTCACCGTCGGGCCGTCCACCAATCCCGAAGATCTCTACGCGAAAAAGCGAGGCAGATAAGTGGCACAGGACGTGCTGACCGACCTCAACAAGGTCCGCAACATCGGCATCATGGCCCACATCGATGCCGGCAAGACCACCACCACCGAGCGCATCCTCTTCTACACCGGTATCTCGTACAAGATCGGTGAGGTCCACGACGGCGCAGCCACCATGGACTGGATGGAGCAGGAGCAGGAGCGTGGCATCACGATCACCTCGGCTGCCACCACCTGCTTCTGGAACGACAACCAGATCAACATCATCGACACCCCCGGTCACGTCGACTTCACCGTCGAGGTGGAGCGCTCGCTCCGCGTCCTCGACGGCGCTGTCGCAGTGTTCGACGGCAAAGAAGGTGTCGAGCCGCAGTCCGAGCAGGTGTGGCGTCAGGCCGACAAGTACGACGTGCCGCGTATCTGCTTCGTCAACAAGATGGACAAGCTCGGTGCGGACTTCTACTACACCGTGCAGACCATCAAGGACCGCCTCGGCGCCAAGCCGCTGGTCATCCAGCTGCCCATCGGTTCCGAGGGTGGCTTCGAGGGCATCGTCGACCTGGTCGAGATGAAGGCCAAGGTCTGGCGCGGCGAGACCAAGCTCGGCGAGTCCTACGAGACCATCGACATCCCCGAGGACCTGCTCGAGAGCGCTGAGCAGTACCGCGAAGAACTCCTCGAGACGGTGGCCGAGTCCGACGAGGCCCTGTTGGAGAAGCACTTCGGCGGCGAGCCGCTGACGATCGACGAGATCAAGGCCGCCATCCGCAAGATGACGGTGAGCTCCGAGATCTACCCGGTGCTGTGCGGTTCGGCGTTCAAGAACAAGGGCGTCCAGCCCATGCTCGACGCCGTCATCGACTACCTCCCCTCCCCGCTGGACGTCGAGTCGGTCACCGGCCACGCCGTCGGCGACGAGGAGAAGCTGATCGAGCGTCGGCCGTCCTCGGACGAGCCGTTCTCGGCGCTGGCGTTCAAGATCGCGACGCACCCCTTCTTCGGCAAGCTGACCTACGTCCGGGTGTACTCGGGCAAGGTCGACTCCGGTGCCCAGGTCATCAACTCGACCAAGGGCAAGAAGGAGCGTCTGGGCAAGCTGTTCCAGATGCACTCCAACAAGGAGAACGCGATCGCGACCGCGTCTGCCGGTCACATCTACGCCGTCATCGGCCTCAAGGACACGACGACGGGTGACACGCTCTGCGATCCGCAGAACCAGATCATCCTCGAGTCCATGACCTTCCCGGACCCGGTCATCCAGGTCTCGATCGAGCCCAAGACCAAGTCCGACCAGGAGAAGCTGGGCACCGCGATCCAGAAGCTCGCCGAAGAGGATCCGACCTTCTCGGTGAAGCTGGACGAGGACACCGGCCAGACCGTCATCGGCGGCATGGGCGAGCTGCACCTCGACATCCTGGTCGACCGCATGAAGCGCGAGTTCAAGGTCGAGGCCAACGTCGGCAAGCCGCAGGTGGCCTACCGCGAGACCATCCGCAAGACGGTCGAGAAGCACGACTTCACCCACAAGAAGCAGACGGGTGGATCGGGCCAGTTCGCCAAGGTCATCGTCAAGCTCGAGCCGCTGGTCGACGCCGAGGACGGCGCGACCTACGAGTTCGTCAACGCGGTCTCCGGTGGTCGCGTCCCGCGCGAGTACATCCCGTCGGTGGATGCCGGTGCGCAGGACGCCATGCAGTACGGCGTGCTCGCCGGCTACCCGCTGGTCAACCTGAAGTTCACGCTTCTCGACGGCCAGTACCACGACGTCGACTCCTCGGAGATGGCGTTCAAGATCGCCGGTTCGCAGGCACTGAAGGAGGCCGCCCGCATGGCCGGCCCCGTCATCCTCGAACCGTTGATGGCCGTCGAGGTCATCACGCCCGAGGACTACATGGGCGATGTGATCGGTGACCTCAACTCACGCCGTGGCCAGATCCAGGCCATGGAGGAGCGCAGCGGTGCCCGTATCGTCAAGGCGCAGGTCCCGCTGTCGGAGATGTTCGGCTACATCGGAGACCTCCGGTCGAGGACTCAGGGTCGGGCGAACTACTCCATGGTGTTCGACTCGTACGCTGAGGTTCCGGCGAACGTGGCGAAGGAAATCATCGCGAAGGCGACGGGCGAATAATTCGCCCCGTGTCGCGACAACCGTCGCGGCGCACACAGCAATCAACCAAAACTTTGCGGCTGAGAAGGACTCAGACGCAACGACAGTCCAGGAGGACATCAAGTGGGTAAGGCGAAGTTCGAGCGGACCAAGCCGCACGTCAACATCGGCACGATCGGTCACGTCGACCACGGCAAGACCACGCTGACCGCGGCCATCACGAAGGTTCTGCACGACAAGTACCCGGACCTCAACGCCGCGTTCGCGTTCGATCAGATCGACAAGGCGCCGGAGGAGAAGGCTCGTGGTATCACGATCAACATCTCCCACGTCGAGTACCAGACCGAGAAGCGTCACTACGCGCACGTCGATGCACCGGGTCACGCCGACTACATCAAGAACATGATCACCGGCGCGGCTCAGATGGACGGCGCAATCCTGGTCGTGGCAGCTACCGATGGCCCGATGCCGCAGACGCGCGAGCACGTGCTCCTGGCCCGCCAGGTCGGCGTGCCGTACATCCTGGTCGCACTCAACAAGGCCGACATGGTCGACGACGACGAGATCATCGAGCTCGTCGAGATGGAGGTCCGCGAACTGCTGGCCGCCCAGGACTTCGACGAGGATGCGCCGGTCGTCAAGGTCTCCGCTCTCAAGGCCCTCGAGGGTGACGAGAAGTGGGGCGAGTCGATCGCCGAGCTGATGCAGGCCGTGGACGACTCGGTTCCGGACCCCGTCCGTGAGACCGAGAAGCCCTTCCTCATGCCCGTCGAGGACGTCTTCACGATCACCGGTCGTGGCACCGTCGTCACCGGTCGTGTCGAGCGCGGTTCGGTCAACGTGAACGAGGACGTCGAGATCGTCGGCATCCGCGAGAAGTCGACCAAGTCGACCGTCACCGGTATCGAGATGTTCCACAAGCTGCTCGACTCGGCAGAGGCGGGCGACAACGCCGGTCTGCTGCTGCGTGGACTCAAGCGTGAGGACGTCGAGCGTGGCCAGGTCATCATCAAGCCCGGCACCACGACCCCGCACACCGAGTTCGAGGGCCAGGCGTACATCCTGTCGAAGGACGAGGGCGGTCGCCACACCCCGTTCTTCAACAACTACCGTCCCCAGTTCTACTTCCGTACGACTGACGTGACGGGCGTCGTGACCCTGCCCGAGGGCACCGAGATGGTCATGCCCGGTGACAACACCGAGATGAGCGTCAAGCTGATCCAGCCGGTCGCCATGGACGAGGGCCTGCGCTTCGCGATCCGTGAGGGTGGCCGCACCGTCGGTGCCGGCCGCGTCACCAAGATCAACAAGTGACACTGCTCGACATGTGACACCCTCCCGCGCCCAGCGCGGGAACGCACCACCGAGAACGCCCGATCCCACCAGGGGTCGGGCGTTCTCGCTTGCGACGGGTCGGACGGGACCTCGGCCGTGGACAGGGCAGGGGTGTCGCTGTCCGATCGG
>NZ_JAEMTF010000152.1 GCF_016462415.1 Williamsia sp. | reverse complement strand
CCCACGACTGGCAGGAGGCCCACGCGAAGGTCAGCGCGGCCAGTGGGGACCCGGCCGCGGGGGCGGTGCGGGTTCGGCCGATGTCGGAGATGTGCGCTCCCGAGCGGAACCGGTAGAAGTACTCGCGCGCAGGCGCCAGCCCGCGGACATCGACGTGCACGCTGTGTCCGTCGGCGGCGGTCGCGATCACGCGTCCCCGCCGGACGACGGACGTCATCTTCTCGTCGACGGCGAGTTCCCATTCGACCGGCACCGGTGCCGAACCCATCCCGCCGCCGCGGGCCAGCGGAGACGACGCGAGTCGTGTCCACAGCACGACGCCGTCGGGCAGCGGATCTCCCGACGCGACCCCGAGGGTGAACAGATGGTCGCCCGACGAGGGCGCGGTCGCCAGGGGAGCGGCGTCGGCGAACAGGCCGGGGGTGAAGGCCAGTGCGCCTGCGACGCCGGTCCAGGTGAGGAAGCGGCGACGGTTCACCCCGTGCCGGATGGTCTTGTCGTCGCCGACGACGACCGAGGGCGTGGGAATTCGAGGGCTCATGGTGACCCAGCCGACCAGCCCGCGTTGACCGCAACGGGTCGCTGCGGGGGCGTCCGGATGACCCCCGCGTGAACTCGGATCGCGACCGGCTCGTCGGATGAACACCGACCGAACGCGGTGAGTCATCGCGTTACGCGTTGTTCACGGACACGCGGGTCTCACGTCGCGAAGTCTGGGCCCTCCGGGCGTAGCTTTGCGAATGACGGATCGCGGGGAAGTGGTCCGTCCGGGAGGTTCTATTCGTGGTTTGGTCACACACCGCGAGGGGACCGGCCCCGGTCCCTGTACCGGCCCGGTCCTGTCGAAACTGCTTGCACGGGAGCCGTGCCGGCCGAGGAGCCCTTCGTGACCACACGCACTTATGTCCTTGACACCTCCGTGCTGCTGTCCGACCCGTGGGCGGTGACGCGATTCGCCGAGCATCGCGTCGTCCTGCCGCTGGTGGTGATCAGCGAACTCGAGGGCAAGCGTCACCACCACGAGCTCGGATGGTTTGCGCGCGAGTCGTTGCGGATGCTCGACGATCTGCGGATCGAACACGGGCGCCTCGATCTCCCCGTCCCGATCGGCAACGACGACGGGACCGTTCAGGTCGAGCTGAACCACACCGACCCCGCGGTCCTGCCCGCCGGCTTCCGCACCGACACCAACGACTCGCGAATCCTGGCCTGCGCGTTGAACCTTCGGGCCGAGGGCAATGATGTCGTGCTGGTGTCCAAGGACACCCCACTGCGGGTGAAGGCGGGCGCGGTGGGACTGGCCGCCGACGAGTACCACGCCCAGGACGTGGTCGTGTCGGGGTGGGCGGGGATGACCGAGGTCGAGGTGGACTCCACCGACATCGACCGGTTGTTCGCCGAGGGTGTTGCCGACATCGACGTCGCCCGGGAACTGCCGTGCCACACCGGGGTTCGGCTGCTCGGCGGTACATCGAGTGCGTTGGGTCGGGTCAACGCCGACAAGCAGGTGCAGTTGGTCCGCGGCGACCGGGAGGCCTTCGGTCTGCGCGGACGGTCCGCGGAGCAGCGGGTGGCGCTCGATCTGCTGCTCGACGAGAGCGTCGGGATCGTCTCGATGGGCGGCAAGGCGGGCACCGGCAAGTCGGCGCTGGCCCTGTGCGCCGGACTCGAGGCGGTCCTCGAGCGCCGCACGCAGCGCAAGGTCGTCGTGTTCCGTCCGCTCTACGCCGTCGGCGGCCAGAACCTCGGATACCTGCCCGGCAGCGAGTCGGACAAGATGGGCCCCTGGGCGCAGGCGGTGTTCGACACCCTCGAGGGGCTGGCCTCGACCGAGGTGATCGAGGAGGTGTTGAGCCGCGGGATGTTGGAGGTCCTACCGCTCACGCACATCCGGGGCCGGTCGCTGCACGACTCGTTCGTCATCGTCGACGAGGCGCAGTCACTCGAGCGCAACGTCCTGCTCACCGTGCTCTCGCGCCTGGGCTCCGGCTCGCGGGTGGTCCTCACCCACGATGTCGCCCAGCGCGACAACCTCCGGGTCGGCAGGCACGACGGTGTCGCGGCGGTCATCGAGAAGCTGAAGGGGCACCCGCTGTTCGCCCACATCACGCTGACCCGCAGTGAGCGGTCGCCGATCGCGGCGCTCGTGACGGAGATGCTGGAGGAGTTCGCGCCGGGAGCGTAGCGAGCGGGCGAGTTGTGGCTGAGCGCGCCGGGAGCGTAGCGAGCGGGCGAGTTGTGGCTGAGCGCGCCGGGAGCGTAGCGAGCGGGCGAGATACGCGTCACAGCGGGCGAACGAAACAGCTTCCGCCGCAGGGAATCGTGACTCGCGACACCACGCCGGTCGGTGATCATTTCAGTGCAGGGTTGTGACCCTGTCGAGACCGATTGCCGGCCGGCGTGCGCCATACTTTCGTGGTGTTCGAGTTACGTATGTGGTTCAAGTGGCGTCTGGTGTCTCCTGCTGTTGCGGCCGGGGTGGTGATGGTCGCCGCGTTGTCGGGTGCTGTGGGGTTGGCGCCCGCGAACGCGGCCACCGTCGTGTCACCCGCGGATTTCCCCAGCACTTCGCAGATGGTCACCGTGATGTCCGACGCACGGTCGGACACCACCGCCACCCTGACCGCATGGGACAAGGTCGACGGCGCATGGAAGGCCACCATCGGCCCGGTCAAGGCATTCGTCGGCTCGCAGGGGATCGGTGCTCCGCGCGACAACGTGCCGCGCACGCCGGAGGGCACCTTCGCGTTCGACCAGGCCTTCGGTCGCCAGCCCAACCCGGGCACGAAGCTTCCGTACTTCCAGGCCGACCGGCAGGACTGGTGGGACGAGTTCCCGTCGTCACCGACGTACAACACCCACGTCCGGCAGGTGGCGAGCCCCGGTGGGGACAGCGAGAACCTGTACGACAGCGGTCCCGTCTACGACTACGCGGTCAACATCGCCCACAATCCGCAGCGCCGTCCCGGGTACGCATCGGGCATCTTCCTGCACGTCACCGACGGCTCGCCGACGCAGGGATGCGTCGCGGTGGACAAGGCGACGATGGTGTCCGTACTGAAATGGCTGGACCCGAGCAAGGATCCGGTCATCACCATCGGCCTGAACGCCAATCAGGCCTGACATCCCGGACGAAGCGATCGACCTTCGCGTGACCGTGCACTTTCGATGCGCTGGATTCACGCTGGTGATGTAACAATGTCCTGCATGTCACGGCTTTCTCTGCGAACTCTCATTGCCGGCGTGATCCTGTCGGTCACTCTCGGACTCTCGGCTGTTCCCCCCGCGTCGGCGGCGCCCGTCGTCCCGGCAGCGGGGTACGGATTCACCGAGGGCGCGCTCATCACGACGCTGTCGCAGGCCGACATCGACCGTGAGATGAACGTGGTCGCGCAGACCAACGCCAAGTGGTTCCGGGTGTTGATCGACCGGAGCACGATCGAGACCAGCCCCGGCGTCTACAACTGGGGTCCGACCGATCGGGTGGTGAACGCGGCTCGCAAACGCGGTCTGTCCGTCATCGGTCTCATCGCCTTCACCCCGCTTCTGCAGGGAGGTGGGCTCCTCCGTACGGCTCCGCCGGCGCGAGCGACGGACTTCTCCGCGTTCGCCGCACGGGCCGTGCAGCGTTACCGCGGTAGCTCCAGCACCTGGGAGATCTGGAACGAGCCGAACCTTCCCGCGTTCTTCGGGTTGGTGGCGAACAAACCGGCTCGTTACGTCGCTCTGCTGCGTGCGACCTATCCCGTCATCAAGCGCATCCAGCCGCGGTCGACCGTCATCGCCGCCGGGTTGAGTCCGTTGCTGGGCAGTGACTCCCCGCCGCAGTTCATGCGGGACATCTACCGTCTCGGTGCGAAGCGCTACTTCGACGCCGCAGCGATGCATCCGTACGTCTTCCCCTCCGGTTTCGCGAAGGATCCGCTCAACGCATTCTCCGATGTCGCGCGTGTCCGCGACATCATGGTGCGCAACGGCGATGCCGGTAAAAAGATCTGGTTCACCGAATTCGGCGCCCCGACCAACGGGCCACGTTTCGGCGGCAACACGCCGATCCAGCAGCGTGATCAGATCAAGGAAGGCCTTGCGCGTATCGCGAGGCTCCCGTACGCGGGCCCGGTCATCATCTACAGCATTCGCGACTACTCGAACGATCCCCGGACACTCAACGACCGGGAGACCCGTTTCGGGGCTCTGCTGACCTACGACTACAAGCTCAAGCCCACGTTCGATCTGCTGCGTCGTTAGGGGTTCCTCCCTCGGAGGGCAGGGAGTGGAGTTAGGTGATGCTAGCCTAACCAACTATGTCCGACGCCGTCCTGGATCCGCCAGGCCTCACCGAGCCCGTTGTCGTCCGTGTGCCGAGACCGCGCGCTCGAAAACGGCGCACCCGTAGGCCTGTTCGCAAAGGCGTTCTGCTGGCCCATCGGTGGTCCTCGCTCGTTCTCGGCATGATCCTGGTGGTGGTCTGCACCACCGGCGCCTCGCTGGTGTACGCGCCGGAGCTCCTGAAGGCCACCAACTCCGACCTGTTCGCATCGACCACGGCCGAACCGGTGGGTTTCGCGGCGGCGTTCGACGCGGTGCGCGCCGCCGACCCGGGGTTCGCGACGACGTACGCATCGGAGAAGGACGGTGTGTACGTTCTGTTCTCCGACGATCCGACCTCCAACGAGGCCTACTACGTCGACGCGGGAACCGGCGCGATCAACGGTCACGGCGACATCTATGGCGGCGTCATCGGATTTCTCGTCAACGTGCACGACTGTGGTCTGACCTGCGAGGCCTACCCGGGATACCTGCCCTGGTTGGAGGAGGCGTCCCCGCTGGCCGGATTCGGGGCGACCGCGGACATGACATGGGGCGGAATGGTTCTCGCCGGGACCGGACTGCTGCTGTTGGTCCTGGCGATCAGCGGCATCGCCCTGTGGTGGCCCGGAATCGGTAAATGGCGCCACGGCTTCCGCGTGCGGCTGGGACGGGGCCGATTCGCCCGTGACTACGACCTGCACAACGTGATCGGCATCGTCGCGGCGCCGGCCCTGCTCATCTGGGCCCTGACCGGGATGAACTTCGAGATCCCCGCCGTCGCCGATCTCTGGTACTCGGCGACCGGAGGTACCGCGGTGGCCGACGACGCCTACGACATGGAACCGTCGGGGAAGGCCGGCCCCGACATCACCCTCGCCGCCGCTGCCGCGGCGGCGACCGCGGTGTTCCCCGGTTCGGTGATCACGGCGGTGACGCTGCCCGCGGACACGGATGGCCACTACGGCTTCACCCTCCTCGACCGCGGACCCGACGGGTCGAAGGCCGACCTGTGGGCTCACAGTCCCACCTATCACGGCAATCGCTCGGTCGGGGTCGACGCCCACGACGCGACCGATGTGAAGGTGATGAGTGGGACCCCGTCGAGTGTCTCGAACGAGGTCATCGACCAGTGGGCCCAGCCGATGCTGCACTACGGCGTCTCGGTCAACCCGTGGTGGCGGTCGCTGTGGTTCCTCTTCGGCCTCACCCCACTGCTGCTGATGATCACCGGGGTGTCCACGTGGCTGTTCCGACGGGGGACCACCAGACGCAAGAACCAGGCCCGGGCCGCGCGGGCCGCGGCGCAGTCGCAGGCATGAACCAGACGGTTGCCCTCGTGGTGATCGTATGGGCGATGGCGCTCGGGCTGTGGTTCCTCGGCCGGGCCGTACTCGGACCCGCCGCGGCACCGTCCACGGTGCCCATCGCAATGCTGTGGGTGGCCGTGACCGCATGGCTCGCAACCGGTCTGGTCGCCTGGGTGACCGGTACGCCGCCCGCCCGACCGGTGGTGTTCGCCGGGTACGCCATCACCGCGGTCGCCATCGTCCCGGTGGGTACATCCATGGCCGGACGGCTGCAGGGTAGGCAGGCCGACCTCGTGCGTGCCGTGGTCTTCGTACTGCTCGCGTTCCTCTGCTACCGCAGTGAGGCGATGTTCCTCTGAGTCCTCCCGCGACACAAATCCGGTCCGGCGACCGGAATCCCGGTCGCGGGAGCGGATTGTCGTCGCGGGAGTGAACCCGCCGCGCTCAGCGCTTGTGGTCGAGGTTGGCCATCTTCAGCACGTCGAGGCGATTGTCGAGTTCGGCCTCGCTCAGCGAGTCGCCGATGAGTCCCCGATCGATGACCGTCTGGCGAATCGTCTTGCCCTCCTTGAGGGCCTGCTTGGCCACGGCGGCGGCCTCCTCGTAACCGATCGCGCTGTTGAGCGGCGTCACGATCGACGGGGAGCTCTCGGCGAGGGTCTTGAGATGGTCGACGTTGGCCTCCAGCCCGGCGATGCACCGGTCGGCGAACAGGTGGGAGACGTTGGCCAGCAACTTGAGTGACTCGAGCACGTTACGGGCCATCATCGGGATGTAGACGTTGAGCTCGAAGGCGCCGTTGCCGCCGCCCCAGGTGACCGCGGCATCGTTGCCGATGACCTGCGCGGCGACCTGCGTGACCGCCTCGGGAAGAACGGGATTGACCTTGCCGGGCATGATCGAACTACCCGGCTGCAGGTCGGGGAGCCGGATCTCGCCGAGACCGGTCAACGGCCCCGATCCCATCCAGCGGACGTCGTTGGCGATCTTGGTCAGCGACACCGCGACGGTCTTGAGCACACCGGACAGCTCGACGAGACCGTCACGGGCGGCCTGCGCCTCGAAGTTGTCGACGGCCAACGAGAGGTGCGCCACACCGGTCTGTTTGACGAGATCGGCGACGACCTTGGTGCCGAACTCGTCCGGCGCGTTGAGCCCGGTACCGACGGCGGTACCGCCGATCGGCAGTTCGCCGACGCGCACCAGGGCGGCCTGCACGCGCTCGACACCGGCCTCGATCTGACGGGCGTAGCCACCGAACTCCTGCCCCAGGGTGACCGGGACGGCGTCCATCAGGTGCGTGCGGCCGGACTTGACGACCTCACGCCACTCGATTGCCTTGGCTGCGAGCGCCTCGTGCAGGTGCTCGAGCGCCGGGATCAGATCGGTCGCCGCGGCCTCGGTCGCGGCCACATGGGTTGCGGTGGGAAAGGTGTCGTTCGACGACTGCGACATGTTGACGTGGTCGTTGGGGTGCACCTCGACGCCCGCGGCCTTCGCGATCGAGGCGATGACCTCGTTGGCGTTCATGTTCGAGCTGGTGCCCGAGCCGGTCTGGA